>NZ_JBEEAC010000023.1:0-114338 GCF_040120695.1 Plantactinospora sp. B6F1 | reverse complement strand
GGTTGGTCGGGCCGGTGCCGGGCGGCTGGGCGTGCGCCTTGACCTCCAGCAGGCCGACCGAGGCAGCGCCACTTTGCAGCAGCACCCGCAGCCGGGTGGTGCTGACCTGGTTCCCGGAGGTGACCAACCATGCCCTCTTCCGCCCTGTCCCGCCGCGCGCTGTTGCAGACCGGGGCCGCCGTCGCGGTCGGCACCGCCGTCGCCGGAACGCTGCCGGCCGCGCCGGCCGCCGCCGCCCGGACCGACATCGGCGTATCCGCGTACCCGTTTCCGCTCTCCGCGGTCACCCTGCTCGCCGGCCCGTTCCAGGCGAACGCCGGCCGCACCCAGGCGTACCTGACCTTCCTCGACCCGGACCGACTGCTGCACACCTTCCGGCTCAACTACGGGCTCTCCTCGTCGGCGACCCCCTGCGGCGGCTGGGAGTCGCCCAGCACCGAACTGCGCGGCCACTCCACCGGACACCTGCTGACCGCGCTGGCCCAGGCGTACGCGAACACCGGGCAGGCGGCGTTCCGGACCAGCGGCGACTACCTGGTGGCGCAGCTGGCGATCTGCCAGAACCGGGCCACCGCCGCCGGGTACAACGCCGGCTACCTGTCGGCGTACCCGGAGGGCTTCATCGACCGGGTGGAGGCCCGGCAGCAGGTCTGGGCGCCGTACTACACGCTGCACAAGATCATGGCGGGCCTGCTCGACATGCACCTGCTGGCCGGCAACGCACAGGCGCTCGACGTGCTGACCCGGATGGCGTCCTGGGTCAAGTTCCGCAACGACCGGCTGAGCCAGACCCAGCGGCAGAACATGCTGGACACCGAGTTCGGCGGGATGAACGAGGTGCTGACCAACCTCTACCAGCTCACCGGGAACCCGGACCACCTGAGCACGGCCCGCTACTTCGACCACGCGGAGATCTTCGACCCGCTGGCCGCGAACACCGACGCGCTGAACAACTACCACGCCAACACCCAGATCCCGAAGATCCTCGGCGCGATCCGCGAATACCACGCCACCGGCATCACCCGGTACCGCGACATCGCAGTCAACTTCTGGGACATCGTGGTCGGCCGGCACACGTACGTGATCGGCGGCAACTCCAACGGGGAGTACTTCAAGGCGCCGAACCGGATCGCCAGCGAGCTGTCGGACAGCACCTGCGAGTGCTGCAACACGTACAACATGCTGAAGCTGACCCGGCAGCTCTTCTGCACCGACCCGGCCCGGCTGGACTACCTCGACTACTACGAGCGGGCGCTCTGGAACCACCTGATCGGGGCGCAGAACCCGAACTCGTCGCACGGCTTCCACTGCTACTACGTGCCGCTGCGGGCCGGTGGGACCAAGACCTACAGCAACGACTACAGCAACTTCACCTGCTGCCACGGCACCGGCATGGAGACGCACACCAAGCTCGCCGACAGCGTCTACTTCCACAACGGCGAGATCCTCTACGTCAACCTCTTCACCGCCTCCCGGCTGGTCTGGCCGGGGCGGGGGATCACGGTGCAGCAGGAGACCAACTTCCCGGAGTCGTCCACGAGCCGGCTCACCGTGACCGGCTCCGGCCGGATCGACCTGCGGATCCGGATCCCCGGCTGGGCCGGCGGGGCGCAGGTGCGGGTCAACGGTGCGGTGCAGCCCGGGGTGCCCGCCGGCAACTTCGCCCGGATCGACCGGAGCTGGGCCTCCGGCGACGTGGTCGAGATCAGCCTGCCGATGGCGCTGACCCGGGAGGCGACCCCGGACAACAGCACCGTGCAGGCGGTCAGGCACGGGCCGATCGTGCTCGCCGGGGCGTACGGCACGACGAACCTCTCCGCGCTGCCCACCCTGGACCCGGCCAGTCTGCGCCCGACCTCGAACCCGTTGCGGTACACCGGGACCGCCAGCACCGGCACGGTCACGCTGCTGCCGTTCTACCAGATGCACGGCCAGCGCTACACGGTCTACTGGACGGTGACCGGCACCCCGCCGGCACCGTTCGTCGCGCACTACCGGTTCGACGAGACCGCCGGCACCGCCGCCGCCGACGCCACCGGCAACGGCCGGACCGGCACCCTGACCGGCGGCGCCGGCTGGACCACCGGCCGGACCGGCAACGCGGTCAGCCTGAACGGCACGAGCGGGCACGTCAGCCTGCCGGCCGGGCTGCTCGCCGGAGCCACCGCCTTCACCGTCGCGACCTGGGTACGCCGGACCGCCGCCGCGACCTGGGCCCGGGTCTTCGACTTCGGCACCGGGACCGGGACGTACCTCTTCCTCACCCCGCAGAGCAGCGCCGGCACGGTCCGGTTCGCCGTCACCACCGGCGGCGCCGGAGCCGAGCAGCAGCTCAACGGCCCGGCCGCGCTGCCGGTCGACACCTGGACGCACGTCGCGGTCACCCAGACCGGCAACACCGGCGTGCTTTACGTGGGCGGCGTCGAGGTGGCCCGGAACACCGCGCTGACGGTACGCCCGTCCGCGCTCGGTTCGACCACCAACAACTGGATCGGCCGGTCGCAGTACGCCGGCGACCCCTACCTGGCCGGGGCGGTGGACGGCTTCCGGGTCTACGCCCGGGCGCTGAGCGCGGCCGAGGTCGCCGAGCTGCACTCGACCGGCCAGTGACCCCCCGCCCGTCCCGCCTGACCACCACCCCCACACCGAACAGGAGAGCAGACAGTGCGCAGCAGACGATGGTTCCGGGTCGCGGCCGGCGGGGTCGCCGGGTTGCTGGTCGGGGCCGGCCTGGCGATCCCGGCCGGTCCCGCCTCGGCGGCGAACCCGATCATCACCAGCATCTACACCGCCGACCCGGCGCCGCTGGTCGTCGGCAACACCATGTACATCTACGCCGGCCGGGACGAGGCGCCGGTCGGGGACAACAACTTCCGGATGCGGGAGTGGCACGTCCTCTCCTCGACCGACGCCAACACCTGGACCCAGCACGGTGCCCGGGCCTCGATCGCCACCTTCGGATGGGCCGGCGCGGACGCCTGGGCCAGCGAGGTCGAGCCGCGCAACGGCCGCTACTACTGGTACACCTCGGTCAACGGCCGGGGCGCCGGCTGGATGGACATCGGGGTCGCGGTCGCCGACAGCCCGCTCGGCCCGTTCACCGACGCCAAGGGCGGGCCGCTGATCAGCGACAGCACCCCGAACTCCTCCGGGCTGAACATCGACCCGACGGTCTTCGTCGACGACGACGGGCAGGCGTACATCTACTGGGGTGGCTACTGGGGTGCCCGGGCGGCCCGGCTGAAGTCGAACATGATCGAGCTGGACGGGCCGGTGGTCACGCCGCAGGGCCTGACCAACTTCTGGGAGGCCCCGTGGATGTTCAAGCGCAACGGCCTCTACTACCTGATGTACGCCGCCAACGACACCAACGGCTGCGTCACCTCGTCCAGCTACGCCTGCCAGCGGTACGCCACCGCGACCAACCCGATGGGGCCGTGGACGCACCGGGGCATCGTGCTCGGTCAGGTCTCCTCGACCACCAACCACGCCGGCGTGGTGGAGTTCAACGGCCAGTGGTACATCGTCTACCACACCGCCGACGCGCCCGGCGGGGGCAACTTCCGCCGCTCGGTAGCGGTGGACCGGCTCTACTTCAACGCCGACGGCACCATGCAGCGGGTGGTGCAGACCGGGCCCGGTCCCGGCCCCGGTCCGGGCGGGCCGCCGGCCGGCACCAACCTGGCCACCTCGGCGACCGTCACCACCTCGTACGTCTCGGCCTGGGAGAGCCTGGCGGCGCTGAACAACGGCGGCGTACCGGCGAACTCGGCCGACCGGAGCAACCTGGCGTACGGCAACTGGCCGCAGCAGGGCACCCAGTGGGTCGAGTACACCTGGCCGTCGGCCCGCACGCTGAACCGGATCGCCACGTACTGGTTCGACGACGACCAGGGCATCGACCTACCCGCCTCCTGCCAGGTGCAGTACTGGACCGGTAGCGGGTACGCGAACGTGCCCGGCCAGTCGAGCTGCGGGGTGGCCGGCAACACCTACAACGTCACCACCTTCGACTCCGTCACCACCACCCGGCTGCGGTTGAACATCACCTCCCGGTCCGGCTTCTCCACCGGCCTGCTGGAGTGGCTCGCCTACCAGCCCTGACCCCGGCCCGTCGCGGGACAGACCCCCTCCGCCCCGCGGCGGGCCGGTCCATCCCCCCACCACCGACCCCCTTTGGAGGTGACCCGATGCGGTTCGCACCGGGAAGCAAGCGGAGATCCTGGGCCGCCGGACTGGCGGTCGTGCTGGCCACCGGCGCCCTGGTGGCGCCGGGCGCGCCGGCCACGGCCGCGCAGACCATCGGCTTTCCCACGTTCTCCGGACCGGCCGTCCCGGCCCCGCCGGTCGGCTACCGCACCGGCAACACCATGCAGGCGATCTACGACGCCGAGAGCGGCGGCACCGACTTCTGGCTGGACCGGCTGCTGGCCCGGCCCGGCAACGACCCGGCCGGCACCTGGCTGATGACCAGGGGCCGGGGCATGTTCATGTACACCCACAACCCGTCGGTGATCGGCTTCGGCGGCAACGCCGCCTACTGGGACAACATCAGCAGCCAGCCCGCGTACACGGTCGTGGTCAGCCCGGGCACCTTCACCGAGCAGGTCTCCAGCCGGTGGCAGTCGCCGAGCCACTGGCGGGGCGTCTACACCAGCGGGTCGGTCCGGGTCGAGGTGTCGAAGTTCATCACCGCGCAGAACGTCGCGGTGACCAACCTGACGGTGCGGAACACCGGCTCCGGCTCGACCACCGTGCAGCTGCGGGCCACCTCGCCGTACGCCACCTCGGGCAGCGGCAGCGAGCTGACCGGGACCAGGGCGGTGAAGAACAACCTGAGCACGCTCTATCCGCGGCTGTCCGGGGACGGGTTCACGGTCAGCTCCGGCGGGCTGAACCGGTCGGTGACGCTCGCCGCCGGGCAGTCGGTGAGCACGAAGGTGCAGCTCGGGTTCGTCGCCAACGAAATACCGGAGTCGTTGACCGAGTACACCGCCTACCGGGGCTACACCCCGGCGACGGCGTTCGCCACCCACGTGCGGGCGTACAACCGGTGGTGGGCGGAGAACATCCCCTACATCGACGTGCCGGACGCGGCGATCAAGAAGAACATCTACTACCGCTGGTGGTTGATGCGCTTCAACTATCTCGACGTGGACATCCCGGGCCAGGACTTCCAGTTCCCGACCTCTGTGGAGGGGGCGCTCGGCTACAACAACGCGATCGTGCTCACCCAGCCGATGCACATCGACGACCTGAAGTACCTGCGCAACCCGATCTACTCGTACGGGCCGTGGACCTCGATCGGCCAGGTCTCCCGCAACGGCCGGTTCACCGACAATCCGGGTGACCCGGAGAACTGGTCGAACTCCTACACCCAGTACGTCTCCGAGGCGGCCTGGCGCAGCTACCAGATCCACGGCGGCCAGCCGGCGATCGTGGCGAACCTGGCCCGCTACGCCGAGCAGGACGTCAAGGGGCAGCTCGCCACCTACGACACCAACAACAACGGTGTGATCGAGTACGACTGGGGCGCGATGACCGGCAACGACGCCGACGCGGTGTCGTTCCACTGGCGTTCCGGCAACCTGGACCGGGCCGAGGGCGCGTACGTCTGGAGCAACGCCATGGCGGCGGTGCAGGCGTACACCCTGCTGGGCAACACGGCCAAGGCGAACGAGATGCAGGCGATCGCCGACCGGATCCGCACCGGCATCGTCAACGTGCTGTGGAACCCGTCCCGGCAACTACTGGAGCACAAGCACGTCTCGACGAACACGCACGTGCCGTGGAAGGAGATCAACAACTACTACCCGTACTCGGTCGGGCTGATGCCGAACACCGACCAGTACCGGCAGGCGCTGCGGCTCTTCGACGATCCGGCCGAGTACCCGATCTTCCCGTTCTTCACCGCCAACCAGCGGGACAAGGCCGCGGCGGCGGCCGCCGGGCAGCCGGGCAGCAACAACTTCTCCACCATCAACTCGACCGTGCAGTTCCGGCTCTACTCCTCGGTGCTGCGCAACTACCCCAACCAGTGGATGACGGCCGAGAACTACAAGCAGCTGCTCTACTGGAACGCCTGGGCGCAGTACATCGGCGGCAACACCCAGTGGCCGGACGCGAACGAGTTCTGGGCGGACTGGAACCCGTCGGGCCGGACCATCAACTACCGGTCCTGGATCCACCACAACATCCTCGGCAGCAGCAACTGGACGGTGATCGAGGACGTCGCCGGGCTCCGGCCACGCACCGACAACACCATCGAACTCTCCCCGATCGACATCAACTGGTCGCACTTCGCCGTGAACAACCTGCGGTACCGCAACATGGACCTCAGCGTGGTCTGGGACGACCCGGCCGACGGGGTGACCCGGTACTCCGGCGTCCCGCAGGGCTACTCGGTCTATCTGAACGGCACCAGGGCGTTCACCGTGGACCGGCTGACCCGGGTGCTGTTCAACCCGGCGACCGGCGCGGTCACCCTGCCGGCCGGCGGCACGACCAACTTCAGCACCGCCGTGCCCGGGCTGCAACTGCCGCAGCAGGTGGTGCAGAACAGCGCCCGGATGGTGGACATCTTCGCCAAGGCCGGCGCCGACCTCAGCTCGACCACGCCGAACCTGGCCCAGGGGGCGACGGCGACCGCCTCGTACACCGCCGCCGGCACCTCCACCGGGGCGGCGATCGACGGCTTCCCGATCAACGAACCGATCTGGGGCGCCTACGGGACGCCGAACGGCACCGACTCGTACGAGCTGAACCTCGGCCAGGCCCGAGCGGTCGACGAGGTGCGGCTCTGGTTCCGCAACGACCGGGCGACGAACCGGTACCGGCCACCGGCCTCGTACAACGTGCAGTACCACAACGGCAGCGCCTGGGTGAACGCCGCCGCCCAGGCGAAGACCCCGGGCACGCCGCAGTCCAACTACAACCGGGTCAGCTTCACCCCGGTCAGCACCTCCCGGCTGCGGGTGCAGTTCACCCACGCCGCCGGATCGGCCAGGACCGGGCTGACCGAGATCAAGGTCTACCACCGGGGCGGCACCGACCCGGATCCGGACCCCGAGCCGGGTGGCAACGTGGCGGGGGCGGCGACGCCGTCCGCGTCGTACACCTCGCCCTGGGAGTCGGTGGCCGCGCTGAACGACGGGATCGACCCGCCGAGCTCCAACGACACCGTCAACCCGCGCTGGGGCACCTGGCCGAACACCGGCGCCCAGTGGGCGGAGTTGACTTGGCCGACCAGCCGCACCCTGAACGCCGCCGAGATCTACTTCTTCGACGACAACGGCGGGGTACGCCTGCCGGCCTCCTGGAAGCTCCAGTACTGGACCGGCAGCGCGTACGCCGACGTGCCGGGTGCCAGCGGCTACCCGATCGCGGTCGACCGATACAACCGGGTGACCTTTCCCGACCTCGACACCACCCGGTTGCGGGTGGCGCTGACCAGTGGCCAGGGCTCGGTGGGGCTGTTGGAGGTGAAAGCCTTCAGCCCCTGACCCCGGCACCGACGAACCGACCCCGCACAGGGGCGCCCGGACCGCCCACCACCCGGGGGCGGTCCGGGCGACCCGGGGCGGGGTCGGCGGCCATGACCTGCTGTCCCTCACGGTCAGGCCTCTACGCTACGGGGAACCGCATGTCACCATTGCCGCCGGACGAAGGAGGCACGGATGACCGAACCGGAGGCGGGCCCGGCCGCTGAGCCGGACGCCCACGAGGGCGGAGCGGCCTGTGGCGAGCACGTCCGGGCCTGCACGGTTCGTGAGGTTCTGGACCGGGTGGGCGGAAAGTGGAGCATCGGGATCATCATCGAGGCGAGCCGGGGACCGGTCCGCTTCACCGAACTGGAACGCTCGGTCGAGGGGATCAGCCGACGGATGCTCGCCCTCACCCTGCGCAACCTCGAACGCGACGGGCTGCTGATCCGGACCACCTATCCCACCGTTCCACCCCGGGTCGAGTACGTCGCCACCGAGATGGCCCGGGAACTCTACGACTCCCTGCTCGTGCTGACCGGCTGGGCGGAACGGCACCGGCGGGCGATCGCCGCCGCCCGGGAGGCGTACGACCGCCGCAACGCCGGCACACACTGAGTCAGGTGCCCCTCTTGTTGCTTCCTCCACAAGAGGGGCCCTTCCTGGCACCGCAGGCGGGTCAGCGCTCGCTCGGGTCGATCCGGGCGCGTACCTCGGCGTGCTCGGCCAGCAGGTGCAGCAGGTTGGAGCCGTCGATCAGCTCCAGCGGCTTGCCGGAGGCGAACTCGAACGAGTCGGGGCCGTAGCCGCTGGTCGTCACGAGGATGCCCTTGGTCGCCCCCTCGCCGAGCACGGTGCCGAAGAGGCCCCGCACCGCCGAGACGTCCATGGTGCCCGGAGGGCGCCGGGCCTGGATCACCACCTTGCCGCCGAAGATCGGGCGGGGGTCGAACGCCACGCAGTCGACCCCGCCGTCCGGCGCCGTCCGGGTCGTCCGGGTCTCCAGGCCGAGCTTGCCGAAGAGGTTCCGGATCAGGTCCTCGAACTCGGTCGGGCTCAACCTGAGCAGGTTGGGTCGGTGGTCCAGATCGGCCAGTACGTCCACCTCGTCGACGAAGCGCTTGTCGACGACGTCGAACTCGAGCACCGGGCGCACCGGCACCAGCTCCTCCGGCCGGGCGGAGAGGGTGGCCCGCAGGTGTCGCAGGCAGGCCGTCGGGTCGACCTTGGCCAGATTGATCGCGGTGAAGGCGTCCCGGCTGGTCCGCAGGGTCACCAGGCAGGGCCGGACCGCCTGCCCCGTGCCCGGGTGGGTGGTCTCGACGATGCCGTTGAAGACGATCGTCTCCACCAGGCGGGTACGGTCGGCCTCGAAGAGCTCGTGCACCGTACGCAGCGCCACCTGGATGATGATGTTCGTGTACCGCTGCCGGATCTCGTCCGCCGGGCGGGCCACCGTCTGCACCTCGTCGTCGGCCTTGACGTAGCGGTACTCCCGAACCTTCGGCACCACCGCGACGGTCGGCAGCAGGTACTCCACGACGATCAGCCGGGAGTCCGGGACGTAGGCGAGGCGGTAGCGCTGCGGAAAGTCCTCCGGGTAGACCGAGTTGCCGAGCACCAGCCCGAAGTACTTCACCACGGCGTTCGGTTCGGCGGCGGCCAGCGCGGCGCCGAACCTGTCGATCCCGGCGTTGTGGTCGGCGACCTGGGCGTCGAGTTGCCGGCAGTGCTGGTCGTACTTCCGTCGGGCCTGGGCGAGCCGCTGCTGCCGGGCCGTCTCACCGGCCGCGTGCTTGGCCTTGGCCTTCTCGAACGCCTGCTCCGCCTCGGTCAGCAACTGTTGGTAGCGGGTTTCGCCGCCGAACATCTTGCCGAGCGCGTTCGGCGGGGGCGGCGCGAACCGTCGCCAGTCCGGCGCCCGCAGCGGCATGCCGAGCTCGCCCGGTGTGAACTCCGGATAGCTGGCCCGCTTCTTCAGGCGTTCGAGGTCGATGTGGTCGTCGATGGCGAGGGTCGTCTGGAGCAGGTTGTCCAGCTCGTCCAGCTGGGACTGGAGGTTTGCGTTGGCGGCCTTGACCCGGGCCGTCCGGGCCTCCAGGTAGAGCCGTCGGCGTTCCCGCTCGTCCGCCTCCGCCGCCCGTTCGGCGGCCCGCCGGGCGTGCTCGGCCTCCCAGAGCATCTGCTGGTGCTGTTGGTACGGGGTGGTCGACGCTCTTTGCTGCGCGTGCACCTGTTGTGCGTGCGCCCGCTGCATCTGCCCCATGATGCCCATGTACGTCCCCGATCACCGTCCAGCACCGTTCACCGTCGGTGACCGGTGGCGTCCCATCCCCCGCGCTGCCGTCCCCTCTTCCGGCCCGCCGTCGACCGTCATCGCTTCGATGCACATTTTGGTCCCGGTCCGACGGGTCCGTCCAGCGGGGACCCCAGGGTAACGTGCGGGGCGAACCGCCGATCGGGGCCGAAAACACCCCTGGTGGCGGCGGGGGTGGCCGGACCGGCGGCCAGGTCCGTCGGTGCTAGGGTGCCCCGGGTGACCGACGCAGATGTGTACCTCGTCGCCCAGCCGCGCCTCGACACCGTCGTGACGGAGTTCTCCGCAGACGCGCGGCGGCTGCGCAGCGACTACGCCGGGATGGCCTGGATCGGCGACCGCCCGGATCCCGACAGCGGCCAGTTGGGGCCCGACTACCGGCAGCGGGAGGTGGACTCGCAGCTCTTCCTGCCTGACACCCACTGGTACGACGTGGACGGGCTCGACGACGTCGAGGTGCAGGTCACCGCGGCTCTGCTCCAGGTGGCCAGCACCGCGATGCGGACCCAGGGGCTGGTCGGGGCGATCGCCGAGCCGGTGGTCGAGTTCTTCGAGCACCCCGAGGGACTGCCGGGGGTGGGGCTCTGCCTCGACCTGCGGGGCCAGATCTTCTCCAACCTCGGCGTCTCCTACCGGGTGACCGTGCTCTGCGCCCCCGAGGCCGTACTCCGGCGCGGCGAGTCCGCACAGCCGGACGAGGAGACCGATCAGCCGGACGAGGAGACCGCGTAGGGCTGGATTCGGGGCGGCGGCCAGCCGGTCCTCCCCGTCGTCGGTGCGGGCTTCACTCGCGTAGCCGCCACCGCCTCACTCGTGCAGCCGCCACGCCCGGCCGCCGCTCGCCGCCCGCTTGCCGGAGGGTGCACCGGAGGCTGCCGGGTCGGCAGGCGTGCCGGCCGCCGGCTCCGTCGGGGAGGAATCGCCGTCGGACGCGGCCGACGCGGTCTCCGCCCGGTCGGCGTCGGTGGCCCCGCGCCGGGGACGGCGCAGGTACAGCCAGGCGGCGACGGCCAGCCCGAGGATCAGCCCGGCGACCAGGCCGGTGGTCAACGAGCCGAGGCCCTGGTCCGGCTCGTCAACCGCCGCGTCGCTCCCCGGCGGACCCGCCCCGGGCGCCGCTGCGGCGGTCGGGCCGGCTGCGGCGGCGGGCGGGGCCAGGGTCAGCACCGGCGCCGGGAAGTCCGGCTGCGGGACCTCGGCCGACGGCGGCTGGTTCCAGTTCGTGACATGACCGTCCGAGTACGTCTGTACCAGGTGGAACGTCATCTGATCGGTCCGGGGCAGCGGGCCGAGCGAGACGACCAGCTCGGCCGGGCCGCCACCCGGCGCGGGTGCACCGGCCCGGGTCCAGACGATGCTGCCGACCACCTCGGTGACCTGCCCGTGGTGCACACCGTCGAGCGTCTGGTCGACCTTGCGCATCGTCATCCGGGGCGCCCACTGCGGGTCCGACATCGGGTACGTCTCCGCGACCGGAGCCGACTCCGGCATCAACAGCTCGATCTTGGTGGTGTACGCC
Organism: Plantactinospora sp. B6F1; assembly: GCF_040120695.1. Taxonomy (NCBI): domain Bacteria; kingdom Bacillati; phylum Actinomycetota; class Actinomycetes; order Micromonosporales; family Micromonosporaceae; genus Plantactinospora; species Plantactinospora sp. B6F1. The sequence continues at coordinate 103,021 of NZ_JBEEAC010000023.1, read as the reverse complement.
GGCGCCCGGTCCTCGGTGACCCGGAAGACCAGCTTCGCCGCATCACCCTGTACCGCCTGTCCGGGGGTCACCGTCACGTCGGCGATCGCCGCCCCGGCGCCCAGGGTGGTACCCGCGACCATGGCGGTGACCAGGGCGACGATCCAGCACATTGCCCTGTGACGCACAGTGATGTCCCTTCGTCCGGCCGACACCCTGTGGTTCGGCTGTGGGGCGAGAAAGGTTCAACCAACGGGCCGGAATGTTACGCCGTCCACGCGCGGTGTCTCCGCGGCCGGTGACGAACTATCCTCGAAGCTCCGAGTTTCTTCCGTTAGTCGCCGGACGGCCCGGATCCTGGGCGGAGGCCCGACGTTATGCAGAACGTGCATCGAAACGTACGCCCTCTCGCCGTCGCGGCCGTCTCGGTGGCCGCCATCCTCCTCACCAGTTCCTGCGGGACCGACCCGGAAGCCGGCTCGGCGCCGCCGACGCCGACCACCGCCGCCGGCACGCACGGTGGACCGCACGGCACGGTCGACATTCCCCCGGCCGCGCCGCTGCGGCCGGGGGAGCGGTTCGTCAACCTGGGCATGGCGCGGCCGTACCGTCCGGCGGCACCGAACGGCGGCACCGACGAATACCGCTGTTTCCTGGTAGACCCGGACCTGACCGAGCCCGCCTTCCTGACCGGCAGCCAGTTCCTGCCGCAGAACGGCGACATGGTGCACCACGCCATCTTCTTCCGGCTCGATCCGGCGGAGGTGGAGGCGGCCCGCAAGCTGGACGGGGAGACCCCCGGCGACGGCTGGACCTGCTTCGGCGACGCCGGGATCGGCGACGCGGCCTGGGTGGCGCACTGGGCGCCGGGCGCGAACGAGACACTGCTCGCACCCGGTCTCGGCTATCCGATGCCGCCCGGCAGCCAGCTGGTGATGCAGGTGCACTACAACCTGATGGGCGTCCGGGCCGGCGCCGACGACACCGACCGGTCCGGCATCCGGCTCCGCCTCGTCCACGGCGCCGAGAAGGTCAACCCGCTCTCCACCGAGCTGCTACCGGCCCCGGTCGAGCTGCCCTGCGCGGCCGACGAACGGGGCGAACTGTGCCAGCGCGAGTCCGCGGTCCGGGACGTGGCGCAGCGGTTCGGCGCCGAGGCTGGTGCGCAGGCGGAACAGCTCAACCGGTACTGCAACCAGGGGCGTGCCCCGGCGGCCGGCGACACGCAGCACTGCGACCACCAGGTCAGGGAGGCCGGAGTGGTGCAGGCGGTCGCCGGCCACATGCACCTGCTCGGCAGGGCGATCAGGATCGAACTCAACCCGGGCACCCCGAAGGCGCGGACGCTGCTCGACATCCCGACGTACAACTTCGACGAGCAGGCCAACCGGCCGCTGCCGCAACCGGTCGCGGTCAGGCCCGGCGACGTCTACCGGGTCACCTGCACGCACGATGTCACGCTGCGGCAGCGCCTGCCCCAACTGCGCAACCTGCCGCCCCGGTACGTCGTCTGGGGCGAGGGCACCAGCGACGAGATGTGCCTCGGCATCGTCATCCTGTCCCGACCGGCCTGAGCTGCTGCCTCCGGTCCCGCCGCAGCATTGAGCGCGCCGTGGCTGGACCCCGAGGCGTCCCGGGCCTCGGTCGGCGATCTGCGGCAGCGCCAGGGGATGCGTCGCGCCTCCCGGTGCCGCCAGCGGGCCGGCAGGACCGCCAACACCCGGTCGGAGAGGACCAGGTGGGCGCCGTCCACCTCGGCCGTCGCCATCGTCAGTGCCAGGCGGCGCTGGTAGCCGTCGCCGGCGCGCAACTGCGCCAGTACGCCGGCGAGGGTGCCGTCACCGGCTATCGCCCCGGACGGCCGGAGCCAGCCGGCGGAGTCGCTCCGGGTACGGCAGTGGGTCCAGTTCGCGGAGCAACCGCTCGGTAGGGGTGGACACGGTGATCCATTGTGCCGACCCGGACCGGCGATGTGTAACCGGCACCGGGTTTCTAGCATGGTGGGGACCTGCCGCCGTACCGGCGGTGTCGGAGGCGGCGAGCGGATGTTACGGACCGAGGGACAGATGGCACAGACCGGTGGCGGGGGACGTCCGTCGACACGATCCACCCGGCTTCCCGCCGAGCCGGCGGCGAGCGGCGGGATCATCGAGCGGGCCGGTCGCATCGCCCGGCCCCACCAGCGGCTCGGCCAGCTCGTGCCGCGCCGCCCCGGGGGCATCACCGGCAATCAGTGGAACGCGGCGAGCCGGGGTCTCTTCGACTTCGTCGTCTCCGACCCGGACGGCCGGACGGCGCCGTACGCGGTCGAGTTGGTCGACACCAGCTTGCAGACTGCGCAGACGCAGCGGGACGAGCGGATGAAACACGCCGTCTGCGACGCGGTCGGCCTGGAACTGCTCCGGATTGAGTCGGCGACGCTGCAGCCGGCCACGCACGGCCGGCGGATCGTCGAGTACGTCATCGACGCCCGCGCCTTCCTGGCGGCGACCGGCGACCCGGCCGAGTATGCCGACCTCGCCCCGGACGCCCCGCGCAGCTACCGGGACATCGTCGGTCGGCTGCCGGACGGCAGCGACGGCCACGTCAACGACCTCGGGGCGGTCGCCCGGACGTCCGCGGTGGACGCCTACGTCAACCGGGAACTGGTCGACCCGATCCTGCGCAGCCTGCACCTGGACTGGAAGGACGGCTCGGCCGAGGGCTGGGCCTGGCTCCAGGTGCGGCCGGGGGCATACCTCTTCGAACGGGTCCGGGTCTGGCAGCACCGCTTCTCCTGCGGGGTCGAGCCGGGCCGGTTCGCCGAGGATCTGGCCACGATGGCGGTGGGGGAACGGCTCCGGCTGCGCGAGACCGTCGAGTTGCCGCTGACCGGCCGGGAGCGGTTGGCCGGCGAACTCGACGGGTTGCGCCGGCGCCGTGACGAGCTGCTCAACCCGTACGCCTTCGAGCACGTCTCGTTCGATTGACATCCTCTGGCGCGCTTGCCGGCCGGGACCCGGCCCGCTGGGGCGGGGGCCGGGTCGCCGCGGACCCGGCCGGAGGGATCAGGTGGCGGTGCAGGTCAGGGTCGGTACGGCGTTGCTGCCGGTCTGCGACCCGAGGAAGCCGAAGCTGGTGCTGGCACCGGCGGCGAGACTCCCGTTGTAGTCGGTGTTCCGGGCGGTGACACTGGATCCGCTGGTGGTGACCGTCGCACCCCAGGAGTTGCTGATCTGTTGCCCGTTGGCGAAGGTCCAGGTCACCGTCCAGCCCCGGATCGCGGCGCTGCCGGCGGTGACCCGTACGTCGGCCTGGAAGCCACCCGACCAGCTACCGGTGACGGCGTACGTCGCCGAGCAGCTACCCGTGCCGCCGGCCGGCGGGGTGCGGGTCGGAGTGGTCGTCGGCGGCGGGGTGGTGCGGGTCGGCGTCGGGGTGGGGGTACGGGTCGGGGTGGCGGTCGGCTGCGGGTTGCTGCCGCCGAAGTTCACGTCGCTGCACCAGTAGTAGTTCTGGTCGGCGTGGCTGGCCTTCCAGATCACGAACACGATGTGCCGGCCGGTCCGGCCCGGCGCGCTCACCGGCATCGTGATGGAGACGCCGTTCAGCACGGGGTCGCCGTTCTCCCGGGTGCCCTCGCCCGGGGCGTACCGGCCGGTCTCCCGGACAAGTTCGAGGTTGCTCCAGCCCAACCGCTGGGTGAGCGGGTTGAACCCCTGCCGGGTGACGTAGATCAGGAAGTAGTCCGCCCCGTGCAGCGCCTGGTCGTGCACGGTGACGTTGAAGTTGGTGCCGACGTTGGTGGCCTGCCAGTTGCCCGGGTTGTCCAGTGCGGCGTACCGGACGCCGCCGGTCTCGCCGGCACTGCAGAGTTGGCCGCTCGGCACGGCGGCCTGGTGGTTGCCGTTCACGCCTTCCCGGTAGAGGCCGTTCCAGTTCCACATGGCGTTCGGGTCGGCCTGCCAGGCCTGCCAGCACATTGGGTCCTGGGTGGCCATCGCCGGGTTCTGGAAGTCGTTGCCCCAACGCTTCCAGCAGCCGTAGTTGCGTGAGGCCGGGTTGATCGTCGAGCCGTGCGCGCTCGCGGTGTCCTGAGTGATCGCGAACGCGGTGGCGAGGAGGACGACCGCGGTCGCCGCGACCGCGAGGATCCGCAGGACCATCGGGGTGCGGTGCCGGGCCGGATTCAGAGGTTGGGCGAGTGAAGACATGGGATCCCCAGACGTCGATTGCACGAGCGAGCGAGAACGCGGGAGGCTGCCCGGTGCTCCCGCACCATTCACCCGGCTCCGGCGATGGTGTCCCTGGAGAGAGATTCACATCGCTGAATGGTGCTTGTCAATAGTTTGGGATGCCAACAAAATGCGTTCGACGCGGGCTCAGGGGCGGGGCTGGCCGCGCCGCTGCGCGGTGCGCTGGCGTACCTCGTCGAGGTGTTCGTTCATCGCGGCGACCCGGGCCGCGAGCCCCGGATGGTCGGCCCGGAGGTGCCGCTGGGCGTCCGAGAGCGGCCGGACCAGTGCGTTCGGGTCGGTGCCGCCGAGGGCGTCGTGCAGCCGGTCCAGGCTGGACCGGGCCGCCGAGCCGAGATCGGTCAGTGCGGTGATCTGCCCGGCGAGCTGGCGCAGGTCGGCGCCGTTGTCCCGGGCCCAGCGGGCCGCCGCGCGGTCACCGGCCCGGCGGTCCCGCTCGGCGCGTACCCGGTCGTCCCGGGTCTGCGGCGCGGCGTCCTCCTCGGCCGGACGGAGTCGCAGGTAGCGGCGCTCGGCGGCCTGCCGGCTCGCCACGCCGAGGGCGGGGGCCAGCTCTGCCCAGCTCGCACCGCGCTGCCGGGCGGCGACGATGAGCCGTGGCTCCCAGGACTCGAGTTCCGTGCGCAGGTGCCGGAGCAGGGCGAGCGCGGTGAGCACCTGGTCGAGCGTCACGGCGACCTCGCCGGTGTCCGTGCCGGTGCCCTCGCCGACCCGGGTGGTGACATCCTGCACCCGATCGAACGCCGTACCGGTCGGCGTCTGCTGGTCCATCCCGCTCCCGTCCTCGATTGACGTCATCGGTTAGATGACGATTCCCCTTGTCATCGTTACGACGACATGATACAACCGAGGTGTCGCGCATTGACAGCACTGTCGCCAGCACTAGGAGGTGGATCCGATGTTGATGCGCAGCGACACCTTCCGCGAGCTCGACCGGTTCGCGCAGCAGGCCCTCGGCACGCTGAGTTCGGGAACCTGGTCCCGGCCGACGGCCATTCCGATGGATGCTTACCGCAACGACGAGGAGTTCGTCGTCGCGTTCGACCTGCCCGGGGTCGCCCCGGACGCGATCGAGATCAACGTCGAGCGCAACCTGCTGACCGTCCGCGCCGAGCGCCGGCCGCCGAACCTCGGCGAAGGCGCCCGCATCCAGGTCGCAGAGAGGCCGCTCGGGGTCTTCTCCCGGCAGCTCTTCCTCGGCGACGGACTGGACACCGACCGGATCGAGGCCAGCCACGAGAACGGTGTGCTGGCCGTACGGATTCCGGTGAAGGAGCAGGCGAAGCCGCGCCGGGTGGCGATCACCTCCGGCGGATCCCGGCAGAAGGTCATCAGCGCCTGACAGACACAGCCCAGCCGGACCGGCGGTTCGCCGGGCTCCGGCGCGATCGGCGGTGGGGGTGACGGGGAGATGCGCAGCGGCGTACGACATGGGGTCTCGACACCCCGTTCGGTCCACGAGGCATTCGTCGAGCTGGTGCAGCGGGACGACGACCTCATGCGGGCAGAGTTCGAGGCGCTCGTCGACGCGTGCTGGAACCAGCCTCCTCCTCCGCCGCCGGCTCGGCCACAACCGGGGCCACGCCCGCCACTGTGGCCCGTCGGACCGCCCGATGGCGTGCGGTTCGTTGCCGTCGAAGCAGGTCCCGCCGCCAACCGATGGCGCCGGCAGCGGGGCCCTCCGGGAACTCGGACGGGCCCACCGGCAGACTGAACCTTTTTCAACCTGACCGCGCGGCGCTCAGACACCGCGTCCGACCTTGCGCTCCGACGGACCGCAAGGGGAGGTTGAAAGGTTCACTGAGGCAGGTGATGACTCGACCGTATCTCTCGTCGGCTTTCTCTCCCTGGGTGCCGGCGGACGGCAGCTCCGGAGGCGCGGCGGCGGTCCCAGACACCGCGCCAGGCGCGTAGGCGTACGGCCGTGCCGGCACCCGACAACAACCATCGGCCCGGTCCTCCTCGGGAGGGCCGGGCCGATGCGCTTGTCCGGCCACTTCCGGACGTCGCCACCGGATAGGGTGGGGCCGTGCGCCTGGTGCTGATGGCGGACACCCACGTGCCGAAGCGCGCCCGAGACCTTCCGCCGCAGCTGTGGGCGGCGGTCGACGAGGCCGATGTGGTCATCCACGCCGGGGACTGGGTGCACGAACCGCTGCTCGACGCGGTGGAGTCCCGCGCCACCCGACTCGTCGGGGTCTACGGCAACAACGACGGCCCCGAGCTGCGGGCCCGACTGCCGGAGATCGCCCGGGTCGAGCTGGCCGGCCTGCGGGTTGCCGTGGTGCACGAGACCGGTCCGGCCGGTGGCCGGGAACGCCGGTGCGCGGCCCGGTTCACCGACTGCGACCTGCTGGTCTTCGGCCACTCCCACATCCCCTGGGACAGCGAGGCCCCGGGCGGGCTGCGGCTGCTCAACCCCGGCTCGCCGACCGACCGGCGCCGCCAGCCGTACGCCACCTATCTGACCGCCGCGATCTCGGGCGGCCGGCTCGACGACGTCGTACTGCACCGCCTGCCACGCCGGACCTGACCCGGAGAGGAGTCGACCGTGCATGCCGAACTAATCGGGTACGCACGGCAGGTGCTCGGCTCCGCGCAGGTGGTCGCGGACCGGTCGTGGCGGCACGGTGCGGCGGGCGTGCTGGAGGTGCGGGACGGCAATGGAACCGTCTGGTTCGTGAAGGGACACGGCGACCCGGAGCGCTACCGGCGGGAGCTGACGGCGTACCAGCGCTGGGTGTCGGGGCTCGGCGGATGCGCACCGAGACTGCGGGCGTACGACGACGAGCGGCTCGCGCTGGTGCTCTCGGTGGTGCCGGGCGAGCCCGGCACCGCGTACGTGACGGATCCGGAGGTGCAGCGCGAGGCGGGGGTACTGCTACGCCGGCTGCACGAGACCGAGGCGCTGCCGCCGTGGACCGACCTGGTCGACTGCAAACTCGACGAACTGGACCGGCTCTCGGTCCGGGCGCACGGGCTGCTCGAACCCCGGGAACTCGACTTCGTCCGGGCCGAGCTGCGCAACCTCTCCGGTGTTCCGGCACCGCCCCGGGTGCCGTGCCATCTCGACTACAGCCCGCGCAACTGGCTCGTCGCTCGGGACGCCCGGCACCGGCCCGAGGGCCGGGTGCAGGTCATCGATTTTGAGTGGACCGCGCCGGAGGTCTGGGTCAACGACCTGAACCGACTCTACTTCGGACCGTGGCGGGACCGGCCGGATCTCGCCGACGCGTTCCTGGCCGGCTACGGGCGTACCCTCGACGACGCCGACCGGGCGGTGCTGCACGCCTGCGGGGCGCTGACCGCGGTCTTCATCGTGGTCTGGGCGCACGGGCGCGGGGACCCCGGTTTCGCGCAGGCGTGGCGGCAGAACCTGCACCGGTTGATGGACGGGTGGCGGTGAACGGGTGGCCGCGCAGGGTAACCGGCCGATCGGCCCGGAGCGGTCCGATCACCGGTTTGCCAGACTGTAGGGATGCATGACTTCGACGTGCTGGTGATGGGTTCGGGACCGGGTGGCCAGAAGGCCGCGATCGCGGCGGCCAAGCTCGGCCGCCGGGTGGCGGTGGTGGAGCGGCAGCACATGGTCGGCGGGGTGTGCATCAACACCGGGACCGTCCCGTCGAAGACGCTGCGCGAGGCGGTGCTCTATCTGACCGGGCTCAGCCAGCGGGAGGTGTACGGCCAGAGCTACCGGCTCAAGGACGAGATCACCGTCGCCGACCTGACGGCGCGGACCCAGCACGTCATCGGCCGGGAGATCGACGTGGTCCGCAGCCAGCTGACCCGCAACCGGGTACGCCTGATCACCGGTACCGCCCGGTTCGCCGACCCGCACACGGTCACCGTGACCGACCCGGCCGGGCGCGAGTCGAAGGTGACCGCCGAGAAGATCATCGTCGCCGTCGGTACCCGGCCGGCGCGACCGGCCAGTGTGGACTTCGACGAGCGTACGATCGTCGACTCGGACGGCATCATCAACCTGGAACGGGTGCCGAACTCGATGGTCGTGGTCGGTGCCGGGGTGATCGGCATCGAGTACGCCTCGATGTTCGCCGCGCTGGGCACCGAGGTCACCGTGGTCGAGCGGCGCGCCAACATGCTCGACTTCTGCGACCTGGAGATCGTGGAGGCGTTGAAGTACCACCTCCGGGACCGGGCGGTGACGCTCCGGTTCGGTGAGACGGTGGCGGCGGTCGAGCGGCACTCCCGAGGTGCCATCGCGGTGCTGGAGAGCGGCAAGCGGATCGCCACCGACACGGTGATGTACTCGGCCGGCCGGCAGGGGCTGGGCAGTGAACTCGACCTGGAGAACGCCGGTCTGGCCGCCGACGCGCGGGGTCGGATCGAGGTCGACGCGGAGTTCCGGACGGCGGTGCCGCACATCTACGCGGTCGGGGACGTGATCGGCTTTCCGGCCCTCGCCTCCACCTCGATGGAGCAGGGCCGGCTGGCGGCGCACCACGCCTGTGACGAGCCGGTGCGGGCCCTCTCCGAGGTGCAGCCGATCGGCATCTACACGATTCCGGAGATCAGCTTCGTCGGCCGGACCGAGGACGAGCTCACCCGGGACAGGGTGCCGTTCGAGGTGGGCATCTCCCGCTACCGGGAACTCGCCCGGGGCACGATCAGTGGCGACTCGTACGGGATGTTGAAGCTGCTGGTCGCCCCCGACAGCGGTCGGCTGCTCGGGGTGCACATCTTCGGCAGCGGAGCCACCGAACTCGTGCACATCGGACAGGCCGTGATGGGCTGCCAGGGCACCGTCGACTACCTGGTCGACACGGTCTTCAACTACCCGACGCTCTCCGAGGCGTACAAGGTCGCCGCGCTGGACGCGATGAACAAGATCCGGCACCTCGCCCGACTCCGAGACTAGGTTGTGGACGGCACGGAGGCTGTCGAGCTGGGTGCATGGATGGGGCACGCGGCGCCGGAGTTGCCGCCCCAGGCGGCGACGACCTGGATGGGCGACGACCTGGGGCGGGCCGTCATCCCGACCCGGCGTCCTGTCCACGATCTGTCACCTGACTGTCGTGTCGCGGCTGGCGTTGGCCAGTTGCATCGGGTGACGGGCATTGGCCGTAGCGGACCGGGGAGGCGCGACGATGATGATCCGACGGTACGGCGTGGTGGCCTCCGTGGTGGCATTGCTGGCCGCCGGGGCGGGAACGGCCCGGATCGCCTCCGGCAACGCCGAGCGCAACGACGACGACCCGGAGCGCCGAGGCGTCCTGCGGGAACGGCTGACCGGCTACCAGGAGGACCCGTTAGCGATCTCGACAAGTGGCGACGGTGGGTTCCGCCTCGCCGTGGACGAGGCGGGGCAGGAGCTGACCTACCGGCTGCACTACCGGGCGTTGGAGGGAGAGGTCACCCAGGCGCACATCCACGTCGGTGGCTGGGCCCGCAGCGGCGGGATCAGTGCCTTCCTCTGCACCAACCTCGGCAACGGTCCGGTGGGCACCCAGCCCTGCCCCGCCGCGCCGGCCACGATCAGCGGTACGGTCCGACCGGCCGACGTGATCGGGCCGACGGCCCAGGGGATCGCGCCGGGAGAGTTCGGCGAACTGGTCGCGGCGGTACGGGCCGGTGTCACGTACGTCAACGTGCACAGCTCGCGCCATCCCGGTGGCGAGATCCGGGCCCAGCTCTGGCGGCATCGGCACTGACCGGCACGCGCTACCATCGTCGGCCGCCCCGGGCACGCCGGCCCGGTAGCCACCAGTTCCGGTCCCCGAGAAGCTGCATGGCCGCCGGTACCAGCACCAGCCGGACGATCGTGGCGTCCACCAGTACGGCGGCGGCCCGCCCGACCCCCATCGCCTGCAGTGCGCGGTCGTCGAAGGCGTCGAACGCGGCGAAGACGCAGACCATGATCGCGGTAGCGGGGGTGATCACCCGGGCCGTCGCGGAGAGCCCGTCGGCGACCGAGCTGGCGTTGTCGCGGGTACGCAGGTACTCCTCCCGGATCTGGGAGAGCAGGAACACCTCGTAGTCCATCGACAGTCCGAAGACCACCACGAAGAGCATCGTCGGTACCCAGGCGTCGACCGGGCCACCGTCGCCGGTGCCGAGCGGCCCGGCCAGCCAGCCCCCACTGGAAGATCGCGACGATCACCCCGTACGCCGCGCCGACCAAGCGCAGGTTCACCAGCACCGCCTTGAGCGGTACCAGCAGGCTGCGGAAGACGACGGTGAGCAGCAGGAACGAGGCGACGAGTACCGTACCGGCCAGCCACGGCAGCCGCCGGACGGTCAGTTCGGCGAAGTCGATCCCGGCCGCGTTGGCGCCGGTGACCAGGATCGGAGAACCGGGCTCGGCGAGGCGGCCCGCAGCCCGGTCGTCCCGGCAACGTCGGTCGGGTCAGTGCCGGCGGGCGGGTCGGCGGCGACCAGCAGCAGCGGACCGTTCGCCCCCGGTCCGAAGCCGGCGGTGACCAGGTCGTACGCCCGCCGGGTGGTGTCCGGCTCGCCCGGGCCGCCGCCCACGACGTGTAGGCCTGCAACACGCCGACGCCGAGTACCGGACCGGTGTCCACGGCCCAGGCCGGTGCGGTCAGCCCCCGCTCTCAGTCCACCTCCGCACCGTAGCCAGCGTCGGCACCGCCGGCATCAGCCGCCCGGCGTACCGCCGCTACCGCCGTCGCGGTACGCCCTGACCTGCTCACCTGCGGCACGCGGGGCAGGTTACCCGGGCCGGGTCCGTGGACGTTCCCTCCGTCGGCGACAGCTTCGCCACCACCTCACCGCAGGCCGTCCGCCGGGCGCCGGCCGCCTGAATCCGGTGCACAACCATCCCGGGTCTCCTCTCGTCAGTCAACGCCGGACCAACTGGATCACACCAGCCGTCCGAGCGTGGGCCGGAGACCGGTCTCCTCGGCGTCGACCCGGCGGCGTACCGCGCCGAGCAGCGCCAGGCAGCCGCCCCGGGGCGCACAATCGCGACACCGGCCGCCGCCCCGGTGCTGGCGTTCGACCTCGACGTCGGCCCGCCACCGGGCTTCGATGTCGTCCACGTAGTTCCCCTTCTGGTACGTGGCGCCCCGGGATCCCGGATCACTGGACGCTGGCGGCCTCGCCAATCTCCGGCACATCGCCCGGCCTGGGGTCGGTAGCTCCGGAGAGGCAGGCGGGTGCTCGTGTCGTTTGCTCGGCCTACCGCTCGCGGTCATCGTGCTGACGAGTTGGCGCACCTGCAGCGCTGGGAGTTGCATCCCGCTCCCTACCGACGTAGTCCGGAGGCTTTCGCAAGGTGGACGCGCCGCACTCCGGGCACCACCGCTCTTTGACCTTGAGGCTGAACAGTCCTGCCAGGAATCCCAGCATTATGGCGCTGATCAGAGCACCAAGCGTCATCACGGGTCACCCTTCGCCTGCTTGAGGGTGGCTGCCGGACGGACACCGTTGCCGCAGGCCGTCCGGCAGCCTCGAGAGAACCTCGTCACCGAACGGACAGACGTTTGGTACGTCCGTTCTACCGAAGTTCCGACATGACGGTATGAGCGGGCCGTCAACGGCGTCCATGATGTTGCGAAGTATTGCGACCCTACTTGCCAGGTTGGTCGATCGTGCGGCTGATCAGCGCCCGTGCCTCGGGGCCGTACAGGGCCGACACCTGAAGGCGGTCGAACATCCGGGCATACAGCTCGATCTCATGTGGCCGGGTTACCTCGATACTCGCCGTGGGCGTCTCCAAGGCAACCAGCAGGTTGTCGAACATCCAGAAGCCGGTGGAAGCGACCGCAGGGCGTTCGGTCATCAGGGGAATGATGCCCACCGAAACGTTCGGCAAGGACATCACCGCGAGCAGCCGGTCCAGCTGCCCGGCCTGGGTGGCGGCGTCCCCGAACCAGGTACGCAGTGCCTGTTCCTCCAGCACCACAACGAACCGTTTGCCGCGCTGGTAGAGCACCCGCTGACGTTCCATCCGCACCGCCACGGCCTCGTCCAGATCGTTGGGTGTTTCCAGGAAGTCGATCCAGAACGACAGCATCGCCGCCGTGTAGTCGGCGGTCTGGAACAGCCCGGGGATGGCGTTGTGCTCGTAGATCCGGAACACCGACGTCTGCTCGTACAGGGCAACGGTGTGCGCGCCAAGCACCCGCTTCATGCCCGCCCGGCTGTGGCGCCGGAACTCCAGGTACGCCGACTCCACCGCGCGCAGCGTGGCGGTCAGATCCGGGATTTGGTCCTCGGCGTTGCACGCCCGGCACCAGGCGCGGATGTCACTGTCGGTCGGCGGCTGGACGCCATGCTCGATCTTGCTGACCCGCGTGAAGTGCTGGTCGGTCAAGGCCGCCAGCGCCCGCCCCGTGAGCCCTGCTTCCTTGCGCAGCTCACGGAGGCGGACACCGAGCGCCTCTTGGCCCTGGCGGGCAGCGCTAGACGGGTTGGTAGTCACGGTGCGGGATGGCCAACTTCCATACATCCTCGAACGCCGACCGGCACAGCCGCAGGTCGTGGGGATCGGTGGATGCCACCCGGTCGACGGCCAGGCCGTTGCCCGCGTAGATAAGGAAGACCGCCAAGCGATCGTCGAACAGGTAGTAGTCGTTGCCCGGCAACGCCAGCGAGGACACCAGGCGACGCGGCACCCAGCGGATGCACTCGCCCGCGTCCACCATGGGCGCAGCGATGCTGTACGACCAGCGCTGATAGTCGCTCAGCGGCTCGGAGACAATACGCGCCCGGCGCACCGATCTACCTGCCTTGACGTGCTCGCGCAGGCTTTTGCACCAGCCCTCCAGCCACGTCAGGTCATCCGGCTCGCCGGCGGCCCACTTGGCCATGTACGGCAGCTCGACCGCAGTGCCGTACGCATCGCGCGTCTCCAGGTGGATGGCATCGCGTTCGAAGCTCACCAGCAGCCGCTCGAACTCGTCCTCACTGATCGAGGTCACGATCCCCCTGCCTGAAGAACTGGAGCATCCGGTCCGGGATCTCCACGCAGGACTCACCCTCCGGGATGCTCATCTGTGCCAACGCCGCTGGATCCGACACCACCCAACCCTGCACCACCCAGCTCTCCCGGTCGGTGCGGTACACCGTGGGCGAGCCGGTCGGGTTCGACTCCGGATCCTTACCGATCAACGTTAGGCGCATGGTCCACTCCCTGTCCTGCTGATTGCGGGATGTTGCGACGTGGCCATCCTGAGGGTAGGGGCGCAAGACGTCAAGGAGTGACTTTCGACTTACGGATAGCGATGGGTGGGTGGGGCGCTTCGCCGCGCAGCCCGTCGCGCCACGACACGACGCGCGGACCGATCCCATCACGCACAGTGCCCTCCCAGGTCACGGCTGGGGTCGTTGCGGCCGGTAGGGGCTGGCCTCCGCCGTTCCGGCGGAATTGACGCCGGTCACACTGATGCTCTTGACGGAACGTGGCGCCGTGGTTAATGTCCGGTAACTTTGTGACCCGCGCCACAACCGAGAACCGGGGGTTCCCGGATGCTGCAGGTGCGCAATCTGGAGGTCGTCTACGACGACGTGATGCTGGTGCTGCGCGGGGTGAGCCTCGCCGTGCCGCCCGGCGGGATCGTCGCGCTGCTCGGCGCGAACGGCGCCGGCAAGACCACCCTGCTGCGGGCGGTCAGCGGCCTGCTCGGCGTCCACGACGGCGCGGTCACCAAGGGCACGGTCACGCTCGACGGGGAGCCGATCCACCGGCTCCGCCCGGCCGCCGTGGTCCGCCGAGGCGTCTGCCAGGTGATGGAGGGACGCCGGATCTTCGCCGAGCTGACCGTGGAGGAGAACCTGCGGCTCGGCGGGCACACCGCGCACCGGCAGGTCCCGACCCGACTGGAGTACGTCTTCGGGCTCTTCCCGGCGCTGGCCCGGCGCCGCCGGCACACCGCCGGATACCTCTCCGGCGGCGAGCAGCAGATGCTCGCGATGGGCCGGGCGCTGATGGCGCAACCGCGCTACCTGCTGCTCGACGAGCCCAGCCTCGGGCTCGCCCCCCGGCTGGTCGACCAGGTCCGGGAACTGATCACGGCGATCAACTCGACCGGTGCCGGAATCCTGCTGGTCGAGCAGAACGCCACCATGGCACTCTCGCTGGCCACCCACGGCTACGTGCTGGAGACCGGCCAGGTGGTGCTGGACAAGCCGGCCGAACAGTTGCTGGCCGACGACGACATCCGGGAGTTCTATCTCGGGCTCGGAGCCGCCGCCGGTGCCGGCCGGCGGTCGTTCCGGGAGGTCAAGCACTACCGGCGGCGCAAGCGGTGGTTGTCGTGACGACCGGGGCGGCGACCGGCCGGGCGGCGGGCCGGGCCGAGCAGACCGGCAACCAACGCGTCGACGGCGACGCGGACCCGATCCTGCGCTTCGAGGACGTCCGGCTGCACTTCGCGGGCGTACGGGCGATCGACGGAGTGAGCTTCACCGTCGGCCGGCACGAACTCTTCGCCATCATCGGGCCGAACGGCTCGGGCAAGACCTCCATCTTCAACGTCCTCTCCGGGGTCTACCGGCCGCAGACCGGGCGGGTCCTCTTCGACGGGATGGATCTGGTCGGCCTCCGGCCGCACGCCATCGCGGCGCTGGGCATGGCCCGGACCTTCCAGAACGTCGAACTCTTCGGCAACCTCACCGTGCTGGACAACCTGCTGCTCGGCCGGCACCCCCACATCGGCTACGGCCCGCTCGCCGCGATCGCCTGGCTGGGCCGGGCCCGCCGGTCCGAGATCGCCAACCGGGCCGCGGTCGAGGAGATCGTGGACTTCCTCGAACTCCAACGGTGGCGGCGGATGCCGGTCGGACTGCTGCCGTACGGGGTGCAGAAGCGGGTCGAACTGGGCCGGGCCCTGGCGATGGAGCCGAAACTCCTGCTGCTGGACGAGCCGGTCGCCGGGATGAACCTGGAGGAGACCGAGGACATGGCCCGGTTCGTCCTCGACATCCGCGACGAGTTGGACATCCCGATCGTGCTGGTCGAGCACGACATGGGTCTGGTGATGGACCTCGCCGACCGGGTGCTGGTGGTCGACTTCGGCCAGGTCGTCGCGACCGGCGACCCGGCGGAGATCCCGCACCACCCGGACGTCGTACGGGCCTACCTCGGCGGGACCGGCGACATCCGACGGGAGGAGCCGCGATGAAGGAGCCCGGCGGTGCCCCGGCCACCACCATCGCGGTACGGGTCCGCGACCGCGCTCTCGCCACCCCGGAAGCCGTGGCGATGCGGGAGAAGGACCGGGGTATCTGGCAGGAGGTCACCTGGGCCGGCTACTGGGACGCGGTGCAGACCGTGGCGCACGGGCTGCTGGCCCTCGGCGTGCAGCCGGGCGACCGGGTGGCGATCCACGCGGAGAACCGTCGGGAGTGGCTCTTCACCGACGTGGCGGCCGTGGCGCTGCGGGCGATGACGGTCGGCCTCTATCCGACCAACCCGGCGCCGGAGGTCGGCTACCTGCTCTCCCACTCCGGTGCCCGGGTCCTGGTCGCCGAGGACCAGGAGCAGGTCGACAAGGCGCTGGAGGTCATCGGCGACTGTCCGGAACTGGAGCGGATCGTCTATCTCGAACCGCGCGGCATCCGGCACCGCTACCGGCACCCCGCCCTGCTCGGCTGGGACGAGCTGCTGGCGATCGGTGCCGAGCACCGGGCGGCCGAGCCCGGGGCGGTGGCCGCGCGGATGGCGGCGGCCACCGCCGAGGACGTCGCCACCCTGATCTACACCTCCGGCACCACAGGTCCGGCCAAGGGCGCGATGCTCACCGTCGCCAACGTGGACTTCGCGATCCGGGTACTGGTCGACGGCGGCGGGTTCGCCGACCCGCCGCCGGGGCCGGACGACCTGCTCCTGTCGTACCTTCCGCTCTGCCACGTCGCGGAGCGGATCTTCACCACCTGGTTCAACGCCGGTGCCGGGGTGCAGGTGGCGTTCGCCGAGTCGATCGACACGGTGCAGCCGAACCTGCGGGAGGTGCAGCCGACGATTCTGTTCGGGGTGCCCCGGATCTGGGAGAAGATCCTCGCCGGGGTGACCATCCGGCTGGCCAACGCCTCACCGGTCAAGCGCTGGAACGCCCGGCTCTGGCTCGGGGTCGCCGACCGGATCGCCGGAACGCTGGTCCGGACCGGTGGCCGGCACACCGTCGGCACCCGGGCGGCGTACGGGATCGGCTGGCTCTTCTGCTACCGGGCCCTGCGGGTGCGGATCGGGATGCGCCGGGTCCGGTACGCCGCCTCCGGCGCCGCCCCGATCGCCCCGGACGTGCTGCGGTTCTTCATGGGCATCGGCGTCCGGATGCACGAGGTGTACGGGATGACCGAGAACACCGCGGTGGCCACCGGAAACCGGCCGGGCCGGGTCCGGCTCGGCACGGTCGGCGAGCCGCACCCCGGCGTCGAGTTGCGGATCGACGAGGAGACCGGGGAGATCCTGACCCGGCACGGGGGCGTCTTCGCCGGCTACTACCGGGATCCGGGCGCGACGGCGGCGGTGCGCGACGCCGACGGATGGCTGCGGACCGGCGACATCGGCGAGTGGGTCGCCGGCACCCATGTGCGGATCACCGACCGGGCCAAGGACATCATGATCACTGCCGGTGGCAAGAACGTCGCCCCCTCGGAGATCGAGAACGCGCTGAAGGCGTCGCCGTACGTCAAGGAGGCGATCCTGGTCGGCGACCGCCGGCCCTACCTGACGGCGCTGGTCGGGATCGAGCTGGAGACCGTGGGGGAGTGGGCACAGCGCCGGGGGCTGGCGTACACCACCTATCGGGACCTGGCCGGCAAGCCCGAGGTCCGGACCCTGGTCGAGGGGCTGGTCGCGGCGGTGAACGCCGGCCGGGCCCCGGTCGAGCAGATCCGGCGCTTCACGCTGCTGCCCAAGGAACTCGACCACGACGACGGCGAGCTGACCGCCACCCAGAAGGTACGCCGGGCCGCCGTCGCCGCACGCTTCGCCGAGGAGATCGACGAGCTGTACCGGCGCGCACCGGCCCGGACCGGTCCGGGGGAGGCGGGATGACGGAGCTGGCCGAGAGCCTGCTGCGCGGCCTGGGCACCGGCAGCGTCTACGCCCTGCTCGCCCTCGGGTTCGTGATCATCTACAAGGCGACCCGGGTGATCAGCTTCGCCCAGCCCGCCTTCATGCTGGCCGGTGCGGTGCTGGTCACCTACCTGGCCGGGCCGGTCGGCTTCTGGGCGGCGGTGCCGGTCGCCGCGGTACTCACCGCCGGGCTGGCGCTCGGGGTGGAGCGGGTGGCGGTGCGGCCGATGGTCGGGCGCCCGGCGTTCGTGGTCGCCATCATCACCCTCGGGGTGGACGTCGCCGTCCGGGTGGTGGTCAACGGCTTCATCGGGCTGGATGTCCGGCACGTCGGCGACCCGTGGGGACTGCGTACCGTGACCATCCCCGGCACCGGGATCGACCTGCAACAGCGGCACCTCGCCGCGCTGCTCGCCACCGCCGTGCTGATCGTCGGGCTCTTCGCCTTCTTCCGGTACACCCGGATGGGGCTGGCGATGCGGGCCGCCGCCTACGACCAGGAGGCGGCCCTGGCCCAGGGCGTCTCGGTCGGTGGGGTCTTCGCACTCTCCTGGGGGCTGGCCGGCGGCCTGGCGGCGGTCGCCGGCACCTTCGCCGCCGCCGGCGCCAGCGTCGACGCGGCGCTCTGGCTGATCGCGCTGACCGCGCTGCCGGTGATCATCCTGGGTGGACTCGACTCGCTGCCCGGCGCGGTGGTCGGCGGGCTGGCCGTCGGGACGATCCAGGAACTCACCGCCAGCTACCAGCAGCACGCGCCCTGGCTCGGCGGCAACGTCTCGGTGATCAGCCCGTACGTGCTGATGCTGCTGGTCCTGCTGGTCCGCCCGTACGGGCTCTTCGGCACCAGGGAGGTCGAGCGGGTTTAACCCTTCCCTATGGCTGGAAGCCGGGGGATCTCTGGCTCAGACCGCACGAGACCACCGCCCTGGAAGGAGGTGATCGCATGTCTTATGTCGTCGGCGCCGGCCGATGTACCCGGCTGCGCGGACGTCCCGACCTGCACACCTCGTACGCGCAAGAGTTGAGCCTTTTCGACACCCCGGCCAAGCGGGCGGCGATGGCGGTGCTGCTGGTCGCCGCCCTCCTGATGCCGTTCCTGCTCACCGACGAGGTGCTGCAACTGCTGGCGCTGGGCTGCGTCGCGGCGATCGGGGCGATCGGGCTGGGACTGGTCACCGGGTACGCCGGCCAGGTCTCGCTGGGGCACGCCTTCTTCCTCGCCGTCGGCGCCTACACGGCGGCGGCGATCAGCGGCGACCCGGACGGCCGGGTGATCGGGTTCGGGGTCACCAACATCCTGGTCTGGCTCCCCGCCGCCGGCCTGGTCGCCGGGCTGGCCGGGGTGCTCGTCGCCCCGCTCGCCACCCGGCTGCGCGGGCTCTACCTGGCGATCGTCACCCTCGGCCTGGTCTTCATCGGGCAGCACGTCTTCAGCGAGTGGTCGGCGCTGACCGGCGGTGCCGGGGTCGGCCGGCCGGCGGCCACCCTGGAGTTCTTCGGGCAGCCGATCGCCGCCACCGGTCCGCTGGGCACCCGGGACCAGAAGCTCTACTGGCTGATGCTGCTGCTCCTGCTCGGCTTCGCGCTGGCCGCCGCCAACCTGGCCCGGTCGAAGGTGGGGCGGGCGTTCACCGCGATCCGGGACCGGGACATCGCGGCCGGGGTGATCGGGGTGAACCTGGCCCGGTACAAGACGATCGCCTTCGCCGTCTCGTCGGCGTACGCCGGCTGCGCGGGGGCGCTGCTGTACACCATCACCGGGTTCTTCGACCCGGGCTCGTTCAGCCTGCTGCTGTCGGTGCAGTACATCGCGATGGTGCTGATCGGCGGTGCGGGCACCATCTCCGGCGCGATCGCCGGGGCGTTCTTCATCACCCTGCTGCCCCGGTTCACCCGGGAACTGCAGGCGTGGGTGCCGTTCCTCAGCGCCCAGCCGAACGAGGTGCCGAACGTCTTCCAGGTGGAGACGATCCTCTACGGCGTACTCCTGGTCGTCTTCCTCATCTTCGAGCCCCGGGGCCTGTTCGGGATCTGGGTACGGGTCCGCAACTACTGGAAAACCTGGCCGTTCTCCTACTGAACTCCAGTGAGGTAGCCATGGGAAGGAACAGACCGTCCGCTGTCGAACCGCGTCGGGTCGCCGCCGCGACCGTCGCCCTGCTGCTCTGCGCCGCACTCGCCGCATGTCGCGGCGGGGACACCGAGACCGACGCGTCCGGGGTGAAGACCGACGTCGGGGTCACCGCCGAGCCGTGCCCCGAGGCGGTGGACCAGAACAAGGGGTGCATCTACCTCGGGATCATCTCCGACCTGACCGAGGGGCCGTTCCGGGCACTGGCGGTGCCGATCACCGACGCCCAGAAGGCGTTCTGGAAGCGGGTGAACACCGCCGGCGGGATCGGCGACTACGAGGTCGACGTGACCCGCTGGATCCGGGACAACAAGTACAACCCGCAGACGCACAACCAGGTGTACCAGGAGATGAAGCCGAACGTGCTGGCCCTGGCCCAGACCCTCGGCTCGCCGACCACCGCCGCCATCCTGGCCGACATGAAGGCCAGCAGCGTGGTCGCGGCGCCGGCCGCCTGGACCTCGGCGTACGCCTTCGAGGACGTGATCGTCGAGTCCGGCGCCAACTACTGCCTGGAGTCGATGAACGCGCTCGACTACGCCCGCGAGGCGCACGGGGTGAAATCGGTGCTGGCCGTGCACCTGGCCGGCGACTACGGCGACGACGCGGCGGCCGGCGCCAAGCTCGGCGCGCAGAGCCTGGGCATGACCTTCAGCGCGGTGAAGACCGACACCGGCGCGGACAAGCAGGCCGGCGCGATCCAGGCGATCCTCTCCGGCCGACCCGACCTGGTGATCCTGACCATGGGACCGGCCGACGCGGCGGCGATCGTGGGCCAGGCGGCGGCCCGGGGCTTCACCGGTCGGTTCATCGGCACCAGCCCGACCTGGAATCCTGCGCTGTTGCAGAGCGCCGCCGCGCCCGCCCTGCTAGCCCGCTACGAGCAGACCGCGCCGTGGGACGCCTGGGGTGCCGACACCCCGGGGCACCAGGCGCTGCGCCAGGCGCTGGGCCAGGTCACCCCGAACGACGGGTACACCGCCGGGTGGGTGTGGTCGTATCCGATGAAGGCGGCGCTGACCAAGGCGGTGGCCGACGGCGACCTGACCCGGGCCGGGCTGCTGGCCGCGGTCAAGTCGCTGACCTCGGTCGACTACGAGGGCATGCTGCCGGCCGGCGCCGGCAACTACGCCGCCGGCCCGAGCGACGGCGCGGTCCGGGTCACCGCGGTGTACCGGCCGGACCGGGCCGCCCCGACCGGGGTGACTCAGGTCCGGCCGTTGACCGTCGGGCCGACCGCCCAGGCGTACGCCCTGGACCGGCCCTGCTACGAGAAGCTCTGAGCCGCCCCGCGTCAGCGAGAGCGGCGTGCGGGATCGGGCCGGCCGCGGGCGACCGGGTCACCGGGCCAGTCGGTCGACCGCGGCCACCACCGCGCCGGCGCCGTCCTCGGCGGCCAGCCGGTCGGCGAGGGCCCGGGCGCGGTGCCGCAGGCCCGGCTCGGTCACCGCCGCCCGGATCGCGGTGGCGAGTCCGGTCTCGTCGAGCCGGCGGAACGGCAGTACCGCCGGGCCGACCCCGAGGGCGACCAGCCGGGCGGCCCAGAACGGCTGGTCGGCGAGGATCGGTACCGGCACCGCCGGCACCCCGGCCCGGAGTCCCGCCCCGGTGGTGCCGCAACCGGCGTGGTGGACCAGCGCGGCCATCCGGGGAAAGAGCCAGTCGTGCGGTACGTCCCCGACGGTGAGCAGGTCACCCTCCGGCTGCGGCCCGGCACGGCCCAGCCCCTGCAGAACACCGCGTACGCCGGCCCGGCGTAGCGCCCCGGCGACCAGCGCGTGCAGTCCGGGTCGGGTGTCGGCCAGGCTGCCGAAGCCGACGTAGACCGGGGGTGGGCCGGCGGTGAGGAAGTCGACGAGTTCGGTTGGCGGGCGCCAGCCGGTGCGGGCCAGCGGCCACCAGTAGCCGACCACGTCCAGCCCGGTCGGCCAGTCCGGTGGCCGGGGGAGCACGGTGGGGCTGAACCCGTGCAGCACCCCCCAGCCGTCGGCGGTGGCGCCGCGCTCCAGGCGGGCGAGTCCTGCCGGTGGCAGGCCGAGTTGGGCGCGCAGCCGCCGGGAGGCGTCGGCGTACACCCGGTGGGCCAGTCGCCGGCCGAGCCGTCCGGCGAGCCGGTTACCCCAGCCACCCAGTGAGCGCCGGCCCAGCACGATCGGCGGGAACGCACTGGTGGGAGTGGTCGGCTGGAGGAAGACACCGAGGCTCGGAATGCCGTGGTACTGCGCCACGGAGTAACCCAGCGGCGCGGTCGTGCTGGACAGCAGCAGTACCTCGGTCTCCGCCCCGGCGGCGGCCGCGATGCCGGTGCCGAGGTCGCGCACGAACCGGCTGCCGAGCCGGACGAAGTCGACCAGGCCGGGAGCGCCCGGCACGGTCCAGGACCGGTGCTGCCCGGCGGTGGCGGCCCGGATCGCGGACAGGTCCCCACCGATCGGCCGGAACTCCAGGCCGGCCCCGGTGACCAGGTCGGCGTAGGGGGTCGGGGCGGCGACCGCCAGCCGGTGACCGGCGGCCCGCAGTCGGGCGCCGAGGCCGGTGTAGGGGGCGACGTCGCCGAGGGAGCCGGCGGTGACGATCAGTACCCGCATGGCGACCTCCGGGTGGGCCGGGGCTCCGGCCGCGGTGTGGAGTTGGCGTCGGCCGGGCGTCGCGGGATACCCGGAGTCTACGTCCTGCTCCGGTCTCCGGGCCGGGCTCTTGGCGGAGAAAGGGGTGCCGGTGAGGGGTCGGGTCCGCCCGGCGGTAGCCGGTGGGGTGTTCCGAGGATTCTTCGCACCTCCTGTGGGTAGATGGCCGGATGACGTTGAGATCCGGGCGGTACCAGGCGGACCGCAAGGAGGCGTCCGAGCCGCCTGCCCGCGGCGTCGGTGGGGGGCGACCGCGCGTAGTGATCATCTATGCCAGTGCGGGCGCCGGACACGACGGCGCGAGCCAGGAACTGGCCAGCCGGCTGCGCGGACGCGGGCTGCAGGCGGACTGCGTCGACCTGGCCGACATCTTCCCGTGGGGACTGGGCCGGCTCCTTCGCGGTACCTACCACGGGATGTTGAGCCGGCTGCCGTGGATCTACGGGCTGCTCTTCTCGATCGCCGGCAACTTCAGTCGGGCCGCGCCGATCACCCGGACGCTGCTCCGACCGGTGTGGCCCCGGGTGCTCCAGACGCTGCCCCCGGATACCCGGGCGGTGGTGTCGACATACCCGGTGGTCAGCCAGATCGTCGGTCCGCTGCGCCGGGAGGGGCGGCTCGCCGTACCGGTGATCACGTATCTGACCGACTTCGCGGTGAACCCGATCTGGGTCTCACCCGGCATCGACGTGCACTGCGCCGCGCACCACACCACCCGGGTCGAGGCCCGGGCGCTCGGTGCCGGTGAGGTCCGGATCGCCGGCCGGCTGGTCTCGGCGGCGTTCCGTCCCGGCTCCACGGCGGAGAAGCGCCGCGCCCGCGAGCGCCTCGGCCTGCCCGTCGACGCCCGGCTCGCCCTGCTGGTCGCCGGCTCCTGGGGGGTCGGCGCGGTGGCGCGGACGGCGGCCGAGATCGCGCGTACCGGTGCGGCGGTCCCGGTGGTGGTCTGCGGCCGCAACGAGGCGCTGTTCCGCCGGCTGGAGCGGCGCCGTACCGGATACGTCTTCGGCTGGGTCGACGACATGCCGGAGCTGCTGCGCGCCGCCGACGTGCTGGTGGAGAACGCGGGTGGGCTCACCGCGCTGGAGGCGATGGCCTGCGGTCTGCCGGTCGCGACCTACCGGCCGATCCCCGGACACGGCCGGGCGAACGCGGCGACCATGGCCCGGGCCGGGGTGGCGACCTGGGTGCGCCGCGCCGCCGAGCTCGGTCCGACCCTGCGCCGGCTCGCCGACGGTACGGCCGGCCAGCGGCAGCGGGCGGCCGGGCTGGCCCTGTTCGCGACCGATCCGGCGGCCGTGGTCGCCGAGGTGGCCCGCGGGGGTGCACCGGCCGGCCCGGCGTCCCTGCGCCGGGGACCGGCGTCCGACGCCGGCACGGTCGCCGCGACGTCGCTGGTCGACGAGCCGCTCGGCGCTGCCGCTCTGGTTGACGTCCCGGCGCTGGTCGATGCTCCGGCCCCGCTCGACCCCCCGGGCCCGCTCGACGCTGCCGCTCTGGCCGACGCTCCCACCCCGTTCGACGCTGCCGCTCTGGTCGACGGTCCCACCCCGTTCGACGCTGCCGCTCTGGTCGACGGCGCGGTACCGGCTGGTTCGGAGGTGCCGGTCGAGGTTGCGGCCGGTATGGCCGGAGCGCCGTCCCGCCGGACGCCGACCCGCTGGGTGGGGCTGCGGGCCAGGCTGCGGATCGGCGCGGACCAGCCCCGGGCCGACGGTACGCACCCGGCGAACCGTCCGGACCGGCAAGGCTGACGTGCGGGCCGCCCATCACGGCGCCCGGCCCACCACGGCGGCGGGACGCTCCGGCACCGGGACGCCCCGGCGGGTCCGATCCGGGGCTGCGTCCCGGTGAACGGCATCGCCATCCTGCTCGGACTCGCCTCGGCCGCCTGCTTCGCGGTGAGTTCGGTAGTGGAGCAGCGCGCCGCCAAGCGGGAGCGGCCGACCCGGACCATCGACCCGCGGCTGCTGATCCGGCTGCTGCACCGGCGGCTGTGGCTGCTCGGCACGGTACCGGACGCATTCGGCACCGTGCTGCAGGCCCTGGCACTGCGCTTCGGCGCACTGGCCCTGGTCGAGCCGCTCCTGGTCAGCGGGCTCTTCATGGCGATTCCGCTGGAGGCGGCGATCGAGCGGCGCCGACCACACCGCCGGGACATCCTGGTGGTGGTGATCGGGGTGGTCGGACTGACCGGGTTCCTGTTCGCCGCCGACCCGCGCGGCGGGGTTGCGGAGCCGAAGACGTGGGCCTGGATCGGGGTCGGCGCGGCGGTCGGCGGACTGGTCGCCATCTGCCTGTTGGTGGCCTGGCGAACCCAGGACGCGGCCCGGGGGCTGATGCTCGGCATCGCCACCGGACTGCTGTACGGGACGGCCGCCGCCCTGGTGAAGAGCGTCACCGAGAAGCTGCCGGGCCATCCGGTCGGGATCTTCACGGACTGGCACCTCTACGCCCTCGTCCTGGTCGGCGGTACCGCACTGGTCCTGAACCAGAACGCCTTCCAGGGTGGCCCGATCGCCGCCCCGCTGACCGCGATCGCGCTGCTCGACCCCTTCACCGGCGTGCTGATCGGGGTCTTCGCCTTCGAGGAGGAACTCTCCCTTGAGGGACCCCGGCTCCTTGCCGGGCTGGTCGCGGTAGCGGCGATGATCATCGGCATCTGGATGGCCCGGCGTACCCGGTCAAGCTGACACGCCGACGCGACCGTCGATCCACCCGGCCGTCCGTGCGGATCGGGGGTGCGCCGCGACGGATGGTCGAACACGCCGAGAGGAATTCGCCAGGCCGCGCCGCCGACCGTGGGAATTTCGGTACTCTCGGTGAAGATTACTTAGCGCGAGTGGTGGGTTACGACCAATCCGGCGCGGCGGTCTGGCGCGGCCCCGCTGAGCCGGCTGGACCTCGCGAGAGGCGGCAGCGTGCTTCATCTGACCGACGACGCTCCCGATCATCCGTCCGCGGATCGACCGGGTGGGCGCCGGCAGCCGGACACCGTACTGGCCGGGGAGAACTTCCCGGTCGCACTGCGCGTCCTGCCGGCACGGATCCGCCGGCACCTGCTCGCCCTCTACTGCTACGCCCGGTACGTCGACGACCTCGGCGACGAACCGGACCGGAGTGGCCGGGACGAGACGCCGGCCGCCCGGCTCGCCGCGCTGGACCGTTTCGACCGCGAGGTACGCGCCCTCTACCACGGCCGGCTGCCCCGGCACCCGGTGCTGGTCCGGCTGGCCCCGACCGTGGTCGACTGCCGGCTGCCGGTCGACCCGCTGCTCCGGCTGATCGAGGCGAACCGCCGCGACCAGGTGGTGAGCGGCTATCCGACCTTCGGCGCGCTGGTCGACTACTGCCACCTCTCCGCCGATCCGGTCGGCGAACTGGTGCTGCACGTCTTCGGCGCCGCCACGGCGGACCGGATCCGGCTCTCCGACCGGATCTGCACCGCCCTGCAGGTGATCGAGCATCTCCAGGACGTCGCCGAGGACCGACGCCGGGGCCGGATCTACCTGCCGGCCGAGGAACTGGCGGCGGCCGGGGTGTCCGAGGCGGACCTCGACGCGCCGCGGGCCGACGACCCGCTCCGTACCGTCGTCCGGCGTCAGGCGAAGCGCGCCGCCGACCTGCTCGACGCCGGTGCGCCGCTCGTCGGCGACCTGCGCGGCTGGGCCCGGCTCGCCGTCGGCGGGTACGTCGCCGGTGGGCGGGCCGCGCTCGCCGCCCTGGCCCGGGCCGACCACGACCCGCTGCCCGGGCCGCCGAAACCGACCCGGGGCGGGATCGCCGCCGCCTGGATCAGGTCGTACTGGCCGTCCCGGGCCGCCCTGCGGCCGAGCGGGGTGCGCGGATGACCGACGTCGGGCTGGAACGCGCCTACCGGGAGTGTGCCCGGGTCACCCGTAGCCAGGCGCGCAACTTCTCGTACGGGATCCGGCTGCTCCGGCCCGACCGTCGCGCCGCGCTCTGCGCGGTGTACGCGGTCGCCCGGCGCATCGACGACATCGGCGACGGTGACCTGCCCGCCGCCACCAAGCTGGCCCGGCTCGACCAGATCCGGGCGGCGCTGCACCGACTGCCGGAGGCCGGCGGGGATCCGGTACTGGTAGCCCTCGCCGACGCCGCGTCCCGGCTGCCGATCCCGGTGGCCGCCTTCGACGAGCTGGTCGACGGCTGCGTGGCGGACGTCCGGGGCGCCCGCTACGAGACCTTCGAGGAACTGGTCGGCTACTGCCGTTGCGTCGCCGGGTCGATCGGCCGGCTCTCGCTGGGCGTCTTCGCACTCCGGCCCTCGGTGGACCGGGCGGCCGCCGCCGAACTCGCCGACACGCTGGGCATCGCGCTGCAACTGACCAACATCCTGCGGGACATCGTGGAGGACCGGGCCGCCGGCCGGGTCTACCTCCCCCGCCGAGACCTGGAGCGGTTCGGCTGCACCCTGGACCTCGGCCCGGACGGCGGACTGACCGATCCGCCGGACCGCCTCGCCGCGCTGGTCCGCTGGCAGGCGCACCGGGCCGAGCGGTACTACCAGACCGGGCTGCGGCTGCTGCCGCTGCTGGACCGGCGCAGCGCGGCCTGCGTGGCGGCGATGGCCGGGATCTACCACCGGCTGCTGGCCCGGATGGTGACCGACCCACTGGCGGTGACCCGGCGGCGGGTCTCGCTGCCCAGCTGGGAGAAGGCGTACGTCGCGGCGCGGGCGATGACCCGGAGCGCACCGTGACCGACGGCGACGTCTGCGTGGTCGGGGGTGGACTGGCCGGCATCGCCTCGGCGGTGCGGCTGCTCGACGCAGGGCACCGGGTGACCCTGGTGGAGGCCCGTCCGGCGCTCGGCGGCGCCACCTACTCGTTCCGGCGCGGCGAGCTGACCGTGGACACCGGACAGCACGTCTTCCTCCGCTGCTACCAGGAGTACCGCGAGCTGCTCGCCCGGCTCGGCAGCGCCGGCCGGGCGCCCGTGCAGGACGGGTTCGCGGTACCGGTGGTGCGGGTCGGCGGTCCGCCGCACGTACTGGCCCGCAGCCGCCGGCTGCCGGCCCCGGCCCACCTGCTGCCGGCCCTGCTCGGCTACCGTCCGCTGCGGGTCGGGCAGCGGCTGGCGGCGGTCCGGGCCGCGTCCGCGCTGCGCCGGGTCGAGCCGGACGACCCGGCCGCCGACCGGGTCAGCTTCGGCGCCTGGCTGGCCGCGCACGGGCAGGACGCACCGACCGTGGCCCGGCTCTGGGAGCTGATCTGCACGGCGGCCCTGAACGCTCCACCGGAGCGGGCCTCGCTGGCGCTGGCGGCCCGGGTCTTCCGGACCGGACTGCTCGACCGGGCCGACGCCGCCGACATCGGCCGGCCGACCGCACCACTGGCCGAACTGCACGGTGCCCCGGCCGCCGCACTGCTCCGGCAGCGCGGCGCGACGGTCCGCACCGGGGTACGCGTCCAGCGGATCAATGCCGACCGGGGCCGGTTCCAGGTCACCGGTGACGGCGTCGCACTGACCGCCGACGCGGTGGTGTTGGCGGTGCCGCATCCGCAGGCCGCCCGGCTGGTGCCGGCCGAGGCCGCTCCCGACCGGGCGCGCTGGGCCCGGCTCGGTGCCGCGCCGATCGTCAACGTGCACGTGCACTACCAGCAGCGGGTCACCGAACTGGAGTTCGCCGCCGGGCTGGACACCCCGGTGCAGTGGGTCTTCGACCGGACCCCGCCCGGCGGGTCCGGTCAGTACCTGGTGGTCTCCATCTCCGCCGCTGAGCAGGTGCTGGGCGTCCGGGCCAGCGAGCTGGTCCGGACCTATCTGGCCGCGCTGGCGGAACTCTTCCCGGCGGCCCGGCAGGCCCCGGTCCGGGACGCGTTCGTGACCCGGGAACCCAGGGCGACGTTCCGGCAGGGGCCGGGGTCCCGCAGCGCCCGGCCACCGGCCCAGACCCGGGCACCCGGACTGGCCCTGGCCGGCGCGTGGACCGACACCGGATGGCCGGACACGATGGAGGGCGCGGTACGCAGCGGCCACCGGGCCGCCGACGTGGTCCTCGCCCACCTCGGCTCGGCACCGATCGAGACGAAAGGCGCCGGCCTGACCGGGCGCGACGAGGAGAAGACATGACCGTGATGCTGCCCAGCGTCCTCGCCCAGGTGGACGAACTCGTCCAGCCCGAGATCCGGGCGACGCTGGAACGGATCGACGAGCGCACCCGACTCGTCGCCGGCTACCAGCTCGGCTACTGGGACGCGTCCGGCGAGCCTGCCGGCCGGAGCGGCAAGGGACTGCGTCCCGCGTTGGCGCTGCTCTCCGCACAGGCCGCCGGTCAGCCGGTACGCCGGGGCCTGCCGGCTGCGGTCGCGGTCGAGCTGGTGCACAACTTCTCGCTGCTGCACGACGACGTGATCGACGGTGACCTGGAGCGGCGGCACCGGCCGACGGCCTGGGCGGCGTTCGGCGTCGGGCCGGCGATCCTGGCCGGTGACGCCCTGCTCAGCCTCGCCGACGAGGTGCTGGCGGACGACTCCACCCTGGACGTGCGCGCGGGGCTGGCCACCATGCACACGGCGATCCGCCGGCTGATCGCCGGGCAGGCGGCCGACGTGGCCTTCGAGTCCCGGGCCGACGTCACCCTCGACGAGTGTCTCGGGATGGCCCGGGACAAGACGGCCGCGCTGCTCTCCTGTTCCGCGACGCTCGGCGCGGTGCTCTGCGGCGCCCCGCCGGCGCTGGTCGACGGCCTGGCCCGGTACGGCGAACGCCTCGGCCTGGCCTTCCAACTCGTGGACGACCTGCTCGGCATCTGGGGCGAGCCGGCGGTCACCGGCAAGCCGGTCCTGGCCGACCTGCGGGCCCGGAAGAAGTCGGTCCCGGTGGTCCGGGCCCTCACCTCGGGCGGTCCCGCCGGTGAGCAGCTCGCCGAGCTGTACGCCCGGCCGGACGACCTCTCCGACGCGGACCTGAGTCTGGCCGCCGTGCTGATCGAGGAGACCGGCGCCCGGGACTGGACCGAGAAGCGGGCCGACCGCCTGCTCACCGAGGCGCTGGCCGAGCTGGACCAGTTGGGCGAGCCCCGTTCGGACCAGTTGACCGAGCCCGGCGCGGACCGCCAGCCGTCGGCGGCCGCGGTGCAGCCGGCGGAGCGCTCCGCCGTGCACGCCGACCTGGTGGCGATCGCGCACTTCATGACGGGACGGGACCACTGATGGGCGCGACGGTCTCCACCAGCGACGGCAACCCGACCAGCTCCCGCCCCACCCCACCCGAGGTGCACGGAAGGGCCCTTTCTGCACCAGAAAACGATGAAAGGGGGCCCTTCCTTTCCGCGGAGGCGGCTCTGGACCGGGCGCGGGACCTGCTGCTCGCGCGGCAGCAGCCGGGCGCCTGGTGGCAGGGCGAGCTGGAGACCAACGTGACGATGGAGGCCGAGGACCTGCTGCTGCGGGAGTTCCTGGGCATCCGTACCGAGGTGGAGACCGCGCCGACGGCCCGGTGGATCCGGTCGAAGCAGGGCGCGGACGGCGCCTGGGCGACCTTCCACGGCGGGCCGGGCGACCTCTCCACCACCATCGAGGCGTACGCGGCGCTGCGGCTGGCCGGCGACCCGCCGGATGCCGAGCACATGTGCCGGGCCCGGGAGTTCGTCCTCGCGCAGGGCGGCATCGAGCGGAGCCGGGTCTTCACCCGCCTCTGGCTGGCGATGTTCGGCGAGTGGCCGTGGCATCGGCTGCCGGCGATCCCGCCCGAGGTGGTGCTGCTGCCGTCGTGGTTCCCGCTCAACGTCTACGACTTCGCCTGCTGGGCCCGGCAGACCATCGTGCCGCTGTCGATCGTCCGCTCGCTGCGCCCGGTACGCCCGCTCGGGTTCTCGCTCGGCGAGCTGCGTACCGGTCTGCCGGCGGAACCGGAGGCGCGGCGTGGCAGGGGACGCTGGATGCACCGGCTCGACGCGGCACTGCGCGGCTACGAACGCCACCCGGTCGGCCCGGTACGCCGCAACGCGCTGCGCCGCGCGGCGGAGTGGATCGTCGCCCGGCAGGAGGCCGACGGGTCGTGGGGCGGCATCCAGCCGCCGTGGGTCTACTCGTTGATCGCACTGCACCTGCTCGGCTATCCGCTCTCCCATCCGGTGCTGCGCAGCGGTCTGGCCGGGCTGGAGCGGTTCACCGTCCGGGAGGAGACCCCGGACGGCCCGGTACGCCGGCTGGAGGCGTGCCAGTCCCCGGTCTGGGACACCGCGCTGGCGATGGTCGCGCTCGCCGACGCCGGCGTGCCGGCCGAGCATCCGGCGCTGACCACCGCCGCCGAGTGGCTGCTCGCCGAGGAGATCCGGGTCCCCGGCGACTGGTCGGTGCGTCGGCCCCGGGTCGCACCGGGCGGCTGGGCGTTCGAGTTCGACAACGACGGCTACCCGGACACCGACGACACCGCCGAGGTGTTGTTGGCGCTGCGCCGTGCCGGCGCGCCCGCCGCGGTGCGGCCGGCGATGGAGCGCGGCGTCCAGTGGCTGTGCGGGATGCAGTCCGCCGACGGCGGCTGGGCCGCGTTCGATGCGGACAACACCCGGGCGATCGCCCGTGACCTGCCCTTCTGTGACTTCGGCGAGGTGATCGACCCGCCCAGCGCGGACGTCACCGCGCACGTGGTGGAGGCGCTCTGCGCGGAGGGGCTGGCCGGCTCGATACCGGTCCGCCGGGGCGTGGCCTGGCTGCTGCGCCACCAGGAGGGCGACGGTTCCTGGTTCGGCCGGTGGGGTGCCAACCACGTCTACGGGACCGGCGCGGTCGTACCGGCACTGATCGCCGCCGGGGTGCGTCGGGACGACCCGAGGATCACCCGGGCGGTCTGCTGGCTGCACCGACGGCAGAACTCCGACGGCGGCTGGGGCGAGGACATGCGCTCGTACCGCGATCCGGCCTGGCACGGCCAGGGCGACTCCACCGCCTCGCAGACCGCGTGGGCGCTGCTGGCCCTGCACGCCGCCCGTTCCGAGGACTCGGCGTCGATTCGGCGCGGGGTGGAGTGGCTGGTGCGTACCCAGCGGCCGGACGGGGGCTGGGACGAGCCGCACTACACCGGCACCGGCTTTCCCGGCGACTTCTACATCAACTACCACCTGTACCGGCTGGTGTTCCCGGTCAGCGCCCTCGGCCGGCTGCTACGCGACCCGGACGACATCGCCCGGCTGCGCACCGATCCGGGAGAGCCCAGTTGAGCGACGCGAACTGGGTGCTGTTCGCACCGATGCGGGCGGAGGCACTCGCGCTGCGGCGCGGCCTGCCGCCGGGTGCACCGCTGCGGCGTACCGGTCGGGGGCCGGCCCGGGCCACCCGGGTGGCCGCCGGCTTCCGGGACACCGCCGCGCTGGCGGTGGCCGGGATTGCCGGTGGCCTGGTGCCGACGCTGCGCACCGGGGATGTGGTGGTGGCCACCGAGGTACGTCGGGCCGGCGTGGTCGGCGGTGCCCCGGTCCCGTGTCCGGCCGCCCCGATGCTCGCGGCGGCGCTGCGCCAGCGCGGCCTGACCGTCCACCTGGGACCGGTGGCGACCAGCCGACGGATCGTGGACGGCGCCGACCGGGCCCGGCTCGCCGGTACCGGCGCGATCGCGGTGGACACCGAGTCGGCAGCGTTGCTGGCCGGCGCCGCCGGACGGCCGATCGCCTGCGTCCGGGTGGTCGCGGACGTGCCGCCGCATCCGCTGTACCGGCCCGCGACGCTGCGCCGGGTGGTGGCGGCGCTGCGGGTGCTGCCGCGGCTCGGCCCGGCCCTGTCGGAGTGGGCGGCGGCAACCACGGCCCGGCAGGTGGTGCTGGCCGCGCCCCGGTCGTTCTGTGCCGGGGTGGAGCGGGCGATCAGCGTGGTGGAGCAGGCACTGGAGCGGCACGGCCCGCCGGTCTACGTCCGCAAGCAGATCGTGCACAACCTGCACGTCATCGCCGACCTGCAACGCCGGGGCGCGGTCTTCGTCGACGAACTGGCCGAGATCCCGGACGGGGCGACGACCGTCTTCTCCGCGCACGGGGTGGCGCCGGCCGTCCGGCAGATCGCCGCCGACCGGGGGCTGCCGGTGATCGACGCGACCTGTCCACTGGTGACCAAGGTGCACAGCGAGGCACGCCGGTTCGCCGGGCGGGGCAACACGGTGCTGCTGATCGGGCACGCCGGGCACGAGGAGACCGAGGGCACCCTCGGCGAGGCGCCCGGCCGGATCACCCTGGTGGAGTCGGTCGGTGACGCCGAGCGGATCGAGGTCGCCGACCCGGACCGGGTGTCGTACCTGGTGCAGACCACCCTGGCCGTGGACGAGGTGGCCGGGGTCCTCGACGTACTCCGGCGGCGGTTCCCCGCGCTGACCGGACCAGCCTCGGACGACATCTGCTACGCCACCACCAACCGGCAGGCGGCGCTGCGCGAGGTGGCCGCCGTCGCCGACGTGGTGCTGGTGCTCGGCTCGGCCAACTCGTCGAACTCCCGGCGCCTGGTCGAGGTGACCGAGCGCGGCGGCACTCCGGCGTACCTGGTCGACGACGTCGAGCAGGTCGACCTGCGCTGGCTCGCCGGTGCACGGACGATCGGCGTGACCGCCGGTGCGTCGGCGCCGCCCTGGCTGGTCGACCAGACCGTGGCGGCACTGGTCGGACTCGGCGCCGACGCGGTACGGGAGCACACCACTCAAACCGAGGATGTGCACTTCACCCTTCCCAAGGAGATTCGAACGCCATGACGGGGACCAGTTCGCGCAGTGCCGCGTGGGACCGCCGCGCGCCGATCGACCGGCCGACCGGAACGGGGTGCTGACCATGGGAATGCCACTACGCCAGAGCCTGCGGGTCGGCCGCTACCTGATGGGGCAGAAACTGCGCCGGAGGACGCACTTTCCGCTGCTGGTCGAGTTGGAGCCGCTCTTCGCCTGCAACCTCGCATGTGCCGGCTGCGGAAAGATCCAGCATCCGGCGGACGTGTTGAAACGACGGATGCCGGTGGAGCAGGCGCTGGCCGCGATCGAGGAGTGCGGGGCGCCGATGGTCTCCATCGCCGGCGGCGAGCCGCTGATGCACCCGGAGATCGACCGGCTGGTCGACGAACTCGTCAAGCGCCGCAAGTACGTCTTCCTCTGCACCAACGCCGCGCTGCTGCGCAAGAAGCTGCACAAGTTCACTCCGTCCCGGTACTTCTCGTTCGCCGTGCACATCGACGGGCTGCGGGAGCGGCACGACGCCTCGGTCTGCAAGGAGGGGGTCTTCGACGAGGCGGTCGAGGCGGTGAAGGAGGCGAAGCGGCGCGGCTTCCGGGTCACCAGCAACACGACCTTCTTCTCCACCGACACCCCGCAGACCGTGATCGAGGTGCTCGACTACCTCAACGACGACCTGGGCGTCGACCAGATGATGCTCTCCCCGGCGTACGCCTACGACAAGGCGCCGGACCAGGAGCACTTCCTCGGCGTCGCGGAGACCCGGGCGATGTTCAGGAAGGCGTTCGCCGAGGGGCGCCGGAGGAAGTGGCGGCTGAACCACTCGCCGCTCTTCCTGGACTTCCTGGAGGGAAAGGTCGACTTCTCCTGTACCGCCTGGGCCATCCCGTCGTACTCGCTCTTCGGCTGGCAGCGCCCGTGCTACCTGCTCGGCGACGGCTACGTGCAGACGTACCAGGAGCTGATCGAGACCACCGACTGGTCGGCGTACGGCCGGGGGCGGGACGCCCGCTGCGCCAACTGCATGGCGCACTGCGGGTACGAGCCGACGGCGGTGCTCGCCACCATGTCCTCGCTGCGCGAGTCGATCCGGGCGGTTCGGGCCAACTGAGGTGCAGGGAATGGGCTCAGCCGAACCGGTCGGCGAGGCGTCGGTAGGTGGCCGGCAGGGTGGCCCGGACCGCGATCGGCAGCACCATCCAGCGCGGCAGGCAGACCTCGTGCCGGCCGGTGAGCATGGCGGTGAGCAGGGCGTCGGCGGCCCGCTCCGCCGGCACGGGCCGGGGGTGACGGCGTGGGTACGGCCGGCCCCGGCGGGCGAAGAACGGGGTGTCCACCACGGCGGGGACGAGTTCGGTGACCACGATGCCCCGGCCGGTCGTCTCCTTGCGGAGGCTGTCGGCGAATACGCTCAGCCCGGCCTTGGTACCGGCGTAGACCGCCTCCTCCCGTACGCCGAGCCGCCCGGCGATGGAGCCGACGAAGCCGAGCCGGCCGCTGCCCCGGGCCAGCATCCCGGGGAGCACCGCCCGGACGAGCAGCATCGGGGCGGTCAGGTTCGCCGCCACCAGCGCGTGGATCTCGGCGTCGGTCATCCCGGTGAGTGGCCCGGCGAAGCCCTGGCCGGCGTTGTTGACCAGGACGTCGACCCGGCCGGCGCTGTCGAGTACCCGGGCGGCGAGTTCCGCGGTGTGGTCGGGGTCGGTGAGGTCGCACGGGATCGCCGTACCGCCGGACTCGGCGGCGACCGCCGCGAGCCGTTCCGGGTCGCGGCCGCTGAGGAACACCCGTGCGCCGGCACCGGCCAGCCGTCGGGCCGCTGCGGCGCCGATCCCGGAGGATGCGCCGGTGACCAGGGCGACGGCGCCAGCCAGGCGGCGGGAGGTCATACCGGTAGTGTGGCCCATCCGCGGCCGGCGGACCGGACGGAGCGCCGAATGCGTTGCGGCTCAGGAGGCGAGGTCGGCGAGGATGGCGCGGAGGAACGCCGGGGTCTCGGTCGGCGGGACGGCTTCGACGCAGAGCCGTTCCATCGCCGCGGCGTAGTAGTCCACGTCGTCGCGCTTGTCGAGGTAGAGCGCGCTGGTGAGCTGTTCCATGTAGACGACGTCCGGCAGTTCCTGGTCGGGGAAGCGGAGCAGGCTGAACGCGCCCCCGGCGGCGGCGTGCCCGCCGGCCCGGAACGGGATCACCTGGACCGTGACGTTGGGCAGCCTGCCGGCCTCGATGAGGTGCTCGATCTGGCCGCGCATCACACCGGCCCCGCCGATCGGCCGGCGCAGGGCCGCCTCGTCCACCACGGCCCACAGTTGCGGCGCACCGGGCCGGGTCAACACCTTCTGCCGGTCCATCCGGAGCTCGACCCGACGCTCGATCTCGTCGGGCGGTGCCCCGTCGTGGGCGAGCAGCACGACGGCCCGGGCGTAGTCCCGGGTCTGCAACAGCCCGGGGATGTACTGCACCTCGTACGCCCGGATCAGCGCCGCCGCCGCCTCCAGCCCGAGGTAGGACTGGAACCAGTTCGGCAGTACGTCGCCGTACCGGTGCCACCATCCGGGGTTGTTGGCCTGGCGGGCCAGGGCCAACAGCGCGGACCGTTCGTCCTCGTCGGTCACCTGGTAGAGAGTCAGCAGATCGGCTACGTCACGTTCCTTGAATCCCACCCGGCCCAGCTCCATCCGGCTGATCTTGGACCCGGACGACCTGATCTCCCAGCCCGCGTCGTCGCGGCTGACGCCCCTGGCCTCCCGCAGTTTGCGCAACTGGCTTCCGAGCAGGATCCGCAGCACGGTGGGGCCGCCCGCCATTCCGGGGTCGGCGGCTCCGCCCGCGAAGACCGGTCCACCGTCGACGGCCGATCCACCGTCGGCGACCTCGCCGTCGGGGACCGAACCACGGCCGGATGGAGCCATCGTCACGTGTCGCCTCCACACATGCTCGACGCAGCCCGCCGGGGGCTGGGCAAATCCGTCGGTAAGCATGCCATGCCCTGACGGTGAGGAGGGTAGACCCAACGCGCTAATTTTCGCGACTCTCGGCCAGTCGCCGGTCGCGGAGACGTGTCGGGGTGGTGGCGAACGGTGTTGGCGTACCGGCGCCGGAGGCGCCGCTGTTCAGCCGATGAGGTTGTCGAAGTCCCCGTCGCGGGCACCGAGGATGAAGGCGGTGATCTCGTCGACCGTGTAGATCAGTGCCGGCCCGTCGGGGTCACGGGAGTTGCGGACCGCGATACCGGCGCCGCCGGGCAACTCGGCCATCTCGACGCAGTTCCCGCTGGGGTTGCTGCGGCGGCTCTTCTGCCAGGCGAGGGTCGGCAGCTGGCCGGTGGACATGCCGTTGTACGTCTGAATCATCGCCAGTCTTTCTGGAGGTTCCGGAGGGCTGGGGGCGGTGGGCGTCGCGTAGGCCCGACTGCGTACTTGATTCCTCCCCGTGGACGCGTCCTCAGCCGTGACGGTGCGTGGAACACCGCGTCTGGTCATCTCTGCATGACCATCTGCACGTGCATTCGCTCTTGCGTCTGCACCTGACAGCGAGCATGATAGCGCGGTAAGGGTGTGTCCGTTTGTTCACTTTTCGTGATGGAGGCGGGGGGCCGTTGCCAGCGCAATCGAAGCGTCGGGGACCAGGCAAGATCGCTCGCGTGCCCGCCTGCCTGGGCAGATGGTCGCCAACACATCGCGACGGCACGGTTTCCGCCCGTGCTGGGGTAGGCGAACTTGGATCACGGACAGTCACCGTTTACTCTCCGCTACCAGCCATCGGACAGCGGCCCGGTCCGGCCCACGACCCGTCCCCGAGCCGGGTCTCCTGAAGGGACACGGCACTGTGGATCCCTTCACCGTCGCGGCCGGCGCAGCCGCGGTAGCCGGCCTCGGCACGGCCTGGCGGATGCGCGGACGGATGCGGATGGCCGAGGCGGAGGTGGCCCGGCTCCGCGAGGAGTTGCAGTCGGAACGGCACGCGGCCACCCACGACCCGCTGACCGGGCTGCTCAACCGGCGGGCCTTCTACCAGGTCGGCGCCGCGCTGGTCGCCGATCCCGGCCGGCCGCCGCTGGTCGCGGTGGTCCTGGACCTCGACGACTTCAAGCAGGTCAACGACCGGTTCGGCCACGCCGCCGGTGACCAGGTGCTCATCGCGGTGGCCTGGCGGTTCGCGGCGTACGCCGGCAACAACCTGGTGGCCCGGCTCGGCGGCGACGAGTTCGCCGGCCTGCTCGCCGGCGCCCGTGCCGACGGGCGCTGGCTGCACCAGTCCGCGCGACGGCTCGCGGAGCTGCTCTCCGCACCGATCCAGGTGGCCGAGCGTGACCTGCGGGTCACCGCGTCGATCGGACTGGCTCCGGTGCATGGCTGTACACAGTTGACCGATGCGCTCAACCACGCCGACGCCGCGATGTACCGGGTGAAGACCCAACGGGCCAGACTCGCCCCGGCCGATCTCGACGCAGCCGGTTGCGTCGGTCCGTCCGGGGGGTACGTCCGAGGCCAGGCGCACCTGGGCCTGTCGAGCGGTACGACCGGCGAGGCCACCGGCACGCCGGCCGTGCCCCGTGAACTGATCGAGACGACACCCGGTGCCGAGTCAGGAGGGCAGTGACAAAATGCCAGTACCCAACGTGGATCCGCACCGACGGGACCCGGCGGAGATCGACCCCGCCGCGAGTTACCGGCCGACCGATCCGGTATGGGTCTACCGGTCCGGCACCTGGCGCGCCGGGGTGGTCGAGGCGGCCTCGGCGCTGGCCGCGACGGTCACGTACCGGCCGAACAGCGCCCGGGGCACCGGGGTGGACACCCTCACCGCGCAGTACATGATCCGGCGGCAGGAGCCGGACCCACTGCTGGACGGCGAACCCGCCGGCCGGCGCTAGGACTGCCGCCCCGGTGTTCCACGGGCCCGGACTCCGTCGACTGCTCGGCGGGCGCCGGAACCCGCCCCGTCGACTGCTCAGCGAGCGCGGGGACCGCCTCGAGTGCTCAGCGGGCGCCGGAACCTGCCCGTCGGTGCTCAGCGGGTGCGGGTGCGGGTGCGGGAGCGGCGGCCCGCGTAGGCGCCGAGCGCCGCGACCGGGCCGGCGCCGAGCGCCGAGCCGAGCGCCACGAGCACCGCACCGATCACCCAGAGCCCGTCGCCGTCCGGGTCCGTCGCGGCGTCGACCGAGAAGGCCACGGTGAGCACCGCCGGTACCACGACGCCGGCCAGCCACGGCCGGCCCCGGCGCCCCGTCTCGAAGACCAGTAAGGCCAGTACCAGCCCGAGACCGAGTACCTGCCACGCCGAGTACGGACCGGTCTGCGCCCCGGTCACCGGGTCGGTCTCCTTCTGCTGGTCCCAGCCGAGGAACGCCCAGTAGGCCAGTGCGGTGAGGCCGGCGAGCCCGACGATCCAGAGCGGGGTGTGCCGGCGGTGGCCCGGCTGCCGTCCGGTCATCAGGAGCCGCCCGAGTGATTCCCGGCGGTAGCCGTGTGGAGGGACGGGCGGTCGGTTGTCGGCATGGCATCGGCTCCTCTGGCTGGGTGGAACTGTCGAATCCGGCTCGGATGCTTGCGAGCAGACCTCCCCGGCTGCCAACCGTGGGAGGTGCTGAACCCGACTCTCCACCACCGACGTCTGGCGCGACCCGAGTACCCCTACTCAGTCCGTGCGCTCGCTCACCCCTTCAGTCCGGAGGTGGCGACGCCCTGCACCAGGAACCGCTGGAAGAACAGGAAGAACGCGATGACCGGCACCAGGGCCAGCATCGACATCGCCATCAGCGCACCGTAGTCGGAGATGGTGGTCTGGTCGATGTAGAGCTGCAACGCCAGCGGCAGCGGGTACTTCTCCGGGGTGCTGAGGTAGATCAGCGGGCCGAAGAAGTCGTTCCAGGTCCAGATGAAGGTGAAGATCGCGGTGGTGACCAGGGCGGGCCGGGACAGCGGCAGTACGATGTGCCAGAACGTGGCCCAGTGTCCGGCGCCGTCGATCCGGGCCGACTCGTCCAGCTCGGCCGGGATGGTCCGCATGAACTGCACCATCAGGAAGACGAAGAACGCCTCACCGGAGAGGAACTTGCCGACCAGCAGCGGCAGGTAGGTGTCGACCAGGCCGAGCCGCTGGAAGACCGCGTACTGCGGAATGATCAGGACGTGGAACGGTAGCAGCAGGGTCGAGATCATCAGCCCGAACATGGTTGCCCGGCCCCGGAAGCGCAGCCGGGCGAAGGCGTAGCCGGCGAGCGCCGACGAGGCGACCGTGCCGACCACCGAGAGCCCGGCGAGCAGCGCCGAGTTTCCGAAGAACCGCAGCACGCCGATTCCGGCCAGCCCGTCGGCGGCCCGCTGGTAGTTTGCCACCGTCGGTTCGTTCGGCAGCAGGTGCAGGCTGCCGAGGATCGACTGGGACGGCTTGAACGAGGCGGCCACCAGCCAGCCGACCGGGTAGAGCAGCACGGCCAGGATCGCCAGCGCGCCGAGGTGCCAGGCCAGGCTGGCCCACCGGCGGCGGGGCGCGGAGCGGCCCGCGACCGCCGTCCGGGGCGGCGAACCGGTCCGGGGTACCTCGGTGGTGGTCATCGCTGGTCTCCGGCGTAGTGCACCCAGCCCCGGGCGGTCCGGAACAGGAACGCGGTCACCAGGCCGACGCCGAGCAGCAGCATCCAGGCCAGCGCCGAGGCGTAGCCCATCTGGAAGTCGGCGAAGCCCCGGTCGTAGAGGTAGACGGTGTAGAAGAGTGTCGAGCCGGCGGGGCTGCCGTTCCGGCCGCCGATGACGTACGCCGAGGTGAAGATCTGGAACGAGTTGATGGTCTCCAGCAGCAGGTTGAAGAAGAGCACCGGCGAGATCATCGGCAGTGTCACCGACCGGAATCGGCGCCAGCGGCCGGCGCCGTCGACCTGGGCGGCCTCGTAGAGTTCGGCGGGCACCTGCTTCAGCCCGGCCAGGAAGATCACCATCGGCGCGCCGAACTGCCAGACGGCCAGTAGCACCAGCATCAGCAGTGAGAGCTCGGGATTGCCGACCCAGCCGCCGACCTCCGCCCCGACGGCGCGGAGCAGCCGGTCGACCACCGCGTCGTCGCTGAACAGCGCCCGCCAGACGATCGCCACGCTGACGCTGGCCCCGATCAGCGACGGCCCGTAGAACGCCGCCCGGTAGAAGCCCCGGGCGCGGCGACGCTGGTGCAGCAGCAGCGCCACCGCCAGCGCGGCGGCCAGCTTGACCGGTACGGCGATCAGCACGTACCCGCCGGTGACCCGGATCGACTGGAGCCAGCGCTGGTCGCCGAACATCCGCCGGTAGTTCTCCAGCCCGATCCACTCCGGTTCGGTGAAGAGGTTGTAGTCGGTGAAGGAGAGGTAGAGCGAGGCGGCCATCGGTCCGACGGTCAGCAGCAGCATGCCGAGGATCCACGGAGACAGGAACAGGTAGCCGGCGGGTCCGTCGCCCGGTCGCCGGGGCCGCCGCCCCGGTGCGGCGCCGACCCGGCGGGAACGCGGCGCCGGACCGGCCGGTTCGTCGGGGCGTACGGCGCTCTGGCTGGTCGCCATGCGCTGCTGGTGCTCCTTTCGCTTCAGGAACCGAGCTTCTGCCCCGCCTCGGTGAAGAACTCGTCCACCGCCCGGTCGACGGAGATCCGGCCGTAGTGGAGTTCCTCGCTGATCCGGATGAAGGTCGCCTCGACACTGCCGGCGCCCTTCGGCGGCGCCGGGGGAGCCTTGGTCAACTGGTCGGCGATGCTCTTCTCGTAGGCGGCGACCTCGGCCAGCGGACCCTGGAGCTGGGCGGCTGCCCGCTGGGCGTTGGTGGCCGGCAGACCGCGGTTGGCACCGAAGATCCGGCCGACCTCCGGGTCGTTGATCAGGAACGAGATCAGCTCGGCGGCCTCCTCCGGGTGTTCGGTCCGGCTGGCGGCGCTGAGCAGCATCGCCGGTTTCAGGTACTGGCCGAGCTGCCCGGGGTTGTCGGTCGGCACCGGTGCGAGCTTCAACGGGGTCTTGACCTCGGCGGCGTACCGGACGAGGAAGTTGTCCCAGCCGAGTTCGGAGGCGATCAGGTCGTCGACGAAGCCGGAGCGGGGTTTGATCTGCACCGCCTTGTCCACCGGCAGCACCACCCCGGCCTTGATCAGCTCTTGGCCCTCGGTCCAGAACGCGCCGAGCTGCTCCCTGGTGAAGCCGAGCCTGCCGTCCGGGGTGAAGAGCTGCCCGCCCTGCTGGCGGAGCCGCACCTCCAGGTTGTAGATGATGCCGGTGTAGTTGCCGCCGCCGTAGCTGTCGGTGGCCTCGGTGATCTTCGCCATGCCGTTCCGGTAGTCCTGCCAGGTCCAGCCGGCGGCCGGTTCCGGCACTCCGGCCTTGGCGAAGATCGCCGGGTTGTAGTACATGCTCCAGGTGTTGCCGCCCACCGGTACGCCGTACAGGGCGCCGTCGACCTCGCCGGCGCCCTGGAAGCCGGGGAGCAGGTCGTCGAGGACGAGATGGTCGCCGGTCTGCTTCTTCAGGTCGAGCAGCACGCCCCGGTCGGCGTACTCGCGCAGATAGGAGAAGTCCATCTGAAGTACGTCCGGGGCGTTGCCGCCGGCCGTCTCGGTGGCCATCTTCTGCCAGTACGCCTCGTACTCCTGGAAGCTCGGTGTGATCTTGATGTCCGGGTTCTTCGACTCGAAGAGCGCGATCGCCTGTTTCATCAGGTCGGCCCGTTCGGCATTGCCCCACCAGGAGTACCGGAGGGTGGCCGGCCCGGACTCGGAGTCGCCGCCGCAGCCGGCGAGCGCTGTGCCGAGACAGGCGAGGGCGACGCTGCCGGCGACGATAGTTCTGAAACGTTTCATCATTGCCGTGAAACCTCCCGGGCCAGTTCGCGCGGCATCGGACGGGGTAAGGGTGAGCCTGAGAAGCCTGCCAGGTACGTTAGGAGACTGATTTACATTCGTCAATGACTGAGTAAAAACGTTCCAAGGCAACGCTCCCGGCACCCCCGTCACCGGTGCGTTGCAGGGGTCGGACGCACCGAGAGGGACAACGCCCCGGCGAGGGCACCGGACACGGCGGTAGGGATACTCAGGCAACCCACATTTTTCCGGTTTATCGGGTGTTACGGTCGAAATCGGCAGTGTTGTTCGGGTCACGCCGAAACCTGAAAGAGGGCCGGACATGCCCAGCCAAGAGGTCGCCGGGGAGACCGGATCGCGGATCCGGTCGGCCGGACCGCAGCCGCAGCCGCAGCCGAGCGTGACCGCCGGCCCGAATCAACGTCCCGGTACCGTCACCGCAGCCTCCCTGTCCGAACTGGTCGGTTACCGGGCGGCGGTGGCGGAGTTGGTCGCCGGGGTGACCGGCCAGGCCGGCCGCGACGACCTGCCCAGGCTGGAGCGGACTCTGACGGACCGGATCACCGGCCCCGACTTCCGCGCGGTGCTCGGGGTACTCCCCGGTGGTGCCGCAGAGGCGGCGAGCCGGCTGGTCCGGGAGATCCGGGACTACCGGCCGAACAACCGCGGCGGCGCCGGCAACCTCGCCGGGCTGGTCCGGATCTACCTGCTCTCCCGGATCGACGTCATGTGGTGGGGACACCTGCCCGGCTTCCCGACCGACGCCGACCTGCACGACTCGGCCGAACTGGTCGACCTCGACGCGCTCCGCCGCACCGGCCTGCTCCGGTTCCGCTACCGGCGCCCGGCCGAGCACCCGCTGACCCGGGCAGCCCGGACGGTGCGGCGCCGGGTCCGGCCGCGCTCGGGCGCGCCGGCAGGTCGCGCCGCGCCACCGGCCACCGGTGGTGGACCCCGGACCACCCGGACCCGACCCGAGGTGGTGGCGTTGCTGAACCAGCTCGCCGCGGACCTCGCCCGGCGCCGTCCGGGACCGACCCCGCCGCTCCGGGTGACAAGCCTCGCCCGCAGCCTGGAACACCAGCATCGGCTCCGGGCCCTCGGGTACGCGGCCATGCTGCCCAGCGGGCACTGCCCCGGGTACGCGATGGATCTGGAGATGTCCTGGCTGCGCCGCTTCGACGCGCCCGGCATGGTCGCGGCCCTGCTCCGGGAGCGGCAGGGCTGGGGTGACGTCAACGTGATCGACGAGGGTCAGACCTGGCACGTCTGTGTCAGTCCGCGCGCGGCCAACCGGCTGCGGCGCGACTTCCTGACCGCACTGGGAGGTTGAGCGGAGTGTCCGGCATCGTCCTACTACTCGGCCCCGGCGCCGACCGCCGCACCTTCCACCGGATGATGGCGGAACTCACCCCGCGCGGCGACCTGGTGGAGACCCGGCTCGGCCCCGACCTGCTCGCCGGCGTCCGGCGGCTGCGGATCGTCGATCGGGAGCGCGCGGTACAACCCTGGTGCTCCGCCGACGGCCGGTGGCTGCTCTGCTACAACGGCGAGGTCTACAACCACCGGGAACTCGCCGCCGAACTGCTCCGGCTCGGCCGTCCACTGCGCACCGCCAGCGACACCGAGGTGGTGCTGGAGGCGTTTCTGGCCTGGGGGCCGGAGGCGGTCACCCGGCTGCGCGGCGAGTTCGCCTTCGCCCTCGCCGACACCGCCACCGGGCGGCTCTACCTGGCCCGAGACCCGCTCGGGGTACGGCCGCTCTACTGGTCCCGACACCTGCGCCGGCTGCATGTCGCCTCGGAGATCAAAGCCCTGGTGCCGGTCGGCGCACCGGTCTCCGAACTGCCGCCGGGGCACCATGGCTGGGCCGACGCCGTCAGCGGGCCGGAGCTGGTGCCGTACCTGGACCTGGCCCGGATCGGCGCCGGAGCGCCGCCGGTCCGCGACGCGGCGCAGGCGGCGGACCTGCTCCGGGAGGCGGTCCGGGACAGCGTCCGGGCCCGGGTCGACACCGACCTCACCGTCGGGGTCCTGCTCTCCGGCGGCGTG
Organism: Plantactinospora sp. B6F1; assembly: GCF_040120695.1. Taxonomy (NCBI): domain Bacteria; kingdom Bacillati; phylum Actinomycetota; class Actinomycetes; order Micromonosporales; family Micromonosporaceae; genus Plantactinospora; species Plantactinospora sp. B6F1. Next base: position 59,506 of record NZ_JBEEAC010000023.1, on the reverse strand, counting down.
GCCAGCACCCTCGCCCTGCTGCATGTCCGGCAACTGCACCACGACTGCGTGGCGTTCACCGTCGGCACCCCGGACAGCCCGGACGTGAGGTGTGCCCGTCGCATCGCCGCCGAGGTCGGCGTGCACCACGAGGTGATCGAGATCCAGCCCCGGGAGATCCAGCTCGACGACATCCGGGCGGCCATCCGGAGCTCCGAACTGACCGAGTACGCCGATTTGATCGACGCGGTCGTCTCGGTGCCGCTGTTCCGGCGGGTCCGGGATCTCGGCGTCCGGGTGGTCCTCACCGGTGACGGCGCAGACGACCTCCTCGGCGTGCAACCCGGCTCGGACCGGGTCGGCCCCGAAGCGGCCGGCCGGCTCTTCCGGCACCGGCTGCGCAACCTCTGCCGTACCCGGTTGCAGCGGCTGGACCGGACCAGCTTCGGGCACGGGGTGGAAGCCCGGCTGCCCTTCCTCGACCTGTCGCTGGTCGAGCTGGCGCTGCGGTTGCCGGCCGAGCTGGGCCGGGACGGCGGGCAGCGCTCGCTGCTCCGGCAGGCGCACGCCGACCTGCTGCCCGCGTACGTCCGGGACCGGCCCAGGGAACCGATGGCGTACTCGTCGGGGCTGTACGACGGGGTGCGACCGTACCGGGCGCTCTTCGCCCGCCAGTACCGGGCCTTCGGCTACGAGTTGCTGGAACCGGTACGCCGGGACTTCGACACCGTACTGGTGCGCTGCGGCCACGACCTCGACCGTGCGGTCGCCAGGGGCGCGGCCCCGCCGGACGTCTTCGAACACGCCCGTGACCTGGCCGGGATGGCGAGATGGAAGGTCGGCCCGGCCTGGCGTCGGCTGACCGGCTCCGGCCGACAGAACTGAGCCCTCGCCGGCTGGTGCCGCCGCTGGGCGCCCGGCAGCGGTCCCCGCGCAACCGAGAGCGCTCGCCCTTCAGCCCGGCAACGGGGTGGACCGCTCCGACAGTCCGGCGGCCCGGTACGCCCCGGCGAGCCGGCGCACCCCCTCGACCAGCGTCTCCGGGTCGCACATCGAGTACGACAGCCGCAGGTAACTGTGCCCGGCGTCGGCCACGAAGAACTGCCGCCCGGGCACGTACGAGACGCCGGCCGCCTCGGCGTGCGGCAGTAGTTCGGTGCCGCCGTACGGGTGCGGCAGCCGCAGCCAGAGGAACCAGCCACCGTCGGGTACCACGAACTCCGCCTGCGGCAGCTCGGCGCGTACGGCGGCGACCAGCGCGTCGCGCTGCCGGCGGTACCGGACCCGGATCGCCTCGACGTGCCGTCGGTACGCGCCGGACGCCGCGAACTCGGCCAGGGCCAGCGCGGCGGTGTGGTTGACCCCGCCACCACTGTCCACATAGCCTCGCGCGGTCACCGCCGCGACCAGCGACGGGGCTGCGGTGAGCCAGCCGAGCCGAAGTCCCGGCGCGACGCTCTTGGCGAACGATCCGATCCGGACCACCGTCCCCGGCTCGGCACCGCTGAACAGCGAGGCCGGCGCCGGCGCCGGGTAGGCGAGTTCCCGGTAGGTGTCGTCCTCCACCACGGGTACGCCGCTGCGGGCGGCCACGGCCAGCAGGGCGGAGCGGCGCTCGTTCGGCAGCGACCGTCCGGTCGGATTGTTGAACGTCGGCACCAGGTAGAGCATCGCCACCCGCCGGCCCCGTCGGATGATCGCTCGGATCAGCTCGGCGGTGGCGGTGGGGTCGAGTCCGTCCTCGTCCGCGGGAGCGGGCACCATCTCGACCCGGTGGTCGGCGACGATCCGCAGCGCCAGGTGGTAGGTGGGGGAGTCGACCAGAACGACGTCGCCGGGCCGGCAGAGCAGCGCGGCGACGAGGTCGAGGGCGTGCGACGCGCCCCCGGTGACGAAGACCTGAGCGGGCTCGGGCGGCCCGGCGTCCACCTCGGCCAACCGTTCGCACAGCCACTCGATCAGCGGACCGGGGCCGGCGGCGTAGCCGTAGGTCAGGGCGGCGGCACCGTACCGGCGCAGCGCGGAGTGGGTGGCCTCGGCCCAGGCGTCCACCGGCAGCGCCGCCGGATGCGGATGGCCCCAACCGAGGTCCACACAGCCGGCCCGGCTGTGGAACTGCACGACGGGCAGTGCGGTGGGGCGGGCGGCGGTCATCCGCTCACGATAGGGCGACCGGGCGGTGCGCTCCGGGTGAGGACGTGAGTGAACCGGTGCCCCTCGGCGCGCCCGCGAGCCGGCGCCGTGCGGCGGGTGCGGCGTGATAGACACTGCGTTACGCTTCCGTACCTGTCCGCCTAGCCGAGGAGTGCCTGCGCGACATGGCCGTGGTCCCAGCAGTCCGGCACGTGCCGGGTCCGGTTCGACCGGCCCACGGCCGGCGAGCCGTCCGACTGCTGGCCCGGATCGCCCTGCTCAGCGGCGGTGCACTCGCCGGGTACGTCCTCCTTGCCATGCTCGACGGACCGGCCCTCGCCGACGAGCGCGGCGCTCCGCTCCCCGGGCCACGGCCACTCGGCGCGCTCGTCGAGACGGTCGCGCCGAGGCTGCCGGCGCTCCTGGACGATCACGTTCAGTTGACTCGAAAAGAGACACCCGGGACCGTTCGCCCCGCCTCCCGCCCGCAGCGCGTCCGTCCGGAGCCCTCGCGTCCCGAGCGTGTCCGTCCCGAGCGTGTCCGTCCCGAGCGTGCCCGTCCCGAGCGTGCCCGTCCCGAGCGTGTCCGTCCCGAGCGTGTCGGTCCGGACCGGGTCCTTCGCTCGGCCGGCGTCGAAGGCGGCGGGCCCGCGACACGGCCGCAGCGGAGGGATTCGGCCGCCGATCCGGCACGCGACGCTGCCGCCTCCCGGCCTGAGCGCGGCGCACTCCCGGTGGTGGTGGCCGGGGGAGTGTCGCTGGTGAACCCTCCGCTCTCGCAGGTGGTGGCCGGGGTGCCCGTCATGGTGGGGGTGCTGCCGGATGTGGCGGCGGGCGTGCAACGGGTGGCCGAACGGTTGGTGGTCGGGAGCGTACCGGAGATCGTCGGCAGGGTACCCATGGTCGTCCGCCAGGTTTCGCACGGCGATTACCCCGGGTCCCTGGCGCCACGGATCCTGATGCACCAACCGGTCCGACCGCCTCCCGCGTACCCCGTCACGGCGCTGCCGGTCCCGGCAGAGCGGACGACGCCGGTCCCGATTCTCGCCGAGCCGCCAGGGCCGGCCGCGCCGCTGTGGCAGTTGCTCCACCACGGTGCCGGCAACGCGGCCGGAGCGAGCCGTACGTCCGGGCCACGTGCCGTCGCCCGGAGCCTCAACTCCGGGTCTCCCTCCACTCCGCATCCACCTTTCGACAACGGCGCCGGCACCCAGCAGGCCGGCCCCGTCTCGTTCACCGGTGGACCGGCCGCCGCGTTGCCGGCCACCGTCGGCTGGCAGCCGTCCGCGCGATCTCTCTCGGTGCTCGCCTACGGCGACGCCCGTCCCACCGGTCGGTCGCCGGGCGTACCGGCGCTGCCTGGCTGATCGCTCCGGCGGCCGTATTCCGGTCGCTCTCCCATTCCCGCCCTGGCCGCCTCCGATCCTGAGGCGGCTGGCGGCAGCCACCGTCGGTGCATCCGGCACCGCCGTACCCGTTCGAACTGGCGGGCCCGACCGACGGCGCCGTACCCAATCGTGCTCGTGATCGGCTCCGCCCGGGTAGGACCCGCTCGGATGCCGCGTTGTCGCTGAGTTTGTGTACCGAGATCGGAGTGACCTCGTGATCCGCATTGTGATCGTGGAGGAGATGGGTTTGTTGCGGGGGGCGTTGCAAGCGGTGTTGTCGAGTGAGGACGACCTGGAGGTGGTGGCGGCCCTGCACGAGCCGGGCGGACTGGTGACGGTCGCCCGTCGGCGGCGCCCGGACGTGGTCGTGGTCGACATGGAACTGCCGGGCGCCGACATGCTCGACGTGGTGGCGCAGCTGAGCGTGGATGCGCCGGACAGCGCGGTGCTGGCGTTGAGCACCCAGTTGACCCCGGAGGCGCTGCAGCGGGCGATCCGGGCCGGTGCCCGGGGGTTCGTGGACAAGAACCTGCCACCGGCGGAGCTGACCCGGCTGGTCCGGGCGGTGGCGTTCGGCGAGCGGGTGTTCGACCCGGTCGTCGCCGTCGCGGCCCTGAGCCCGCCGGAGAGCCCGTTGACCAACCGTGAGCTGGAGGTGCTGCGGATGGCCGCCGAGGGGCTGCCGCTGAAGGAGATCGCCCGTCAGCTCTACCTCGCGCACGGCACGGTGCGTAACCACCTTTCGGTGATCCTGCGTAAGACCGGAACGCGAAACCGGTTGGAGGCGGTCCGGCAGGCCCAGCGGGCGGGTTGGATCTGACCTCGGCGGTCCGGGTCGCTCCAACGGGCGTACTCGGCGTAGTCGTGTTTGAATGTTCACGCGGGGTGATCTAGCGATGACAAGTAGCAGGGGGGAACGTGATCCGAACGCTGCTCGCGCTGAACGGCGCTCTCATCCGCGGCGCCCTGGCCTTCGTACTGACCACTCAGGACGACATCGAGGTCGTCGCGGAGGTCGACCGAGCCGAGGACATCGGCACGGCGTTGCGAATCCAGCGTCCCGACGTGGCCATCGCGGACGTCAAGCTCTTCGGGGCGGGGGCGCTCTCCGGCGCCGTCGCGCCGTCCGAACCACCACCGGTACTGGTACTGGTGGACCCGCGTCGGCCCAGGGTGCTCGGGGACGCGTTGCGGGCCCAGTGCCAGCGTCTCGGGTTCCTCGGCAGTGACGTCGCCCCGGAGCGGGTGGTCGAGGCGGTCCGCCGGCTCGCCTGCGGGGGCTCGGTGGTGGACTCGGATCTGGTGGTCGCGGCACTTCGCCGGGACAACCCGCTCACCCAGCGGGAGGTGGAGGTGCTGGAGATCGCCGCCGAGGGGTGGCCCGTGGTGGAGATCGCCAGCAAGCTCTCCCTGTCGGCCGGCACCGTACGAAACCATCTTTCCCGGATAGCCGGCAAGACCGGCGCGCGTACCCGGATCGAGGCGATCCGGATCGCCCGGGAGAAGGGCTGGATCTGAACCACGCGGGTCCGCCTCCGGCGGCCGGAGCGCGGTGTCGGGCGGGACCGGCGAGGTCCCGCCCGACACCGCGTTCCGCGGCCGGGACGCCGCTCCGCTGGCCCCGTCATGTCGGGTCTGGACTCTCCATGGGTCCCGCGAGGTGGTGGTGGTACGTTCGCACACTCTCGCCATCCGGCGTCGACCGTTGCGCGCCCGCCGTCCACCCCAGCCGCTCGTAGAACCCGGTCGCACCGACAGATCCGGTCGAGGTCTGCGCCTCGACGCGTATCGCGCCGGCAGTCCGTGCCTGCTCGACGAAACGGCGGACCAGCATCACCCCGATGCCGCTCCTGCGCCACCGCGGCCGGACAGCCAGCGCGGTCATGACCGCCACGTTCGGAGCCGCGACCGACGCCGATCGCCCTGATGTCGCGGTGGCCGCGCCGAGGCGGAGCAGCCGCCGGGCCCACGGCCGCACCCGCGATCGCACGGCGCGCACGGCGACCCGGGGCCGGACGATGAGCGCCACGCACCCGGCGAGGGCGAGCGAGGCCAGAACCCCTCGCTTCTTCGTCAACTCCGCGATGTGGGCGTTCTGGTCGCTGACGCCCAACACGAAGCCGACGAACTCCCCCGGCGGGGTGGTGGTGTCCACGGCGACGATCCCCACACCGTGCGTCGAACGCAGGAGGGTGCGCTGCCAGCGGCGGACAAACCGGGCGCCGAACGACGGGAACAGCCCGATCGGAAGCAACTCAATGTGTGCTCGGGACATCGCCGGCAGATCGGTGCAACTCGCCGGGCGCAGCATGAACCGTCCGTCGACCAGCTCGGCGTCCGTGGGATCGGCCGGCGGGGTCGCCACGATACTGGAACGGAGATCGTTAGCCATACCGGGCGGAATACGCATGACGTCAGCCTCCCCGTCTCCCCAGGCCAGGCGCCGGGAACCCGGTCACGGCTCACCGGCACCCGCTGGGACAGAGAACGTCGCCGCGGTCCGCATACCCCGAACGGATCGCGGCATGCCCGACTACCGCTGCCGGGGCGCTCGGCGATCCATCGGCGGACCACCGAGGCGACGACGAGTTGATCGGGCGGACCGGCTCACAGCACGGGAACGCCCGTCCGGCTGCTGAACCGGCGGGCGTCCGCCCGGTCGTTGACCAGCGGTTCACCCTTCAGGTTCAGACTGGTGTTGAGCAGGATCGGGCAGCCGGTCCGCCGTTCGTACTCGCCGAGCAGGTCGTAGAGGCCCGGATGCTGGTCGCGGGTCACGGTCTGCACCCGGGAGGTCCCGTCGACGTGCACGATCCCGGGAAACGCCCGCGGATCTCGACACCTGGCGGTGAACTGCATGTACGGCGACGCGCTGACCGGCATGTCGAAGTACCTCCCGGCGTGCTCCTGCCGGACCACCGGGGCGAACGGGCGGAACGGCTCCCGCCCCTTCACCCGGTTGACCCGGTCCCGGCAGTCCGGGCCGCGCGGATCGGCCAGCAGGGAGCGGTTGCCCAGCGCCCGGGGACCGAACTCGGCGCGACCGCGCGCCACCCCGACCACCGTCCCGGTGGCCAGCGCCTCGGCCAGCGCCGCGACCGGGTACTCGCCCTCGATCCGGGTGCCCAGGTACGGTCCGGTCCAGTTGAGCTGGCGGCCGAGGACCGCCGCCGCCGCACCGAGGCTGGAACCGGCGTCCCCCGGGTTCGGCAGCAGCGTCAGCCGATCGAAACCGCTGCGCCGGGCGAGCAGTTCGTTGGCGACGCAGTTGAGCCCCAGCCCGCCCATCACGGTCAGCGTCGCCGCGTCGACTCGGCTACGCAGCCAGCGTGCCGCGCCGAGCAGCACCTCCTCGGTCACCGCCTGGACGCTCGCCGCCAGGTCCGCCGGGTCGGCCCGGGGCTGCCAGTCGCCGATGCCCCGATGCACGTTGCGGCGGAGCCGGAAGGTGGGTGGGGTGAGTTCGATCAGGTCGGTCTTGATCTGCGTGACGTATCGGGGCCGGCCGAGTGCGGCCAGCCCCATCACGATGAACTCCTCCTCGTTCGGGGTGAACCCGCAGCGCCGGGTGAAGGCGCTGTAGAGCAGCCCGAGGCTGTGCGGGTAGCGGCAACGGGCGAAGACCCGGTAGACGCCGTCGGAGAACTCGCCGAGGGTCAGCGTCTCGAACTCGCCGATCGCATCCGCGGTGAGTACCGCGGTGTGCCGCTCACCGCTGGTGAAGTGCCCGGCGGCGGCGTGCGAGTGGTGGTGCCCGACGTACCGGATCGGCACCCCGCGCAGTTCCGGTAGGCCGAGCCGGGCGAGGTAACGCCGGGGCAGGTCGTCGACGGCCACGGCGTGCCGGTACTGGCCGGCCCGTACGTGCCGCAGCTTCTTCCGCAGTGGGTGCTCGTACCAGGCGATCAGGTCCGGAGGTCCCCAGGAGAGCGCCTCGGCGAGCAGCCCGGGGGTGAGTTCGGGGTCGTTTTTCCGGCGTGAGTACCGCTCGGCGTGACCGGCGAAGAGGATCTCGTCACCCCGGACGACGCATGCCGACGCGTCGTGCGACAGCGCGCTGAGGCCGAGGACGTGCGTGACTTCCATCGAAGCAACTCTATCCCCCTGTCGCTCCGACTAGCCATCGGCGACCCCGGCCCGAACCGGATCGGCGTGCCAGTGCCCGACCAGCTCCCGATAGGTCGCCGAACCGGCCAGCAGGTCCTGGTGCCGCCCGTGCAGCGGGCGGCCGCCGTCGAGGATCAGGACCTCTCGGGCCCGCAGGGCCGAACTGATCCGGTGGGCGATGACGACCAACGCACCGGGGCGGGCGCCGAAGGCCTCCTCGACGGTCGCCTCGGCCACCGGGTCCAGGTGACAGGTCGCCTCGTCCAGGATCGCCAGCGGGGCGGCGGAGAGGAAGGCGCGCACGGCGGCGACGAGTTGCCGCTCACCGGCGGAGAGCGCCGTCGGGTCCACCGTCGCGGTCAGCCCGCCGAGGCGACGTACCAGCGGCAGCAGGCCCAGCCGGTGCACCGCCGCGTCGACCTCGCTGCCCGGCGCGTCGGGCCGCAGGTAGCGCAGGTTGTCCAGCAGGGTCCCGGCGAAGACGTACGCCTCCTGTGGGATCAGCACCCGGTGCCGGGCCAGCACCGCCGGCTCGGCAGCACCGACCGGTGTCCCACCGAGCAGCACCGTCCCGGCCTGCGGCCGGAGCAGCCCGGCGAGCACCCCGGCCAGGGTGGACTTGCCGGCCCCGCTCGGCCCGACCACCGCCAGGTACGCCCCCTCGCCGAGGGTGAGGTCGAAGCCGTCGAGGACCGGGCGCGCCCGAGGGCCGTACCGGAAGGTGACACCGCGCAGCTCGGCCCAGACCGGCGCGGCCCCGGCGCGGGGCGAGTCGACCTCCGCGGCGGCCTCGGTCACGGTCCGGAGCTGGCTGGCGGCGGTGTCGGTCGGGGGCGGTGTGGTGGCGTCGAGGATCCGGTCCAGCGTCACCGCGAACCGGAGTCCGCCGCCGGCCACGCCCTGCACCAGCGCGTGCAGCGCCGGCTGAAGACCGGTGGCGACATACACCAGGGCGCCGAGCACCGCACCGGCGGTGAGCCCGTGCCGAACCAGCCACGGAGCGGCCAGCAGCAGGACCGCCAGCGGCAGCCAGCCGCCGACCGCCAGGCTGAGGCTGCGCAGTGCCGCCATCCGGGCCAGCGCGTACTCCGCACCGGCCTGCCGGTGCACCTGCCGGCCCACCCGGTCGGCGACGATCTCCTGCGCCCCGCAGGCCACCACGTCCCGGTGTCCGGTGAAGGCGGCGCCGGCCACCTCGCCGAGCCGCTCGTCGGCATGGACGTAGTCGCGCTGCCGGACGACCATCGCCGGCAGCGTGGCGGCGAACAGTGCCAGCCCGGCGATCAGCGGCACCGCGACCACCCCGGCCACCACCGGGGTCAGCGAGAAGAGCCCGAGCAGGGCCGCCACGGCGGTGAACAGGAAGCCCCGGACCACCATCACCAGGCCGGCGAAGGTGTCCCGGACGATCTCCACCTGGTGGGTCAGCCGGGCCACGGCGGCGGTCTCCGGCCGGGCTCCGGCGGCGGTCGACCGATGCAGCGCCCCGGTGACGACCCGTTCGGCCAGCTCGTCGCGGAACGGCTCGACGACATCGCCGAGACAGGCGTACGCCCGGTTGGTGCCGACCGCACCGATCGCGACGGCGACGGCCAGTACGCCGAGCCAGGCCAACCCGGTGCCCGGCCGACCGGCGAGGAATCCGTCGTCCACGGCCCGGGCGGTCAGGTTGCCGGCGAGCAGGGCCGGCAGCGCCTCGGCCGCCGACCAACCGGCGAGCCGGCCAAGGGGGCGGGCTCGGCGGCGCAGCGCGGCGGCGGTGAACCGGACCACGCCACTCACCGGACCACCTCGACCGCAGGCCCCGCAGGCCCCGCCGGCCCGGTCGGCGCGATTGCGTCTGCGGGCCCGGTCGGCGCGATCGCGCCTGCGGGCCCGGTCGGCCGGGCTGGCTCGGCTGGCTTCGCTGGCGCCGGGTCGGGCAGTGACGACGCGGCGAAGACGGCTCGGTAGGCCGGATCCCTCCACAGCTCCCGGTGCGCGCCGACACCACGCAACCGGCCGCCGTCGAGCCAGGCGACCAGGTCGGCAGCGGCCGCGGTGGCCACCCGGTGGGTCACCACCAACCGGGTACGCCGGTCCCGGTGCGCGGCGACCGCCGCAGCGATCCGGTGCTCGGTCGCGGTGTCCAGGCTGGACGTCGCGTCGTCCAGGACCAGCAGCCGGTCCGCGTGCAGCGCCCGGGCCAGACCCAGCCGCTGCGCCTCACCGCCGGACATCGGGGTCGCGTCGAGCCGGCTGCGGTAGCCGTCCGGTAACCGCTCGACGAACTCGTCGATCGCCGCTGCCCGGGCAACCGCGACGACCCGACCCACGTCGGACGGCCCGTCAGCCGCTGCCCGCCCGTCCTCGATCCGCTGGGCGGCGGTCACCTGTCCGGAGCCGGCGCGCCCGAGGCCGGGTTGACCGCCGGAGTCGACCGCGGAGCCGAGCGTGACCGCCTCGGCGATCGTGTCGCCGATCAGCACCGGCCGTTCGAAGCCGTACCCGACCGCCTGCCGAAGGGCGGGCCGGCTCAGTCGACACAGTGGTACCCCGTCCAGCAGCACCTCGCCGGCATCGGGATCCCGGAGCCGGCCAGCGACCGCGGCCAGGGTCGACTTGCCCGCGCCGGACGGGCCGACGACGGCGACCGTGGCACCCGGCGGCACCCGCAGGTCGATCCCGGCCAGCACCCGGCTGCCGTCGTCGCCGTACACCGTCACGCCGGAGAGGACGAGCTGACCGGTGCCGGCGGGCAGCGGCGCCGTACCGTACGACCGGGGCGGCTCGGCCAGCACGGCGGCGATCCGCTGCGCGCCGGCCCGGGTCCGGACCAGCCGGTTCAGCGTGGCGACGATGCTGCCGAGCCCGGCGCCGAGCGCCGCGTACTGTACCGCGGCGAAGAGTTGGCCCGGCGTGAGCCGACCGTCGGCCACCGACCAGCCGCCGACCGCGACGATCGCCAGTTGCAGCAGCGGGGCCACCCCGGCGGTCCGGCCCGAGGCCCGGGCCAGCGTGGTCCAGGTCCGGTTACCGTGCGCGCGCAGCAGTGGCAGCGGCGCCAGTACCCGGTCGATCTCGACCTGGACGCTGCCGGCGGCGGCGATGGTGCGGGCACCGTGCAGCGCCTCGGCGAGCCGCCCGGCGATCCGGCCCTGTACCCCGAGATAGCCGGCGGCGGCGGCCGAGGCGTCGGTGACGAAGGCACGCAGGCCGACGGCGAGCAGCAGCAGCCCCGCACCGAAGGTGACGGCGAGGCGCCAGTCGAGCAGCAGCAGCGCGATCACGCTGCCCAGCGGGGGCAGCGCGGCGGTCACTCCGAATACCACCGCGCTACCGGCCTGCCCCGCGTCGGCCGCCTGCCCGACCAGCCGGCCGACCAGGTCACCCACCGGATAGCGGGTCGCGCGGCGCGGGTCGAGGGCGAGCAGGTGCCCCAGCAGCCGCTGCCGGAGCCGCGCGGTCGTCCGGGCGGTGCCGGCGCCGCCGGCCAGGTTGCTCAGCGTGTCGGTGGCGACGATCAGCACGACCAGGCCGCAGGCGGCGAGCGGCCACCACCGGTCCGCCTGGCCGAGCGCGGCGTCCACGGCCAGCCCGAGAGCGGCCGGTAGCAGCAGTTCGGCCGCCGCGCCAAGCAGCGCGGCGGCGCCGAGGGTGACGGTCCAGCCGCCGCCGTACGTGACCGCCTGCCGGAGCAACCGGTTCCCGTCGGCGATCACCCGTCCCACCCTCCTGTCGACACGGGTTGCCCTGGGTGGGGACGTCTGCCCACCCAGGGCCCCGATGCTGACCTGATCAGTTGCAGGTCGTCACGGACAGCGAGCTGTCGCCGCAGAGCAGCAGGCTCGCCCGGCTCCCGCCGCCGTCACCACCACCGGTGCGGTCGGCCAGCTCCATCCCCTGAAGGTCCAGAAGCGCCATGTGTGTTCACCTCCTCCTAGAAGTCGGTCCGATGTGCCCCCGCGGGTAGCGGGGGAGTCTGGTCGCCGCCGGTCAGCGGCGTGAGGAAGGGCAGCGTCACCGGCTCGTCGTGCCGGGCCATCCCGGTGGCGAGCAGTACGCCCGCGCTTCCGGTGGCCAGATCCATCGACAGCCGCAGCAGTTGCTCACCCGGGAAGGCGAGGAAGTCGCGGTACGGCAGCGCGTGCCAGGCCAGCCGTCGTACCTGGCGGTCGAGTTCGGCCCGGTCGTCCTCCGATGGCCGGGCGTCCGCGCCGTTGGGGAGTTCGCGGGCCGGAGGGTGTCCGTCGGCCGCCCGCGCCGCCAGGTAGGCGATGATGCCGGCCCGCCCGGCGAAGAGCCCGGACTGGGCGTAGAACGGGGCCCGGGCGGCTCGGCGCACCGCGGCCGCGGACTCGGCGAGTTCCGGGTCGGGCCGGTGCCGGAGGTACTGGTCGAGTACCAGTCCGATGCCGACGCTGCCGTCTGCCAGGTACGGCATGGTCCGCCAGCCCTCGTTGACCTCCAGCGCGCCGTCCGGACGTACCACGCACCGGCGCAGGTCGTGCCGGAGCGCGTCGCCGGCCCGGTCGAGCAGTTCGGCGTCGCCGCTCAGTTCGTACAGCCGGAGGAACATCAGCGCCGGTCCGGTACGTCCCCGGCCAAGTCCCGCATACGGGTACTGCCCGCCGCTGATCTGTGCTCCGGCGCCGGTGCTGCCGGCCGTGTCGCCTCCGCCCGGCGCACCGGCGCCGTCGGCTGACCGGTCGGCGACCAGTTCGGCGGCGCGCCAGGCAGCCTGCCGTAACGTCGGTTCGCCGGTCCGGCCGGCCATCTCGGCGAGGTTGAGCGCTATGCCGGAGAGCCCACTCACCAGGTCCTCGCCGAGTTCTTCCCAGGGCTCTCCGAGGCAGATGTCGAGTACGTCGAGCGCGTCCTGTCGCCGGCCGAGGTGCTCCAGGGCGTATGCCACCCCGTGCAACCCGTCGTAGAAGCCGCACCGGGTGCCGGAGCCGGGGTGCAGGGCCCGCTTCACCAGCCAGTCCTCGTGTTCGGGGTACCGACCGGCGCCGGTCGCGTGCAGCGCGTGCAGGACGCCGGCCGCGCCGTACCCGAGGTTGAGGCCGCCGGTGCGGAACTGGTCGATGTCGCCGGGGAAGAGCCGGTCGTCGCGGTCCGGGGTCGCACTGGCCAGGATCGCGCCGGCGATCCGGTCGCGCAGCCTCGGCCAGGCCGACCGGTCGGCGTCGAAGTCGTCGATGCCGGGTACCGGATGGGTGCGGCGGGCGTCGCCGGTGCGGATGGCGTCCCGGCGGTGGGCGGTGCCGTCGACGATCTCGTCGACGGCCGCGTCCAGGAAGTCGCGCGGCACGGGGAAGTGCGCGGCGACCACGTCGGCGAGGTGCGCGGCCTTGCTCGGGGCCAGTCGGACCATCTGGGTCAGCGGCAGGAACAGGGCGAGCCGCAGGCAGGCCAGGGCGTAGCGGTCCACGGCGAACCCGGTCCGGTCGCGCGGCGCGGCGAATGCCTGGTTGCGCAGCGCGGGTCGGCTCGCCTCGGCGATCGGGGCCGCGACCTCGAAGTCGACCAGGGTGACCCGGTCGTCCGCTCCGACCATGATGTTGAACAGGTGCAGGTCACCGTAGACGATCCCGTGCGCGGCGATCGCCTCGACGGTCCGCTGCACCTGCCGGTGGATCCGCAGCGCCCAGTCGGTGTAGTCGGCCAGCTCGGCCGGGGTCGCGTCGGCGTCGACCAGGGGGTACCGCTGCACCACCAGCTTGTTCAGCGCCCGGCCCTCGACGAACTCCAGGGCGAGGAAGTGGTGGTCGCCGAGGACGAACTCGTCGTGTACCCGGGCGATGCCCGGCACGTCGGCCAGCCGGCGCAGCATCTCGGCCTCGCGGTGCAACCTGGTGATCGCGTCCGTTCCAGTGGCGTCCAACCCGGCGTGCGGGCGGGCCTCCTTCAGCACCACTCTGCGGTCGGTGCGGGTGTCCCGGCCGACGTACAGGCCGCCGCCGTTGGAAAAGTGGATCACTTGTTCGATCCGGTACGGCAGGTCCGTGGTGGTGGTCGCGTTGCGGGCGGCGAGGTGCGGGCCGAGGAACTCGGGCAGGGTCACCCAGTCCGGTACGTGGAAGACCGGGTCGCGCCGGTCCGGTACCAGGGTGCCGGTGCCGTCCTCGACGGCGGGTACCACCTGGCCGTCGGGGCCGACGCAGTACCGGGCGGCGAAGCCGCCGTACCGGACGTAGACCGGGCCGTCACCGTAGCGCAGGTCACTGAGGACGTACGGCCCGGCTTCGCCGTCCAGCCGTTCGGCGAGTTCCTTGCAGGCGAGTTCGAGTTCGGCCTCGTCCCGGGGGTAGATGGTGACGAACTTGCCGCTGGAGCCGCGCCGGGCGTACTTCGAGTTGCGCATCAGCAGCATTCGTGGGCCCCGGAGGAACTTGAAGGACAGTCCCCGGGGGACGCAGTAGTCGAAAACGCTGTCCAGGATCCGGTCGGCGTTGTCCAGACAGGCCGACACGTGGATCTTCCAGCCCTGCTGGGGGAGCTTGCCGTCCCGGGGACCGTAGACCAGCCAGTCGTCGCTCGGCTCACGCTGCCAGCCGGCCGGCACCGGCCGGTCGGCGGCCGCGAACCCGGCGGAGGTGGTCACGGAGGTGGTGCTGAGAGAGTCGTAGAACAGCGGATCGACCGCACAGTAGGCGTCGTATCTTGCGTCCATCGTCGCGGCTCCTCGGGTGGTCCCTGGGCGACCGTGCTTCATCGACGCATTCGAGTCTCCTGGTCGGGTCCGAGGTGTTACTAGTGTGCTAAGTCATCCCCCAAGGTGTGTCATACACGGGTACCTATGACAAATGTCAGGGCCGACATGTCAATGATTGACATCAATATTGTTAAATCAGGATATACGAATCAGCTCGGGTGTCCCCCGCCGTCGCCCGCGTCGGGACGAAGGCGGACCACGGAAGCAGACACGAGGTCTCCGGAGATCGCCACCGGACGAACCGGATCTCGCGCCGAGTCGCGGGGCGTGGCCGAGGGGACGCCGGTCCGTCCGGACCGCCTAACTCACTGCGAGGGCTCGGGCACGTCACACTCGATCTCGGGGTTCAGCCCGACGTAGTTGAGCGGCCCGGCGATCACCGTCACGACGGTGGTGCCGGCCTCCGCGCAGTTGTCGTTGTCCCGGTCGAAGTATCCGCGCTGGCCGGCTGCGATCGCGCCGATGATCAGCCACAGCAGGACGATGACGCCGCCTATCGATCCGTAACGCATGAGAGCCTCCTCGGGGGTGGAATGCGGATCGACCCGGCGCGGTGGCCGGCGGGTCGATCCTCGCCGGCCACCGGCCCGCCGGGAGTTGTTGTCGACCTGATACCCATCGCCCGAACACATGCAAACGCCAGCACCGACGCGGCGCCGGGTCACCGGACCGTGGCCCCGGCCGGGAGGTGCCGCCGCGGGAGGGCGGCTCCGAGCCACCGGGCGCGGCGACGGGAGCGCTCGGCGCGGTCCGGAGCGGCACCGACCAGGTCGGACAATCTGGAAGGTCCATCGGGGTCCGACCGCCCGGTGCGTTCGGGTATCGCCCCTCTCTAAATTTTCCCGATAATCGGCCTATCTCTACAGATAGGCGTATAACGGGATAATAGGTTGGTTTCGGCTCGACCGATCACCGGATCGGCCTGGCCACGATGCGCGAAAGGTCTGGTCATGCGACCGCTTCGGGTGCTGCGGATCATCTCCCGAATGGCTGTGGGCGAGGCCGCGCCGCAGGTCGGCGCGTTGATGCGCGGGCTGGATCCGGACCGCTTCGAGCAGCGGCTCTACGCGGGCCCGGTGGAGCCGGGCGCCGGCGACTACCGTCGGTTGCGGGCCGCCGACGTACCGGTGCGGGTGCTGCCCGCGCTGCGGCCTCCGGTACGTCCGCTCGACAACGTTCGGGCACTGGCCGCGTTGATCGCGGAGGTTCGCCAGTTCCGGCCGGACCTGGTGCACACCCACGACCTGCGGGCCGGGGTGCTGGGCAGGGTCGCGGCGGTCACCTGCCGGGTGCCGATCCGGGTGCACACCTTCCACACCCATCCGGTGTCCGGGGCGCCGCCCGTCACCGGCCAGCTGGTCGCGGGTGCCGAGTGGATCCTGGCCCGGACCAGCCACGCCCTGGTCGCGGTCGGTGCCCGGGTGCGCGACGAACTTCTGGCCGCCTCGATCGGCCGCCCCGACCAGTACATCGTGATGCCGCCCGGGGTGAGCCTGTCTCCGCTGCCCGGGCCGGACGACGCGCGGCGTACCCTCGGGCTGCCGGCGACCGGGCCGGTGGTGGCATACCTCGGCCCGCTCGATGCGCCCAAACGGCCGGACCGGTTTCTCGCGGTGGCCCGGGCGGTCCGGCACAGCCGGGCCGATGTCCGGTTCGTCGTCTGCGGCGAGGGTGCCCGGTTGGCCGAGCTGGTCAGGATGGCCGCCGCCCAGCGGATCGAGATGACGTTCCTGCCGTGGCGGTCGGACCTGGAGACCGTCTACGCCGCCGCCGACCTGGTGTTGCAGACCTCGGACCACGAGGGGACACCGCTGACCCTGATCGAAGCCGGACATGCCGGTCGGCCGGTGGTGGCCACCGACGTCGGCGGCACCGCCGAGGTGGTCCGGCACGGCCGGACCGGGCTGCTCTGCGATCGCCGGGATGTCGACGGGTTGACCCGAGCGGTGCTGCGGTTGCTGGCGGACGACGGGCTGCGGCATCGGATGGGCCGGACCGCGCTGGCCGAGACCAGGGAGGCGTTCGGCACGCCCCGCCTGGTCGCCGCCACCCGGGACCTCTATCACCGGCTCGCGATGGCCAGAGGCTGCTGGCCGACCGAGCCTGCCGAGCCCGTCTCCGCCCTCACCCGCGCCCGCTGACCGGGCAGCGGCGGGTCACCTGCCACCCCCCACACCGACCACGAGCCGGCACCGCCCGGACGACCACCCGGCTCCGACACCGGCTGCTGGGGCACCTGCTCGCCCTCGGCCCCGCCACGCGGTGGGCGGGCTACCGACCTGCCTGTGGATGCGGGCCGAGCCGGGGGGCCTACAGGCGCTCCACCACCGGGCCGCGGCAGCGGTCGCGGCTGTCGAAGACGTACCGGGCGGTCCTGATCACCATGTCGTAGTCGAGTCCGTCGTGGTCGGTGACCACCACCACCGCGTCGGCGTCCCTGACCTCGTCCTCGGTCAGCTCGACCATCGCCAGCTCGACCGGTACCTGCCGGGGGTCGGCGTACGGCTCGACCGCCCTGATCCGGGCCCCGAGCGCGTGCAGCCGGTTGGCCAGGGCGATCGCGGGGGAGTCACGCAGGTCGCCGGTGTTCTTCTTGTATGCCAGGCCGATCATCAGCAGCCGGGCACCCCGCAGCGGCCGGCCCCGGCTGCTCAGCCCGGCCATCACCCGCTGTGCCACGTACTCCGGCATGGCGTGGTTGACGTCGCTGGCCAGCTCGATGAACCGGAACTGCCGGCCGAGTCGGCGTTTCACCTGCCAGGAGAGGTAGCAGGGGTCGATCGGCAGGCAGTGGCCGCCGATTCCGGGACCCGGCCGGAAGGGCATGAACCCGAACGGCTTGGTCGCTGCGGCGTCGATGGCCTGCCAGATGTCGATGCCGAGCTGATGGCTGAAGGTGGCCAACTCGTTGACGAGCGCGATGTTGACCTGGCGGAAGGTGTTCTCGATCAGCTTGGTGAGCTCGGCGACCCTGGTCGAGTCGACCGGTACGGTCTGCCGCACGATCCGGCGGTAGAACGCATCGACCCGGTCCAGCGCCACCGGCCCCACTCCGGAGACCACCTTCGGGGTGTTCTCCAGCCTCCAGTCCGGGTTGCCCGGGTCGATCCGCTCCGGGCTGTAACCGAGGTGGAAGTCGTCCGGGCTGCGCAGCCCGCTCCCCTCCTCCAGCAGCGGCCGGAGCAGCTCCTCGGTCGTACCGGGATAGGTGGTCGACTCCAGGATGACCGTACAGCCGGGCCGGACGTACGGCGCGAGTGCCGAGCCGGCCTGCTCCACGAAGCTGAGATCCGGTACGCCGTCCCGCAGCGGGGTCGGCACGCTGATCACGCAGACGTCGAAGTCCCGGGCGTCGGCGTAGTCACTGGTCGGCAGGTAGCGGCCGGTGGCCAGCGCCGCACGGAGTCGCTGATCCGAGATGTCCTCGACAAACGACTCCCCGCTGCCGAGTCGCTTGATCCGGTCGGTGTCGAGGTCCAGCCCGACGACATCCAGTCCGGACTCCACCGCGGCCACCGCAAGGGGCAGACCGACGTACCCCTGACCGACGACAACCAGCTTTTCCCTGCTCATGCGGGCTCCCACCGTACTTTGACGACGGTGCACACCCTAGGGGGATTTAACGGTGATCACCCCGGAAACGGGGGACAAAGAGACGTATTTACCGGGTTCAGCCGTTGTCCGGCTCGATCGGCCCGCCGCTGCCCGGCGGCTCCGCCGGACCGGTCGGTGGATTGCTCGGCGGCGGATCGGTGGGCGGCGCCGAGCGGGTCGGTTCGGCGGTCGGCTCGGCCTCCGGGGTCGGGCTCGGCGTGGCCGAGGTGGACGGCCGAGGCCGGGTGTTGTCCCGT
Organism: Plantactinospora sp. B6F1; assembly: GCF_040120695.1. Lineage (NCBI taxonomy): Bacteria > Bacillati > Actinomycetota > Actinomycetes > Micromonosporales > Micromonosporaceae > Plantactinospora > Plantactinospora sp. B6F1. The sequence continues at coordinate 41,351 of NZ_JBEEAC010000023.1, read as the reverse complement.
GGCCGCGGGGAGTCGTGTCCGCTCGGCGCCGTCGCCGCCGGCAGATCCGGAATGTCGGCCTCGACCGTGGCGGTGCTGCTCGGTGTCGGGGACGGCGGTGTGTTCTTCGCGGGTGCGTCGTCGGCCAGATTGAAGGCGATCAGCGCGGTGACCGCTGCCGCGCCCAGCCCGACCACGGCGGCGACCCCGGCGAGGGTGAGGACGCCGAGACCGGGTTCCCGGTCCCGGCCACCCGGGCCGACCACCGGATTGTCGGTCAGGGTGCTCGGCTCGCCCGTCCCGGTGCCCCCGGTGCTGCCCGCCGCGCCCGCGAGGACGCCGAGACCGGTGACCGCGGTCGGCTCGGCCGGGGCGATGCCACTTTGCTCGACTCCGCCCGCCGCCTCCGCGGCCAGCACCTCCGGGTGGTTCGCGGCGGCCCGGGCCGCCGCCGCCAGCGCCGCCGCGTCCGGGTACCGGTCGGCCGGGTCCTTCGCCAGGGCCCGGCCGATCAGTTCGGCCACCGGACCGGGTACGTCGGCGGGCAGTGGCTCCGGATCCTCGTGCAGGTGCTTCACCGCGACCTGCAACGGGTTTTCCCCGGTGAACGGCGGCTGCCCGGCCACGCACTGGTACGCCACCGCACCCAGCGCGTAGATGTCGGTGGCGGCCGAGACGGGCTTGCCGGCGGCCTGCTCCGGCGCCATGTAGAGCGCCGTCCCGGGCACCGCGTTCGAACTGGTGATGCTGGTGATGTTCACCGACCGGGCCACCCCGAAGTCGAGCAGCCGGACGTTGCCGTCCGCCTGCACCAGCAGGTTGCTCGGCTTCACGTCGCGGTGCACGATCCCACCCCGGTGGGCGGCGTGCAGCGCCTGGGCGACCTGGGCCACCACGCGCATCGCGTCGACCACGCTCAGTCGTCCGGTCTCCCGGATCCGGGCGGACAGCGGCTCGCCGTCGACGTACTCCATGACCAGGAAGTCGGTCCGTCCGGAAGGGAGTTCGTCCTCGCCGTAGTCGAAGACCTGCACGATCCCCGGATGGTGCAGGGTGGCCAGCATCCGCGCCTCGGCCCGGAACCGCGCGATGAAATCGGGGTCGGTCAGCAGCGAGGGAAGCAGCACCTTGACCGCGACCCGACGGCCGAGCACCACGTCGGTGGCACGCCACACATCGCCCATCCCGCCGGTGGCGACGCGCTCGTCCAAGCGGTAGCGCCCGCCGAGCAGGACTCCCGATTCCAGCACGTGCACACCGTACCCAGGCGCGTGGCCGGGTACGCAATCGCGGCGGTGACGGCGGTGCGTCGGGGAGTGCCGCTGCTGCTCACCGTACCCGGACGGCCCGGCGACCGGTATGGCGGGTCGGTTGCCGGTTCAGCCCGGCGCCGCGAGCGCGGTCGAGTCCGCGGGGTCGTAGCAGCGCACCCGGTCCGGGTCGACGGCGAGCCAGACCGGGCTGCCGGGGCCGATCCGGAACGTCGGCGGCGCCAGCACCTTGAGCTGCCGGCCGGCGAGTTCGACGGTGAGCAGGATGGCCGCGCCGGTCGGCTCGACCACCTCCACCCGGGCCGCCAGCCGGTCCGGCCCGTCGGCGTCGAAGACCTCGATGTTCTCGGCCCGGACGCCCACCGTCACCTCGTCGCCCGGGTAGTCGCCGAGCAGCGCCGGGGCCGCCGTGGACTGGTCGCCGATCCGCAGCCGTGGCCGGCCGTCGGCCCGGTCGACCCGGGCGGGGAGGAAGTTCATCGGCGGCGCGCCGAGGAATCCGCCGACGAACTCGTCGGCCGGGCTGTCGTACACCTCCAGCGGCGGGCCGACCTGCGCGACCCGGCCCTCGCGCAGCACCGCGACCCGGTCACCCAGGGAGAGCGCCTCGGCCTGGTCGTGCGTGACGTAGACCGTGGTGGTGCCGAGCCTGCCGACGATCCGCTTCAGCTCGGTGCGGAACTCCATCCGGAGCAGAGCGTCCAGATTGGACAGCGGTTCGTCCATCAGCAGCACGTCGGCGTCGGTCACGATCGCCCGGGCCACCGCGACCCGCTGCCGCTGCCCGCCGGAGAGCTGTGCGGGATAGCGGTCCAGGTATTCGGAAAGGTGCAGCAGTTCGGCCGCCTCGCCGACCCGCCGGTCGATCTCCGCCTTTGGCGTCCTGCGCATCGTCAGCCCGAACGCGATGTTCTGGCGGACCCGCATGTGCGGCCAGATGGCGTACGACTGGAAGACCATCGACAGTCCGCGTTGCCGGGGCGGCAGGTCGGTCACGTCCCGGCCGTCGATGTGCACGCCGCCGGAGTCCGGGGACTCCAGCCCGGCGATCATCCGGAGCAGGGTCGTCTTGCCGCAGCCGCTCGGCCCGACGAGTACCAGGAACTCGCCGTCGCGTACTTCCAGGCTGATGTCGTCGGTGGCGGGGGTACGGGTCCCCGGATAGGTCTTCACCAGGTTCCGCAGCACGATCTCGGCCAACGTCCGTCCCCTCTAGCGGATCGTGGTTCCCCACATGTTCAACAGGTAGCGGCGCATGAACGCGATGAAGACCAGGGCCGGTACGACCAGCGCGAAGCCCCCGGCGAACCGGAACGCCAGGGGCGAGTCGGCCAGCGTCGAGAGCACCTGTGCCGGCAGGGTACGCCGGTTGAGGGTGAGCACGGCCGCCCCGAGCACCTCGTTCCAGGAGGTGACGAAGGTGAAGATGGCGGCGGCGGCGATCCCGGGCAGCGCCTGTGGCAGTACCACCCGGGCGAACGCGCTCGGTGCGGTGGCCCCGAAGATCATCGCCGCCTCCTCGTGCTCCACCGGCACCGCCACGAAGATCGCCGACGTGATCAGTACGGTGGTCGGCAGCGCCAGCGCGGTGTGCAGCAGCGCGACCGCGTACGTGGTGTCGTAGAGCCCGCTAGCCAGGAAGACCCTGGCCAGCGGCACCGAGAGCACCACGATCGGCAGCGCCCGGGTGAGCAGCAGGAAGAGCTGGTACGGCTCCCGGCCCCGGAAGGCGTACCGGGCGACGGCGTACCCGGCCGGCACCCCGAGGGCCAGCGAGAGCACCAGGCTGAGCAGCCCCACCTCGACGGAGTTCTGGAACCCGCCGACCACTCCGGTGCTGTCCAGGAAGACCCGCATCGTCTCGGTCGAGACGTCGGTGGGCAGCAGCGACAGCGGGAACCGGTTCAGCGACTCCCGGCTGGCGAGCGCGGCCAGCGCGATCAGGTAGATCGGCAACCCCATGAAGAGGGTGACCGCGACACAGGCGGCCTGGATCGCGATGGTGCGGCGCCGGGCCGCGCCGCGCCGGTTCACCGGCCGCCTCCGACGGTCGCCGGGTCGCGCAGCACCCGCAGGTAGACCACCGCGGTGCCGAGCGACATCAGCAGGATCACCAGGGCGATCGCCGCCGAGACCCGCTCGTTGCGCAACGTCACGTACCACTGGTAGGTCTCGCCGACCAGCAGCGGGAAGCTGCGGCCGGTGAGCGCCTGGGCGACCGCGAAGGTCTGCAGGCCGAGGATGGTCCGCAGGATCAGCGCCACCTGGAGGCTCGGGCGCAGCTGCGGCAGGATGATGTGCCGCAGCCGCTGCCAGTAGGTCGCGCCGAAGACCGCCGCCGCCTCGTCGTAGTCGCGCGGGATGTTCTGGAGTCCGGCCACCACGATCACCAGTACCAGCGAGGTGGCCCGCCACAGCTCGGCCAGCAGGACCGCGACGAACATCGTGGTCTGGTTGTCATAGGAGAGCCAGGCGTAGCCGTCGCCGAGCCCCAGGTGGGCCAGGACCGAGTTGAGGTAGCCCCGGTCGGCGAAGATCGACAGCCAGACCAGCCCGGCGGCCAGGTCGCTGATCGCCAGGGGTACGCACCAGACGTAGAAGTAGCACGACGACAGCCTCGGCCGCTCCCGCAGCAGCAGCGCCATGGCCAGCGCGAACCCGAACTGCAACGGGATCAGTACGACGATCAGCAGCGCGGTGTTCCGGGTCGCCGCCCAGAAGTAGGGGTCGTCGAGCATCCGGCGCAGGTGGGCCAGGGTGGGCCCGTCGCCGCCGGTGAACGCCTGCCCGGCGCCGACCACGATCGGCCAGAGGAAGAGCGCGGCCAGGAAGATCACCGAGGGGGCGACCAGCAGCGCCGCCGTCGGCACCCGGGTCCGCCGGCGCGGCCGGCGCGGCCGGGCCGGTGTCGCAGTCGGGTCGGTGGGCGCCGGATCCGGCGCGGTGGTCACGGCACCCGGCACGTCTGCCCCGCCGCGACCGGGTCCGGACGCCAGCACGGCGCCTTCAGCTCGTCCAGGATCGTGTTGAGCTGCTGGGCCTGCCGGTCCAGGACCTGCTGCACCGGCCGACGGTCCAGGCAGATCTCCTTGAAGCAGTTCTTGAAGATCTGCGAGACCTCGCCGTCCCTGGCCCCCAACCCCACCGGGGGCAGGGCCAGCACGGCGCCCTCGGCATCCTGCTGCCGGCGTACCGCCTCGGCCTCCAGCGCCACAGCCGGCGGCAGGTCGGTCGGGAGCGCGGCGGAGACCACCGGGAAGAAGGCGTTGCGGCGCAGCACCTCGAACTGCACCTCCGGACTGGTCAGCGCCTCGATCACCTGGCGTGCCCGGTCCGGCTCCGGTGCGCCCTTCGGGATCGCCAGGCCGGCGACGACCAGCATGTAGCCGAGTCCCTTCGGACCGCGCGGCGCGGGCGCCATCACCCAGTCGTCCGGCTTGTCTCCGGGGGCGTTGACCAGCCGGGCGACGTGGTCCCAGGCGATCAGGACCTCGCCGCGCTGCAACGGCTCCTGCATGTTGTCGTAGTTGGTCGAGGCCGGCGCGGTCTGTGCCCACAGCTCCACCATGTACTGCCAGGCCAGCACCGCCTCCGGGCTGCGGAAGGTGGTCATCTGGCCGCCGGTGAAGCTCGGCAGCAGGTAGCCCTGGAAGAACCGGTGGTAGAGGCCCTTCGGGCCGCAGGGCAGGCCGAGGACCGGCTTGTTGCCGTTGGCCCGCCGGGCGTTGCCGGCCCATGTCAGGAACTGGTCGTATGTCAGGTTCTGCACGTCGGCACCGCTGGGCAGCCACTGCAACGCCCGCTTGTGCACGGCGAGCACGTACGACGCCTGCATCCACGGCAGGTAGGTGGTGGCCCCGCCGGCCAGCTTGCCGAGTTGGGCGAGATCGGTCGGGAACTGCCGGTCGGCGAGCTTGCCGGCGAGGTCGTCGAGGTTGACGAACTTGTCGGCGTGCGGGGCGAAGTCGCCGTGCAGCCCGCCGGCGAGGCTGACCTCGACCCGCCCGGCGGCGACCTGCGAGGTGATGGTCGAGGAGAAGACGTTCGGCTCGACGGTGTTGTACGCGACCGCGCCGCCCGGAACCCGCTCCCGGAGAATCCGCTCGAACCGCTGCCGCTCCTCCACCGGGGTGAACTGGGTGGAGAGAAAGGTGATCGACCCTTCCTCGTCCGACCCGGTGGTCGACGCGCCGCCGCAGGCGCCCAGTAGCGGAGTGGCCCCGGCGGCGAGGCCGAGCCCGAGTAGCCGGCGCCGGTCGAGCCGGAGGTCTGTGCCGGGTGTGCCTGCGTGTCGTGTCATCGTGCCTCCCCGGACGGTGGTGCCGGCCCGGTCGACTGCGGAGCGGGCACCGATGCCGGCTGGAGCGGAGAGTCAAAAGTGCACATATTCGCAAGCTTGGTGTCAAGCCGGGAGCGCCGTTCCGGTCCGTCCCGTTATCGAACCGGTGCCCCGTCGAGTCCCGCTCCGGCCGCGATCCCGGGTATGCCCGGACCCGGTCACCCGGTCAGCCGGTCACACCCGGTCAGCCGTCAGCCGGTCGCTCGGTCACCCGTCAGTCGGTCAGCCTCCTCGGCGAGCTGCCGGGCGAGCGGCTCGATCCGGCGGCGCCAGGCGGCCAACGCGGTGGCCGGGCCGCTCGGCGGATCGGCCGGGCCGGTCTGTTCCAGTACGAGCCGGGCGCCGTGCCCGGTGCCCTGGACCAGCTCCCAGCGGATCCGCCCGGCGGCCGCTCCGGCGACCTCCCAGGTGTACTCCAGCAGGGTCGGTGCGGCCAACGTGCTGACCGGACCGGCTGGGAACTCGTCGGTGGTGAAGCCCGGCGGCGGCGGCGCGCCGAGCGCGGTGGGCCGGTCGGGCGCGGCGTCGGTCAGCGCCGCCCAGACCGCCTCGGCGGGGCGGGTCAGCTGCCGCTCGAAGCGCACCCGCCAGCCGTCGCCGGTGTCTTCGGCGACGCCGTCGGCCAGCCCGAACCGTTCGACGTACGACTCGTGTAGCCGTCCGGACGGGCGTGCCGAGCGGTCGGGCGCCCGGCCTTCCAGCACTCCGTCGAGTGCGTCCAGGCAGATCCGCCAGCCGGAGGCGAAGCTCGCCGCGCCGGCCCGGTCGTCGAAGACGTGGCTGAAGACCAGCAGGCAGCCCGGGCCGTCCGGGTGCAGCTCGATCCGGAACAGCTCGCCCTCCCAGGTGAAGGCGAACAGCCGGGGCGGTTCGTACGCGTCGACCCGGCCGACCGACTCCGGTGGTGCGTCGGGACCGGACCCGAAGCTGAAGGTCATCCGCCCACCGGCACGCGGATCCAGCCGTACCTCGGCGGGAAACCACTCGCGGAGATGCTCGGGCTCGGTGACGGCGGGCCAGACCTTCTCCGGTGGATGGGCCAGCCGGCGCTCGATGCGGAGCACCTGCCGTCCGTGCACGGTGTCCAGGCTCTCGTTCACGTCAACTCCTCGGATCTCGGCTCGGTCCGCCGCCGCCGCTGGCTGGAGCCGGAACGCGTCGACGGCGGCGGTTCGACGGCCGGTGGGTGTTCGGAGCCGGCGAAACCGTCAGACCCGGTTGCCATGGTGTCCAGATGCCGCTCAAGCGCATCGAGTCGGCCGGACCACATCCACCGGTATGGCGCGAGCCAGGCATCGAGCTCGGCGAGCGGTTCGGGGCGCAGCTCGTACCAGCGACGTTGCGCCTCCGGACGGACCCGGACCAGTCCGGCGTCGCGCAGCACCCGCAGGTGTTTCGAGGTGCCCGGCTGGGTCAATCCCAGCTGCTCGGTCAGTTCGCCGACCGAGCGCGGGCGCTCGCGGAGCAGATCCAGGATGCGTCGCCGGACGGGCTCGGCGAGGACTTCGAAGGGCGTGGCCACGACGCGAACATACCAGCAGAGTAATATGCCGAGCAAGTTATGGATCGTGCTCGCCACCGGCCGGAGCGTGGCCTCCGGCCGGTGGCGACGCTGCTAGTGGAGCGCGAGCCAGGGGCCAGCCAGGGGCTGCTGTTCGACACCGGCCACGGACCAGTCACACACGCCGTCCGGGAAGATCTCGCGCAGTTGGTCGCGTTGGGCCGGCGTGAACGCGACGCCGTAATCGCTGACGTCGATCGCCTTCAGTTGACACTTCACCACGTCGTCGGCGAGCGGAGCGCCGGCCACCAGGCGTGGCGTCGAGAACGCCGGGAAGAGCCGGCCGCACTCCCCGCGGTTGTCCGCCGACAGCGTCTGGTCGATTCTGCGCTGGGGTGATTCCGGGGTCCAACAGGCGTCGCCGAGGCCGACCGGTTTGTGTGACCGCACCTTGTGCCGCGGAGATCGGCCGGACCGGTCCGAGGTGACCCTGGTGAGCCAGGTGTCCATGCTGGTCAACGCGGACCGCAGGACCGGGCTGTACAGGCTGAACCCGCTGTACCGGCTGTCCTCCATCAGCATCACGTGATTGTCGGCATCGCCGTTCGCGGCCACCAGCCGCGCCCGGGTGGCGAAGCCGTGCACCAGCATGTGGATGTCGCCGTTCGGCGCCGCGTCGGAGTAGGCGCGGTAGTCGATGATGGCGGTACTGGCCAGTCCGGCGCCGCCGGAGAGGATGCGGCCGGTCCGGTACGCCGCGCGGGTGGCCGCCAGGTCCGCCACCGTCCGTGCCGGCGTGTGGTTGGCGTCGATGTCCAGCCCGCCGATGTTCGCGTTGAGGTCGAGGAAGTCCGCTGTGGTGATCACCCCGGCGTTGAGCGCCGCCAGTCCGTACTGCACCCCGACGTTGTCGAGCGGACGGCGGGCGAAGCCGGTCGCCGGATCCCGGCCGTAGACGTTGACGGTGTGGTCGTACACGTCGCCGCGGGCGCCGCCCGGGTTGTCGACCGGGTGGTAACGCAGCGCTTGCGGCACGGTGCTGGAGAACTCCGCCGCCGGGTCCAGCCGGGCGGCACCTTCACTGAGGTTCGGGATGCTGTTGGCCACGGCGAACCCGGAGATTCGCCGCCGCTGTTCGTCCGTGTACCGTCCGGGCGCCCGCTCGTCGAAGTAGCGGTCGAGCAGGCGGGCGTCCAGCAGGGTGAAGTTGGTGGCCGAGGTGACATCGGGGAAGCTCTGGCCGACGATGATGCCGTCGAGCAGCCCGGGATAGTTGTCGGCGATCTGGTGGCCCTGGTAGGCGCCGCCCGAGGCGCCCCAGCCGATGGTGAAGCGGGGTGGACCGTACCGCTCGATGAAGTGCTCCTTGACCATCATGGTGGACTCCGCGGCGACCAGGTCGTTGCAGTTGTTGCCGAACACGTTCAACGACGAGGACGCCACCGCGTACCCGCGACCGAGCATCTCCGGGTCCAGCACCCCGCCGGTGCCGGCGCCCTGGACGTACCAACCGGCCCGGCAGCCACCGCCGAACGTGTAGATCAGCCGCCCGTTCCACCCCTCGCTGCGTTGCCAGAGCGTGGGTTCGGGGCGGGCCGGGTCGTGCAACATGGAGATCTGGTAGATGGCGCGGTTGATGGTGCCCGTCTCGATCCGGATCAGGAACGGGACCTCCACCCCGGTCGTCGTGGTCGTCCGGGCAAGGTCGGCGGGGACGACGGTCGGGTCGGGGAGTGGCTTGATGGTCCCGGCGGTGGACCGGTACGCGTAGTCCACTCGGGTGGCGGCCGAGCAGTCGGCGTCCAGGGCCGGCCCCAGGCTGGTCCCGTCGACCAGTGCGAACCGCGTCGTTGCGCAGACGTACGGCTGCTGATGCGGACCACTGACGACCGGGCCCGTGATCGGATGGTTGGTGACCGTGAGCCGGGCCTGCCCGCGGTGCGTGGTGCGCGTCGACGCGGCAATCAGATTGTGGCCGGGTGCCAGCCCGGTGACCAGCCCCACCAACTCACGCCGGCCCTGGTCCGCCCGGAACAGGTCGGTGACGTCCAGGCCGTTGTGCGTGACCCGTACCCGATCGAGCGCCGATCGTCCCGGGGCGGCCACCCGGATCAGTACGTCACCTCCGCTGACCATGCCGGCGGGAGTCGACAGCGACTCGATCCGCAGTGGACCGGCCGGTCTGGCCGACTCCTTCTGCGCGCTCGCTGGACTCGCGGGCCATCCGCAGAGCAGCGCGCCGACGAGGGCGAGCGCCACCACAGGACGGCCGCGTCGACGGGTGAAGGTGGCATGTGGGAACACGGGTGCCTCCAGTTTCGGCCGACGGACCTGAGGTGGCCCGGGACGCTACTCGGGGCAGGTACGGGGCCACTAAAGGACGTCTCGTGACTCGCTGAAGGCGTTGTCCGGCAGCGGTGCTGGCTTGCGGTGCCGGCGGGCGAGGACTCGGGTCCGGTGGAAGTGTCGGACCCGGATGGCATGGTGTCCAGATGCCGGTCATGCGTGTCCAGCCATCTGTATGCCGAGCAGGTTATGGATGGACGCAGCCGTGCCGGCAGTTCGGAGACTGGGTTCCGACGATCCGGGTAAGGGGAGTCGGTCCATGCAAGGGAGGAACCCGCACGATGTCATCCGACGTGCAGAGCGGCACGATCCTGCGGGCGGTGGAGGACGCCGAGGGATACGTTGCCAAGATCTGTTTCAAGACCGGACCACCGACGCTCACTGGCGTGGAACTGGAATGGACCGTGCACGACGCGGCCGTTCCGAGCCGACCGGTCGACCCGGTCCGGCTCCGCACCGCACTCGGCCCGTACGCCCCGATCACCCTCGATCCCGACAGTCCCGGCCGACCGTTGCCCCGCCGGTGCACGGTCAGCGTGGAGCCCGGCGGCCAGGTGGAACTCTCCACCGCCCCGCGTCGCCACCTCGGCGAGCTGCACGAGAGCACCACGTCGGACCTCGCCCACCTCACCGATCTGCTCGGCGCCGCGGGACTCGCCCTCGGCCACACCGGCATCGATCCGCACCGACCGCCGACGCCGGTGGTCGACACCCCGCGATACCGCGCGATGCGCTGCGCCTTCGACCGACTCGGCGCGGCCGGCCGGACCATGATGTACAGCACCGCCGGGCTCCAGGTCTGCCTGGACGCCGGCACCGTCGACCGGTTCGCCGACCGGTGGGCCGTCGCGCACGCGTGCGGGCCACCGCTGCTCGCGGTCTTCGCCACCGCCCGCCGGCACGCCGGCCGGGACACCGGCTGGGCCTCCGCCCGGATGGCCGCCTGGCAGTTCATCGACCCGGCCCGGACCCGTCCGGCCTGGTCGCCGACGTCGGGCACGGCCGACCCGGTCGGCGCCTGGGTCCGGTACGCGCTCGCCGCACCACTGCTCTGCGTACGCCGGGACGGCGGGGACTGGACGGTCCCGCCCGGGATCACCTTCCGGGACTGGCTGGCCGGAGCGCTGCCCCGACCACCCACCACCGACGACCTGGACTATCACCTCAGCACCCTCTTTCCGCCGGTACGCCCCCGGGGGTACCTGGAAATCCGCTACCTCGACGCGCAACCCGGCGGGGACTGGATCGCACCGGTCGGCGTGCTCGCGGCGCTGCTCGACGACGACCGCATCCGGGACGCCGCCCGGGCGGCCTGCGAACCGGTCGCCGACCGGTGGGCGGAAGCAGCCTGGTGCGGGCTGCGTGACCCGCGGCTGGCCGCGGCGGCCGACTCTGTGCTCGACCTCGCCCTGCGCTCGCTGGACCGCACCGGCCTGCCGCCGGAGACCCGCGAGGAGATCATCCGGATCGTCGCGCGGCGGTTCGCCACCGCGCTGGAGGGAGTCCGATGACCGACGTCCGACCCGACAACCGCCCGACCGAGTCGCTGCGCGACCGGATCGCCACCGAACTGACCCGGGCCCGGGACCGCAGCGTCCGGCTCACCGAGGCGGTCGACGACGCCGACCTGGTCCGGCAGCACTCACCGATCATGTCCCCGCTGGTCTGGGACCTCGCCCACGTCGGCAACCAGGAGGAACTGTGGCTGGTCCGCGACGTCGGCGGCCGTGAGCCGGTACGGCAGGACATCGACGACCTGTACGACGCCTTCAAGCACCCCCGCAGGGACCGGCCCGCCCTGCCGCTGCTCGGCCCGGCCGAGGCCCGACGATACGTCGCGACCGTCCGGGACAAGGTTCACGACCTGCTCGACGGCGTCCGGTTCGACCGCGGCCGGCTGGTCGCCGACGGCTTCGCGTTCGGCATGATCGCCCAGCACGAGCAGCAGCACGACGAGACCATGCTCGCCACCCACCAACTCCGGACCGGCCCGCCGGTGCTCTCCGCACCCGCGCCGCCGGCCGCGGTCGCACCGGTCGGCGGTGAGGTGCTGGTTCCGGCCGGACGGTTCACCATGGGCACCTCGACCGACCCGTGGGCGCTGGACAACGAGCGCCCCGGCCACCCGGTGGAGCTGCCGGCGTACGTCATCGACGCGGCACCGGTGACCAACGCGGAATACCTGGCCTTCGTCACCGACGGCGGCTACTCCGATCCGCGCTGGTGGAGCGGACCGGGCTGGCGACACCGGTCGTCGGCCGGCCTGACCGCGCCGATGCACTGGCGTCGGGACGGCACCGGCTGGGGCTGTCTCCGGTTCGGCCGGTTCGCCCCGCTGGTCCCGGACGAGCCGGTGGTGCACGTCGGCTTCCACGAGGCCGAGGCGTACGCCGGCTGGGCGGGAAAGCGGCTGCCGACCGAGGCCGAGTGGGAGAAGGCGGCCCGCTGGGACCCGAACAGCGGCCGGTCGCGCCGGTACCCGTGGGGCGACGAGGACCCGACGCCGGAGCGCGCCAACCTCGGGCAGCGGCACCTCGCGCCGGCACCGGTCGGGGCGTACCCGGCGGGAGCCTCGCCGCTCGGCGTACACCAGTTGATCGGGGACGTCTGGGAGTGGACCTCCAGCCCGTTCCTCGGCTATCCCGGGTTCGCCGCCTTTCCCTATCGGGAGTACTCCGAGGTCTTCTTCGGCCCCGACTACCGGGTGCTCCGGGGCGGCTCGTTCGGCACCGACCAGGTGGCCTGCCGGGGCACCTTCCGCAACTGGGACCTGCCGATCCGGCGGCAGATCTTCAGCGGTTTCCGGTGCGCCCGGGATGCCCGGCCGGAAGAGGCGGCGTGACCGGTCGGAGCGGTTCGCCGGGCCGGGGGAACCGGGTCCGCTGATGTGCCGTCACCTGGCCTATCTCGGCCCTCCGCTGCCGCTGGCCGCGCTGCTGTTCGAGCCGCCGCACTCGCTGGCCCGACAGTCCTGGGCGCCCCGGGACATGCGCGGCGGGGGCACGGTCAACGCGGACGGCTTCGGCGTCGGCTGGTACCCGGTGGACGGTCCGCCGGTGCGTTACCGGCGGGCCGTCCCGATCTGGGCCGACGACACCATGCCGGCGCTGGCCGCGGCGACCTCGGCCGGCGCGGTGCTGGCGGCGGTGCGCTCGGCCACCGTCGGCATGCCGGTGGTCGAGACCGCAACCGCTCCGTTCGCCGATGGGCCCTGGCTGTTCAGCCTGAACGGCGCGGTGCCCGGCTGGCCGGACTCGGTGACGGCGCTGGCCGGGCGGCTGCCGACCCGGGACCTGATCACCCTGGACGCGCCGACCGACGCGGCCCTGCTCTGGGCACTGCTGCGTCACCGGCTGCGGGGTGGGGCCGCGCCGGCCGAGGCGGTGGCGGAGACCGTCCGGGAGGTGGCCGCGGCGGCTCCCGGTTCCCGGCTGAACCTGCTGCTCACCGACGGGCACCTGGTGGTGGCGACCGCCGCCGGGCACGCGTTGTCGGTCCGGGCCACCGGTGGCTCGGTGCTGGTCAGTTCCGAGCCGCTGGCCGAGGAACCGGGCTGGCGGCCGGTCCCGGAGGGCCATCTCGTCGTGGCCACCGCCGGCCGGCTCGACGTCGCGCCGATCGGGACGGAGCAGGCGTAGCGACCGCAGCCGCCGCGCGGTGCGGCGGTGTCGATCGAGGGGAGTGTGCGGGTGACCGCGGATCCGTTGGAGATATACCTGGAGGAAGGGGACCTGGCGCGGGCGTTGCGGTCCGACGTCCGGACCGGGCTCACCGATACGCCCCGGTGGCTGCCGCCGAAGTGGTTCTACGACGCCCGGGGCAGCGAACTGTTCGAGGAGATCACCAGGCTGCCCGAGTACTATCCGACCCGGGCCGAGCGGGCCGTCCTGGCGGCCCGGGCCGGGGAGATCGCCCGGCTCACCGACGCGAAGACGTTGATCGAGCTGGGTTCGGGTTCGTCGGAGAAGACCCGCCTGCTGCTCGACGCGCTGACCGCGCGGGGCAGCCTCGGCACCTTCGTGCCGCTGGACGTCTCGGTCAGCGCGCTGGAGCAGTCGACCACCGAGATCGCCGCCGCCTATCCGGGCCTGCGGGTACGCGGCATCGTCGGCGACTTCACCCGACATCTGGACCGGCTCCCCGCCGGGGGCCGCCGGCTGGTGGCCTTCCTCGGCGGCACGATCGGCAACCTGTTGCCGGCGGAGCGGGCCGGGTTCCTCGCCGCGCTGCGCTCGGCACTGGAGCGGGGCGACTGGCTGCTGCTCGGCACCGACCTGGTCAAGGACCCCGGCGTGTTGGTACCGGCCTACGACGACGCGGCCGGGGTCACCGCCGAGTTCAACCGCAACGTGTTGCGGGTGCTCAACCGCGAGTTGGGCGCGGATTTCGAGGTGGACGCGTTCGAACACGTCGCGCTCTGGGATCCGGACCAGCGCTGGATCGAGATGCGGCTGCGCGCCCGGCGCCCGGTGCGGGTCCGGGTGCTCGACCTCGACCTGGTCTTCGCCGAGGGGGAGGAACTGCGCACCGAGATTTCGGCGAAGTTCCGTCCGGAGGATGTCGACGCGGAGCTGGCTGCCGCCGGCTTCACGGGGCGGGCCCGGTGGACCGACGACGGCGGCCTCTTCGCGGTGACCCTCGCCCAGGCCACCTGAGCTGCCGGAGGCCAGCGCCGGGGGCAGCAGGGCGTCCTCGGGCTGATCGGGTAGGGTCGTGAGCAGCGAAGGGGAGTAGCTCCCAACGTCGTGGTCGACATACTGGTGCGCCTGCCGCGCGCCCGGCCACGCGGCCTCACTCCGTTGAGGCGGGCGAGACCTTCGACTCAGGCAGCATGCCGGGTCGAGGTCGCCCATGCCCTCGGCCCGGGGATCGACCGGGAAGGGTGACATGGAGGACTTCAACAGCGCCTTGGCGATCAGCTTCGGCGTCATCTTCGTGGCCGAGTTGGGCGACAAGTCGCAGTTGATGGCGTTGACCTTCGCCACCCGGTTCAAGGCACTACCGGTGATCATCGGCATCACCATCGCGACCTCGGTGGTGCACCTGGCCTCTGTCGCGCTCGGCGTCGGCCTCGGCGCCGCCCTGCCCACCGGCTGGATCGCGCTGGTCGCCGGACTGGCCTTCCTCGGCTTCGGGATCTGGACACTGCACAGCGACTCGCTGACCGAGGAGGAGCGGCGCAAGGCGGAACGGACCCGTCGCTCCGCGATCATCGCCGTCTCGGTCGCCTTCTTCCTGGCCGAACTCGGCGACAAGACCATGCTCGCCACGATCACCCTGGCCACCCAGCACGGCTGGTTCGGCACCTGGCTCGGCTCGACCGTCGGCATGGTCGCCGCCGACGCCCTGGCCATCGGCGTCGGCCGGATCCTCGGCCGCCGCCTGCCGGAGCGGACCATCCGGTACGGCGCCAGCGCGCTGTTCGGGATCTGCGGCGTCTGGCTGCTGGTGGACGCCGTGCACCAGCTGACCTGATCACACTGCCAAGTGTGGGACGGCCGGGATGCGGGTAGCCGTTTCGGTGGCCGGTGGTCGGTACGGCCGATCCGTGGCCCGAACGGAGGATCACTGCATGACCAGGCACGATGAGGCGAACGAGTACGGGTTCGCCGGTGAGGTGGCGTTGCCCGAACCGGAACCGCCGCACAAGCGGGACGTGGTGGAGGAGGAGGCCGAGGATATCGCGGTCCCCGGCTCGGACCTGTCGCGTGAGTTCCAGGAGGCGCTCGCCGACTCGGACCAGGTGGACGAGGGCGAGGGGCGGCCCTCGACGCGTTGAGTCCCGGGTAAGGAACCTGTTTCCGCCTGCTCTCATGCTCCGCCGCGACCGCGGGTGCGAGCCGGCGGCGCGCACCGCGACAGGTCGGAAGGTTCACTGTCGACGGCGCCGGTCAGCGGTCGGGCGCCGTCGACGTCTGCCAGCCCGTCTGATCGACCGGGACCGGGCGTCGTACGAGCGTCGTTTCGTCCGCCATCCTCCGGTGCCGGCCTCCCGCACACCCGTTGGTTCTTGTCGACGCTATTGTGCCGAGTTCAACTACCGAGGGCACTCAATCATCTACATTCGGTAGGAACTGCCAAGCGACAAGTGGGAACTTTTCATACTGTCGCATTTTTTGTGATCACTAGAGGTCTTTGGCACCCCAGGATCGGTTGGTGCTGAGACGGAAGGCCGGGGCTGATGGATCTGCACACTTACCTGCGCGCGCTGCGCCAACGCTGGTGGGTGGTACTCGCGACCGTGATGGTGGCGCTGGGCCTCGCCGGGTTCGTCACGGTACGGGCGACCCCGCAGTACGCCTCCTCGGTGACCTTCTTCGTCACCTCCTCCGGACAGGGCATGACCGACGCGTACCAGGGCAGCCTTTTCCTCCAGCAGCGGGTCAAGTCGTACGTCGACCTGCTCAGCAGCGACCGGTTGGCGCAGACCGTCGCGGCAGAGGAGCGGGTCGGGCTCACCGCCGACGAGGTGCGTTCCCGGGTCAGCGCGCGGGTCGAGGCGGACACTGTGCTGCTCTCCGCGACGGTCACCGACTCCGACCAGGCCAGGGCGCTGCGGCTCACCGAGGCACTGGCGGCGCACTTCGTGAAACTCGTGCACAGCATCGAGACCCCACCCGGCGCCAAGGAGCCCCCCATCAAGATCGAGGTGGTCGGCGGCCCCCGGGTGAACGCCGAGCCGGTGTCGCCCCGCCCGGTCCGCAACCTCGTCCTCGCCGGGGTGCTCGGCCTGGTGCTCGGCGCCGCGCTCTCCGTGTTGCGCGGGCTGACCGACACCACCTTCCGGGACGGCGAGACGCTCCAGGAGGCAACCTCGGCGCCGCTGCTCGGCAGCATCCCGTACGACGGGCACGCCCGGTCGAACCCGCTGATCGTGGGGACCGCCGCCCAGACGGCCCGGGCCGAGGCGATGCGGAAACTCCGGACCAACCTGCGGTTCGTCGACGCGCAGGAGCCGGCCCGGGTGATCGCGGTGACCAGCGCGGTGCAGGCCGAGGGGAAGTCCACGCTCGCCTGCAACCTGGCCATCACGCTCGCCGAGGCGGGCTGGCAGGTTCTGCTGGTCGACGCGGACCTGCGCCGGCCCCGGGTCGCGGGCTATCTCGGCCTCGGCGCGGGCGCCGGCCTGACCGACGTGCTGATCGGCGAGGTAGCGGTCGAGGACGTGTTGCAACCGTGGGGTGACAAGTCCCTGCTGGTCCTGCCGGGCGGCTCGGTGCCGCCGAACCCGAGCGAACTGCTCGGCTCGAAGGCGATGGCCGACCTGCTGCTGTCGCTGCGCGAGCTGACCGACATCGTCATCATCGACACCCCGCCGCTGCTGGCCTTCACCGACGGCGTGGTGGTGGCGGTGCAGGCCGACGGCGCACTGCTGGTGGCCCGCCAGGGCAAGACCCCGAGCGCGCAGACCGCCGCCGCCGCGCAGGCGCTGCACGCGGTCTCCGCCCGGGTACTCGGTTGCGTGCTGAACATGTCGAAGGAAAACAAGATCGACGTCGAGCAGTACCGGGCGTACCGGCGAGGTGCGCCGGTGGAGACGATCGCCGCCACCCGCGGCGAGGAGTCCCCCGCCGCCGACCCGGTGCGCCTCCCCCCGAACCACCACGCCGTGGCAGCCATGTCCGCGGACAACACGGAGGAGCTCGACCGGGTACCGCGATGACGCGGGCTCGCCCGGTCGCGGGGTGATCGGGGGATGAGAAGTGAAGATCGGAGTTATCTCGTACTGGTTTCCGCCTGAGCCTGCCTTCATACCGGGCTGCCTGGCCGAGGAGCTGGCCGCACGCGGGCACGAGGTCCGGGTGCTCACCGGGTTTCCAAGCCATCCGACCGGCCAGGTCTATCCGGGGTACCGGCAGCGGTGGCGACACCAGACCGACGATGGCGGAGTCACCATCCGGCGGGTGCCGGCGTTCGCCAGCCACGACGGTACGGCGGCCCGGCGGGCGGCGCGACAGCTCACGTACGCGATGAGCAGTGCCCTGGCCGCGCCCGGCTTCCTGGCCGGGGTGGACGCGCTCTACGTCCACTTCCCGCCGGCCGGCGCGTACGCGGCGGCGGCCCTGCTGCGGGTGTTGCGCCGGGTGCCGTCGGTGGTGCACGTCCAGGACATCTGGCCGGAGGCGGTGACTGCCCCGCCGGACGGGTCGGGGCGGGATTCCTCCGGCGGGTTCACCCAGGGTCTGCTCAGCCGGACGATGCGCGCGATCTACCGGTCCGCGGCCGGGATCGCGGTGATCTCGCCGTCGATGCGGGACGTGGTGCTCGGGCGGGGCGCCGATCCGGACCGGGTGCGGGTGGTGCTGAACTGGACCGACGAGCGGCTCTTCCGGCCGATGGGCACCACGCCGGCGGCCCGGCGGGCGATCGGCCACCGCGGCCACACCACGGTGATGCACGCCGGCACGATGGGTCCGTTCCAGCGCGTCGACACGGCGGTCCGGGCCGCGGCCGCGGTCAACGGCAAGGTCGACCTCGATCTCGTCCTGGTCGGATCCGGGCCGGAGGAGCGACAGTCCCGGCAACTGGCCGAGGAACTCGGCGCGACCAACGTCAGGTTCCTCGGCTGGCGTCCACCCGCCGAGATGGCCGACCTGTATGCCGCCGCCGAGTACCAGCTCGTGCTACTGCGCGATCTTCCGGCGCTGCGCGGCGCGGTGCCGGCGAAGTTGCAGGCGGCGCTCTCCGCCGGGGCACCGGTGGTCGCCTCGGCCGGCGGGGACACCGCGGATCTGGTGGAGCGGGCCCGGGCGGGGCTCTCCTGCCCGCCGGAGGACTGGCAGTCGCTGGCGGATCGGTTCGCGTTGGCCGCGGTTATTCCGAGTACCGCCCGGGCGGAGATGGCGCAGCGGGCCCGGGACAGTTATCTGTCCCGGATGTCACTGCGTACCGGTGTCGATCAGATAGAGCAGATGCTGGCCGAGGCGGCTGCCGGCAGCCGACGGCGCTGACCTGGGTCTTCCTTGGCCCTCGGACGATCACTCTGGGCGATTCGTGAGCTTTCCTCACACAAAGTACTTAAAAGTGGTCTAAGAGGGGTCGAAATACCAACAGCGAACTCTCCACCGTGCTATAGAGATATAGGCGCTAACAGCGTTGTGTCGCAGTTCATCCGAGTTAGTCGAAAGCGGTGGTGGCGGTGGGGGACATGTCCCCGAGACGGCGGACGGTGCGCCGTCGAGCGATTCGGCGGCAGCTCCGCCGGATCATGCTCACCGCACTCGTCGTCGGTTGCCTGCTCGGCGCCGTCGGCGGCTGGCTCGGACTGCGCGGCTGGCAGGCCGGCAGGCACCTGGAGAACGCCGCCAGCCTGGCCCAGGAGCTGAGCCAGCAGGTGCTGGAGGGCGAAACCGGACAGGCGCGCCGCACCCTGGAGGCGCTGCAACAGCAGACGGCCGCCGCCCGGTCGCGTACCGGCGACGTCGGCTGGGGTGCCGCCAGCTCGGCCCCGTACGGCGGCCGGAGCCTGTCGGCGGTCCGGGAGCTGGCGGTCGGCGTCGACGAACTCGCCCGGCGGGCCTTCCCTGCCCTGGTCGAACTGAACCCCCAGGCGCTGCTGCCCAGTTCAGGACGGCTCGACCTGCCCGCCCTGCGCGACGCGATGCCCGCGCTGGCCGATGCCGACAAGGCGGTACGAGAGGTCCGGGACCGCATCCTGGCGGTGCCCACCACCGGGCTGGTGCCCACGGTCCGGAACGCGGTGTGGCGGTTGCGTGCCGAGCTGGACCGGCTGGCCGACGTGACCTCCGCGGTCCGGCGCAGCGGCGCCCTGCTGCCCGGCCTGCTCGGCGGCAACGGAACCCGCACCTACCTGGTGCTCTTCCAGAACCTCGCCGAGCCCCGGGCGACCGGCGGCATCTTCGGCGCCTACGCTGTCGTCCGGGCCAGCAAGGGCGAGGTGAAGCTGGTCAAGCAGGGCCCGGGCGCCGCCCTGAACACCTACGACCGGCCGCCGCTGCCACTGAGCCGGGAGCTGCGCGCGCTCTACACCGACCTGCCCGGGATCTACCCGGCGGACGTGAACCTCACCCCGCACTTCCCGACGGCGGCCACCCTGATCCGCCAGATGTACCAGCGGGCCGGCGGTGGCACCGTCGACGGCGTACTCGCCACCGACCCGGTCGCGCTCTCCTACCTGCTCAAGGCCATCGGGCCGGTGCCGGTACCCGGACATCCGACCCTCACCGCGCCGACGGTGGTGCGTACGCTGCTCTCGGACGCGTACCGCCGGCTCGACAAGCCGATCCAGCAGGACAACTACTTCGCCCAGTCGGCCCGGGCGGTCTTCGACGCCCTGCTGAAGCGTCCGGTCAACCCCCGCGCACTGGCGCAGGCGGTGAACACGGCCGTCACCGAGCGCCGGATCCTGCTCTGGAGCGCGCACGCCGACGAACAGCGGGAACTCGTGCAGACCCGGCTCGCCGGAGTGCTGCCGGAGCGGGAGTCCGTGCACGACGTCGGCGTCTTCCTCAACGACGGCAGCGGTGCCAAGCTCGGCTACTACCTGCACCGCTCGGCGGAGCTGACCGTCGGCGAGTGCCGGGCGGACGGCAGCCGCGAACTCCACCTCCGGCTCACGCTGCGCTCGTCCGCACCCGCCTCCGGGCTCAGCGAGTCGGTGCGCGGCCTCGCGATGTCCGGCGACCCGTACACCGCCCGGGTTCTGGTCTCGGTCTTCAGCCCGGTGCGCGGCTCGCCGCTCGGCGCCCGGCTCGACGGCAGGGCAGAGCCGATGGGCGGCGGTGTCGAGCGTGGCCGCCGGGTCGGCATCGTGACCGTCGACATCGGACCCGGACGTACCCGCGTACTGGAGGTGGGTCTGCTGACCGCGCCCAACGCCAGTGGCGCGGCCGAACTGTGGCTCACTCCCGGCCCGACCCCATGGACCACCCGTGTCAGTTCCGCTCCCGTGTGTGGCCGGTAGGCCGGCACGCCGAACAAGTCATGCGATCCGTTGTGAACGTCATGCGATCAGTAGAGAGAGGGATCCATCATGCGGCTATCCCGCATTATCGGCTCGGCCGTGGCGGCGCTCGCCACGGTGGGCGCGTTCGCCATCGCGGGGTCGCCCGCACAGGCCCAGCCACTACCACAACCGCCGTACCCACCACAGCCACCGGCGCTGACGGTCAGCGACCCGACCGTGGAGGTGAACCAGACCTTCACCGTCTTCGGCTCGGGCTTCGGCGGTAACGAACTCGTCCGACTGACCTTC
The DNA here is from genome assembly GCF_040120695.1 of Plantactinospora sp. B6F1. Lineage (NCBI taxonomy): Bacteria > Bacillati > Actinomycetota > Actinomycetes > Micromonosporales > Micromonosporaceae > Plantactinospora > Plantactinospora sp. B6F1. The sequence continues at coordinate 20,700 of NZ_JBEEAC010000023.1, read as the reverse complement.
ACGCGTACCCCGCTCGCGCTCGGCGCCGAGGCGGCGGTACAGGACAGCGGCGGGGTCGGCGCGATGCTGCCGATCGGGCAGCAGGCACCGACGGTGCACCGGGACCCGACCACGCTCACCGTCCGGGCCAACGTGACGGGGGAGTTCTCGGTCCGGGTCCGGTTCAGCCGGACCGGCACGGTGACCATCACCGCCACCGGGCTCACCACGGGCCGGGTGGCGAGCACCACGGTCAGCATCGTCCGGCCGCAGCCACCACTGCCGGTCACCGGTAGCGAGACCGGGTCGCAGATCGCGCTCGGCACCACGCTGCTGATCGCCGGTGCGCTGATGGTCCTCGTCGCGATCGCGTGGCGGGCCAAGAGCCGCCGCCGTCCTCCCGGCATGGCCACCCGACCGACGGTCGGGGGAGTCCAGCCCGACCGCCACGCGGTCCGGGGTCGAGCCGACCGCCACGCGGTCAGGGGTCGAGCCGGCACCCGGGGCCCTGCACCAGGCGTTGGAAGTCGGGACACTGGAGGAAGTCCTCCACCGGACAGTCGAGTGCGTGGTCGAGGAGGTTACGGGAGGCGGTGGCGACGGCGATGCGGCGGTCCAACTCGTCGCGGTGCCGCTGGAGCACCGCCCGGCGGTCCGCCGCGTCGTCGGTGCCGAGCATCAGCCGGAGCTGGTCGAGCCCGATGCCGACCTCGCGGCCGCGCATGATGATCGCCACCCGGGTGAGCTGGGCCCGGGTGTAGCGGCGCCGACCGTTGACCCGGCGGTCCGGCCTGATCAGGCCGACCGACTCCCAGTGCCGCAGCACGTGCGTGGCGAGTCCGAACTCGGCGGCCAGCTCGCCGATGGTCAGCTCGGCCTCTTCGGCGGGTGCGGGACTTGACTTCATGTTGACATTAACATACAGAGTTGGCCGTATGGTCAAGCGAGAGAGCGCCCGCCAGGCCTGGGACCGGCGTGCGGTGGGCTACGACAGGACGGGCGACCGGATGGAGCGGCTGACGATCGGGAACAGCCGCGACTGGATCTGTGCGCGGGCCCGGGGCCGGACCCTGGAGGTCGGGATCGGCACCGGCCGCAACATTTCCCGGTACGACGAGGACGTCGAACTGGTCGGCGTCGACCTCAGCCCGAACATGCTGGCGGTGGCCCGCCGCCGGGCCGGGACGCTGGGCCGACGGGTCGACCTGCGGGAGGGCGAAGCGGAACTGCTGCCCTTTCCCGACGCCTCGTTCGACACCGTGGCCTGCACGCTGGCGGTCTGTGAGGTCGCCGACCGGAACGCGGCCCTCGCCGAGATGTACCGGGTACTCCGGCCGGGCGGCCGACTACTGCTGCTCGACCACGCCGAGCGGCGCTGGGCGCGCGGGCGGCCGGCCGAGCTCGCCCTGCGGCTCGGGTTCGTGGCCGAGGCCCGGAGCCGGCTCCGGCTCGGACTGATCGAACGGCTGGCCGCCCGGAAGCCGGCCCGTGTCGGCGTACCGGGCGACCAGCCGCCGGGCCACGGTCAAATGGGATAGTCGACCGTCGTTGTCCGAGCCTGTTCGGATCCGGCCAAGGAACGGATGAAGGCGTCACCGCCCTGCCGACCCGGTGCTCGGTGAGCACTGAAGCCTGGCAATGCCGAACAATCGCGGACGGTTCCGAACACGGAGCGCCTTGCTGCGCCAGGTGGATTGCTGGCAGGCTCGGTCCCAGATCGGCACGATCCGACCGGCTGCCTGAGACCTAATCGAAATCACCCGCAACGAGACCCGACTGTAGTAAAGGTGAGTTGACGTCATGGGGAAATTGAGTCCCGTGCTGGGCGGCGCGGTGCTGCTTCTGGCCACAGCCGCCTTCTCCGCCCCAGCCGCTGCGGACGTGACGGATGCGCAGGCCCGCTGCGTTGAGCGGAGTGGACGGCACGCGGACAACACGATCGGCGAGATAACGGATGGCGGAACTCCCATCCGGACCGGACCGTACAGCGATTGCCGAGTCATCTGGAGAACGACATCCGCCGAGCAGCGCGCACAATACCACTGCTATGCATTCAATGATGTCGAAAACGACTGGACCTATCTGACGGTCGGCGCATACACCGGCTGGGTCTACAGCGGCAATCTTTACGGGGGCGGCAGTTATGTGCCGTGCGACACCAGGATCACCGGGCCCGCTCCGCGCGGATAGACCGCCAACCCGCAAAACCGGTTTGCAGGATCACGGCAACCACTGCTAGCTTTCCAGCAGGCCGTGCGAGAGAACGAGGAGGTGGTACCCGTGAACGTTTCGACCTGGGTGCTTCCCTCCGGGGTCACGGTCGGGCGATAGGTCGTCCGGGAGCGCCGTCCACGAGCACTCCCGAAAGGCACGACCATGGAATTCACTGCCGAACAGCGCCTCGACGACGGCGTTCTCGAACGCGAGTTCGCCCTCGGCGAGGTCCCCGGCATCCTGTGGACGCCCGGATCCGCATCCGCGCCGGCCCCGCTGATCCTGCTCGGCCACCCCGGCGGGCTGCCCAGGATGTACCCCCGGCTGGTGGCCCGGGCCCGGCACTGCGCGGCGGAGGGCTACGCCGCGGCCACCATCGAACTCCCCGGGGGCGGTGACCGGCCCCGTTCCATCGCCGCCGAGGAGGCCCGTGCCGACCTGCACCGGGCGCTGGCGGCCGGCCTGCCGGTCGACGACGAGATCGTCGACCGGCTCGTCCTCCCGCTGGTCGAGAAGGCGGTCCCTGAATGGCGGGCCGCCCTGGACGCCCTCCTCTCGCTGCCCGAAATCGGCGGCCCGGTCGGGTACGCGGGAGGAGTGATCGCCATCGGCATCCGGCTGGCGGTGGTCGAGCCGCGCATCTCGGCCGCTCTGCTGTTCGCCGGGAGTTTCGTCCCCCGTTCCATGTTCGCGGAGGCTCGGCAGGTCACCATTCCGCTGCAGGTCCTGCTGCAGTGGGACGACGAGGGTAACGACCGGCAGTTGGCCTTGGACCTGTTCGATGCCTTCGGCTCCACGGAGAAGACGCTGCACGCGAACCTGGGCGGGCACACCGGCGTCCCGCAGTTCGAGGGAGAGGACGGGAATCGGTTCTTCGCCCGACACCTGAGGTGAGCCCTGACGTTGCGGCGGCTAACGATCCGGCCGTGTACCCGTAGGGCGTCCTGCGTCCAGTAGCGTCTTGCCCACCGTGCGGCGAGACTGGATGGCCGCGTGTGCGTCGGCCGCCCGATCCAGAGGAAACCGCTGCCCGATCACCGGACGCAACCGACCCGCCGCCGCCTCGGCCAGCGCGCGGCGGGTCAGCTCCCGCAACTGCTCCGGTGACCGGGTCAGCGACCGGACGACGGTCACCCCCCGTTCCCTCGCGACCTCGTCCGGGACCTGCGTCCAGCTCCCGCTGGACAGCCCGAAACTGACCATCCGACCGCCCCGGTCGAGCAGGTCGAACGCCGAGCGGCCCACGGTGCCACCGACGCCGTCGAAGACGACGTCGATCCCGCCGACTCCGGCTCGGACCCGCGCCGGCCAATCGGCCGTCGAGTAGTCGACCGCGAGGTCGGCACCGAGGTCCCGGGCCAGCGCCACCTTCCGGTCACCGCCGGCCACGGCGACCACGGTGGCACCCGCCGCGCCGGCCAGCTGCACCAGCAGGCTGCCGACGCCGCCCGCCGCGGCCTCGACCAGGATCCGCTCCCCGGGGTGCACCCCGGCGGTCTCCAACAGCAGCAGTGCGGTACGGCCGTCCGCCAGCAGCGCGACCGCGCTCTCCATCGGCAGCTCGTCCGGCACCGCGACCAGCCCGTCGGCGTCCACCGCCACGCGGTCGGCGTAGCCACCCGCACCGCCGGTACTGGTGACCACCCGTCGACCCCGCAACGCCGGGTCGACCTCCGGTCCCACCTCGGCGACCACGCCGCCGACGCCGTTACCCGGGATCGTCGGCAGCCGCACCGGGAACGGGCCGGTACCGGCCCGGAGCTGGGTCTCCACGAAGGTGACGTTGGCGAACTCGACGGCGACCACCACCTGGCCCGGTCCGGCGGAGGGATCGGGGGTCTCCGCCGCCAGCAGCCGCTCAGGCCCACCGAACTCCCGCAACCACACCGCCCGCATCACAGCCCTCCCCGGCCCGTCGGTTTCTCGACCGGTCCAGTCAACAACCTCGACCACGGTCGAGGTCAACCGGGCGTACCCGCCCTGTCGGTCCGGCGTACCCGTCTCACCTGCGGATCCGCACCGTTGGTCCGGGCGCCGCCGGTCGCGGGATGGCGACCGGTGCCGCTCAGGCCGCTGCCGCCCCGCCAGCGGTGGTCGGCGGCGTAGGCTCGACCGGTGAGTATCACCGAGCCGATGCCGGGCGAAACCCTGCCGCCGAGCACCGGGGCGGGCGCGGACACCGAGCCGACCAACGTACTGCTGCCCGGTCACGACGTGCCGCTGGGCCGCTACACCACGGTGCGCCGGCTGTTGCCGCAGCGCCGGCTCCGCACCGTCGGGGCCTGGTGTTTCGTCGACCACTTCGGTCCGGACGACGTGGCCAACCGGCCCGGTATGGGGATCGGGCCACATCCACACACCGGGCTGCAGACGGTCACCTGGCTGGTGCACGGTGAGATCCGGCACCTGGACAGCCTCGGCAACGACCAGCTGATCCGACCCGGCCAGCTCAACGTCATGACCTCCGGCCACGGCATCGCGCACGCGGAGTACTCGCCGCCCGAGCATCCCCCGATCCTGCATGGACTGCAGCTGTGGGTGGCGCTGCCCGACGCGGCCCGGTCCGGCCCGCCCGGCTTCGCCCACCACGCCGAGGTTCCGGTGTTGACCGAGCCGAACTACTCGGTGACCGTACTCGTCGGGGAGTTGGCCGGGATCCGGTCGCCGGCGGTGGTGCACTCGCCGCTGCTCGGCGCAGAGCTCTGGCTTCCCGACGGCGGCTCGGCCCGGTTGCCGCTGACCGCCGGCTTCGAGCACGGCCTGCTGGTGATGTCCGGCGCCGTCGAGATCGACGGGGTCGCGCTCACCCCCGGTTCGCTGCTCTACCTCGGGACCGGTCGTTCCGAGCTGGCGGTCCGGGCGGACGGCCCGACCCGGCTGATGCTGCTCGGCGGCGAACCCTTCGACGACGCGCTGGTGATGTGGTGGAACTTCGTCGGGCGCTCACACGAGGAGATCGCCGAGGCTCGCGCGGACTGGGCCGCCGGCAGTCCCCGGTTCGGCCGGGTGCGGGGCGACGACTCGGAGCCGCTGCCGGCTCCACCGATGCCGACGACCCGGCTGAAGAGCCGCGACCGGCAAGGCCGGACCCTCGGCTGAGGCCGGGCCGGACCCTCGGCTGGGTTCGGGCGATCCGCGGGTCACTACACCGCACCGGAAACCCGCCGTCCTGGCCAGCTTTGGTCCGACCCGTCGTGGGTAGTCGCCGGCATGGCGACGACTGCGACAACGAGCGTCGAGGACCGCAAGCGACTCGTCCGCCGGCTGGTGGCGCGCGGCCGCGGCTTTGCCGAGGAGTACGGCTTCCAGGTCACCAACAATCCGGCGAGCCTGTTCCAGGTGCTCTGCCTGGCGGTCCTGCTGCGCCGCACGAAAGAAGTCCGGCGGGCGGTCGAGCCTGCCCGGGCGCTGCGGGACGCCGGATGGGAGAGTCCGGCCAGGATGGCCCGGTCCCGCACCGAGGCGCGGGCGGCGGTGCTGCGTGAGCATGGCCGGGGTGCCGACGCCGCCCGACTGGCCGGCACGTTGGGCGAGCTGGCCGAGGCGCTCGTCGCGCGCTACCAGGGAGATCTGCGCCGGCTGCGGTCCGCCGCGAAGCACGCGCCGGACCGGGAGCGGGTCCTGCTGGCCGAGTTGCCCGGGGTGGACGCCGAGGTGGTCGAGCTGTTCCTCCGTGAGGTCCAGGCGCTGTGGGGCGAGACGGCGCCGGTCGCCGATCGTCGGGCCCTCGCCGCGGCTCGCCGGCTCGGGCTCGGTCGCTCGGCAGCCGACCTGGCCATGCTGGCCGGCGGCGGGGAGTCGGAGAAACTGGCCTGGTTGGTGGGTTGCCTGGCCAGGATCGACCTGGAGGACAGATACCAGGAAATCGCCCGTTGAGCGGCAGAACGGCGTGCTTTGCCACACAGTTTCCAGGATTCTGACTGAACGGCCCATCCCGGATTGTAGGATCAGTGGGCGGTGTCAGCCAGCCCGGTTCGGGCCGGCCGCCGCGATTCGGTGAGCGGGTCCGGTTCGGACGTGTGGCCTCACCGGTGCACTGGCGGACGTGGCGCCCGTGACGCGCGTGTGAGCGCGTACGACACGGGCGCCCCGTCCGGTGCGCCGCCCCAGTTCAGGATGGTCAGTGGGCCAGTCCGGCGACCAGGTTGATGGTCGTGACGATGATGACCGCACCGAACAGGTAGGACAACAGGGCGTGTCCGAGCACCGTGGCCCGCATCGTCTTGGTGCTCAGGCCGGTGTCGGAGACCTGGAAGGTCATCCCGATCGTGAACGACAGGTACGCGAAGTCCGTGTACCGGGGCGGATCCTCGGTGTGGAAGTCCACCCCGCCGTCCTCCCCGGTGTAGTAGAGCCGGGCGTAGCGGGCGGTGAAGACGGTGTGCACGACCGTCCAGGAGAGCAGCACGCTGGCGATGCCGAGTCCGATGTGCAGTCTCCGGTCGACGCCGTGTAGCGCCTGGTCGGTGGCGAGCAGGATGCCGATCGCCGACAGGCTGGCCAGCCCGGCCCCGAGTAGCGTGGCGTCGCGTACCGGACCGCTCGGGTCCTCTCGGACGGCCAGCTCGGCGGTCCGCTGCGCGTCCCGGGGCCACAGCACCGGCCAGGTCCACCCCAGGTAGGTCGCCGCCGCCGCGTCCCAGCCGATCAGCGGCCCCAGCAGCGGTGACAGCACGAGGGTGGCCGGTATGCCGACACAGAGTCCGACAAGCGTGATGACGGCCATCTGGACCGATGCCTTGGGTGGGTCGCGTCGGGGTCTGCCCCGCATCGTCGGAACTGGTGCTCAGATCTGGCGCATGTGCCGGGCGACCCGCTGGTGGGTACGGTCGCGGGTCTTGGCGGCCAGCTCCGCCGGGCTGGCGTCCGGGGCCAGGTCGGTCTTGGCGGACCGGGCGACCTCCTCGGTGTTCTGGTAGTCCACCGGGGGCATCCCGCGCAGCGCCTGGAGCACCTCGCGGGGCGCCCCCGCGCGTTCGGCCTCCCGGACGATGTCCTCCTTCGGCGCCGGAAAGTCCATCGACTCCAGGTACCGCAGTACGTCCGCGTTGGTCACCATGGGATCCCGCTCCTCGCCGGTTGTCTGGTTCGCCGGCCGGCCGGATACCCGTTGTACGCACCCTCACGCCTGCCTCCGCCGTTGATCACCGGTCGGTATCCTTGGCCGAATGGCTCAAACTCCCGTGCGGTACCGGTCCGGCGACGAGGACAGCGCCCGGTGGATCGACTTTCCGTACCGCCCGGGTGACATCGTGATCAGTACCCGGTCCAAGAGCGGCACCACCTGGATGCAGATGATCTGCGCGCTGCTGGTATTCCAGCGGCCGGAGCTGCCGGCGCCGCTGGCCGAGCTGTCGCCCTGGCTCGACTGGCTCGGCGAAGCCCGGGACGACGTCGTCGCCGCGCTCGGGGCCCAGTCGCACCGCCGGTTCGTCAAGACACACACCCCGCTGGACGGGCTTCCCCTCGACGAGCGCGCCACCTACATCGTGGTCGCCCGGGATCCGCTGGACATGGCGGTGTCGCTCTACCACCAGAGCGGCAACCTGGATCGGGAGCGGGTCGCCCGGCTCACCGGCCAGCCCACGCCGACCGGCCCGCCCCGGGTACGCACGCCGGTGCGGGAGTGGCTGCTGTCCTGGATCGACCGCGACGTCGCACCGGCCGACGAACTCGACTCCCTGCCGGGGGTGCTGTGGCACCTCGGTGACGCCTGGGCCCGGCGGCATCGGCCCAACGTGCTGCTGGTGCACTACGCCGACCTGTCGGCGGATCTCGCCGGGCAGATGCGTCGGATCGCCCGGCGGCTCGGCATCGAGGTGCCGGAGCGGCGCTGGCCGGCGCTGGTCGAGGCGGCCACCTTCACCCGGATGCGGGCCAGGGCGCCGGAGCTGGTGCCGGACCGCTCCGGGGTGCTGAAGGACCGGGAGGCGTTCTTCCGGCGCGGCACCACCGGGGCGGGGCGGGAACTGCTGCGTCCCGACGAACTCGCGCACTACCGGCGCCGGCTGGCCGGGCTCGGCCCGGCGGACCTGCTCGACTGGTTGCACCGGGACGGGGAGAACGGCGACCGGCGATAGGACCCGAACCGCCGACAGCGTCCGAACTCAGGCGACGGCGCCGTCGCTACGGAGCTCGCCGATCCGGTCGGCGTCGAGACCGAGTTCGGCCAGCAACTCGTCGGTGTGCTCGCCGGGCTGCGGCGGTGGCCGGCGGATCGATCCCGGGGTACGGCTGAACCGGGGTGCCGGGGCGGGCTGCTCGGCCCCGGCGTGCACGACGAAGACGTCCCGGGCGGCGAGGTGCGGGTGCCGGGGCGCCTCCCGCCAGTCGAGGACCGGCACCACGCAGGCGTCCGTCTGCTCCAGCAGCGCGGCCCACTCGTCCCGGGTACGGGTGCGGAACAGCCGGGCCCAGGCCTCGTGCAGTGCCGGCCAGTTCGCCGGGTCGTTCCGGTCCAGCGCCTCGTCCGGCGCCAGCGGGAACCCGGTCAGCCGGACCAGTTCGGCGTAGAACTGCGGTTCCACCGCGCCGACCGCCACGTGCCGGCCGTCGGCGCACTCGTAGGTGTCGTAGAACGGGGCGCCGCCGTCGAAGATGTTCACCCCGCGGTCGTCGCCCCAGTGGCCGGTCCGGCGCAGCGAGTGGATCATCGTTGCCAGCAGCGACACCCCGTCCACCATGGCCGCGTCCACCACCTGGCCGGTACCGCCGCCCCGGATGTCGAAGAGCGCGCAGACCACGCCGAGGGCGAGCAGCATCCCGCCGCCGCCGAAGTCGCCGACCAGGTTCATCGGCGGTACCGGCCGCTCGCCGGCCCGGCCGATCCCGTGCAGTACGCCGGTCAGCGCCAGATAGTCGATGTCGTGCCCGGCGTACCGGGCGTTCGGGCCGTCCTGGCCCCAGCCGGTCATCCGGCCGTAGACCAGTTGCGGGTTCACCGCCAGGCAGTCGTCCGGGCCCAGCCCGAGCCGCTCGGTGACGCCCGGCCGGAAGCCCTCGATCAGCGCGTCGGCGGTGCGGACCAGGTCGAGCACCACCTGCCGGCCGGCCGGTGCCTTGAGGTCGACGGCGAGCGACCGGCGGCCCCGGTTCAGCAGGTCGGGATGGGGAGTGCCGAACCGCTCCGGTCGGACCTCACCGACCCGGTCCACCCGGACCACGTCGGCGCCCAGGTCGGCGAGGACCATCGCGGCGAAGGGGCCCGGGCCGATGCCGGCCAGCTCGACGATCCGGACGCCGGACAGTGGGCCGGCCCCGGCCGGTCGGGGTGTGGTCATCCGTGCACGATAGGACAGTCGGCCAGGTGCCCGTCCAGGTGGTGTCGTCGAGCGGTCGCCGTGGCGTGGTCGTCGTCGAGCGGTCGCCGAGGCGCGATCGCCGTGGCGTGGTCGTCGTGTCGGCCCGCGTCGTTGCCGTCGACCGCCCGGAACAGGGCCTATCGTCACGGGGTGAAGTGGCGTGATCACTGGCGGTTGGTTGGTGTGCCCCGGGCCGGTCGGGCGGAACTCCTCGGCCGCCTCGTCGGCCTGCGCGTACTGCGGATCCCGGGCGTACGGCGGGTGGTGGTTCTCGCCGGTTCGACCGACCGACTCCGGGACCTGCTGGGCCGGCCCGCCGCGCTGTACCCGACCAGGGGGGCGGTGGTCGTCGTGGCGTACTGGCGGGCGCCCCGGCGCGGCTGGTCGGGCGGCATCGGGGCGCTGGAGCACCTGCGCCGGCACCGGGTGGCGCTGCCCTGCCGGGGACGAGGGACCGCCGTCGTCACCCTCCGGCTCTCCCGGCCCGCGCAACTGCGCGAGGTGCTGCGGGCCGCGCTGGCCGCGCTGGCGCCGGGGCGGCCGTTGCCGGCGCCGGCCGAGGCCAGCCTGACCAGCCACGGGACGCTGCCGGCGTACCTGCCGGCGGCCGGGGCGGTGCTCCGCGGCGATGTGGTCGGCAGCCCCGACATCCGGGCCCACGACATACTGCTGCGGGGGCCGGGCGACACCGGGGTGGAACCGGACAGCCCGCCATACGCGGTCGACTGGCCCGCCGTCCGGCACGGTCTGCAGCCGCCGGGGACGGCACCGGCCGTACTCGTCGACGCGCTGCGGATCAACCCGCGCGGCCGCCGGCCGGACTGCTACCGGCCGGACGCTCCCCGGGTACGCCTCGACTTCCTCCCGGCCACCCGCCGGCCCGGCCCCGGGATGTACCCGCTGGACGGGCCCGGGGTGACCGCGCCGGTGCTCGCCGCGCTGCGTCGGACCGGCGTGGTCGACTGCCCGCAGGTCCCCGACGCCGAGCCGGTCGCGGTGGCGGCGCTGCTGGTTCAGATCGCGATGACCGGCGCGGTGCTCTCCGTCCCGGCGTTGCCGCAACGGGTCGCCGGGCTGATCGTGCCGGAACTGCGCACCCTGCTGACCGCCCCGGCACCGGACGGCGGCGGGCTGGCCCTGGAAACGCGCAGCGTCCGGCAGCGCCGGGCGGCGCTGCGCGGGCACGCCACCGGGTTCGCCCTGCCCCGGCTCGCCGCCACGGTGTTCCCGCCGCTCGGCGCGGTGCCGTCGGTGAGCGCGATCCTGCCGACCAGGCGCCCCGAACGGCTGCCGGCGGTGGTCCGGATGCTGGTCGCGCAGACCTACCCGGAGCTGGAGATCGTGCTCTGCCTGCACGGCGTCGAGCTGCCGGAACCGGTCCGGGCCACGCTGGCCGGCTCCGGCCGGCCGTACGAGGTCGTCCGGGTCCCGGGTACCGCCAGTTTCGGCGCGGCGCTCGGTGCCGCGACCGGGCGGGCCCGGGGCAGCCTGGTCAGCAAGTTCGACGACGACGACAGCTACGCCGCCGAACACGTCTGGGACCTGGTGCTGGCCCGGCACTACTCCGGGGCGACCCTGGTGGGCAAGGGATCCGAGTTCGTGCACCTGGAGACCAGGGGCGTGACGCTGCGCCGGCCGTCCGGCACGGCCGAGTCCGACTGTCAGGTGGTGGCCGGCGGCACGATCCTGATCGCCCGGGGGGACCTGGAGGCGGTCGGCGGCTGGCGGCCGGTGCCCCGCTCCGTCGACCTCGGACTCTTGGACCGGATACGCCGGGACGGCGGCGGGATCTACCGGACCCATCCGTTCGGCTACGTCTACCACCGGCGGGCCACCGGGCACACCTGGGACCCGGGGGAGGACTACTTCCTTGACACCGCCTCCGCGTACTGGCCCGGACTCCCGGCCGAGGTGCTGGGCGAGGTCGACACGGCCTCCGGGCGACCGGCACCGGACCAGCGCACCGACTCGGCGACCGCCCGGCCGGACCGGTCCTGACCGCACCGGGCGTCCCGCCGGCACCGCCCGGCGGCAAATCCCCCGGTTGTAACCTGCGCCGCACCCCGAGGTGGTACGACTAGCGGGTGGGCATCGTGTCACCAGGCTTCCAGGGCCGGCGCCGGCAGTCCGGGCCGGATCTGCCGCCGGGGCAGTACCTGACCGAGGACTTCCCCGTGCTCTCCGCCGGCCCGACCCCCCGGGTCACGCCGACGGACTGGGAGTTCGTGATCACCACCGAGACCGGTACCGAGTTCCGGTGGAGCTGGGACGAGATGTGGGCACTGCCCAACGAGACCCCGACGGTGGACATCCACTGCGTGACCCACTGGTCGAAGCTCGGCACGAACTGGCAGGGCGTCTCCCTGGACACCCTGCTCGACGGCGTCGACACCGCAGCCGACTACGCGCTGGTGCACTCGTACGGCGGCTACACCACGAACCTGCCGCTTGCCGACCTGCGTGACGGGCAGGCCTGGGTGGTGCACCGGTACGACGGTGCCGACCTGCCGGCCGAGCACGGTGGGCCGGCCCGGTTGCTGGTGCCGCACCTGTACTTCTGGAAGTCCGCGAAGTGGGTGCGCGGCATCCGCCTCGGCCTGACCGACGAGCCCGGTTTCTGGGAGACCGCCGGCTATCACGATTACGGTGACCCATGGCGCGAACAGCGATACCAGGGAGACTGACGAAGCGGACCGGCTGGTGGGTTGCCCGGCTGGTCGACCGCAGGGACGAGACCGCCACCGCCGGCACGCTGGTGCTGGAGGTGCCGGACTGGCCGGGACACCTGCCCGGGCAGCATGTCGACCTGCGACTGACTGCCGAGGACGGTTACCAGGCGGCCCGCAGCTACTCGATCTCCGCGCCCGCCGACGGTGACCGGATCGAGGTGACCGTCCAGCGGGTACCGGACGGCGAGGTCTCGCCGTACCTGCTCGACGGGCTCTCGGTCGGCGACCAGATCGAGGTCCGCGGCCCGGTCGGCGGCTACTTCATCTGGCGGGTGACCGACCCGGCGCCGGTGTTGCTGGTCGGTGGCGGCTCGGGGATCGCACCGCTGATGGCGATGATCCGGGCCCGCCGGGCGGCCGGCAGCCGGGTACCGTTCCGGCTGATCTACTCGGTCCGCTCCGAGCGGGACGTCTACTTCGCCGACGAGCTGCGTCGGCGCAGCCGGGACGACCGGGGCCTCGACGTCGCCTACGTCTACACCCGGCAGGTGCCGGAAGGGCTCTCCGGCCAGGCGCACCGGGTCGCCGTCGCCGACGTCAACACCCACGGCTGGCCGGCGCAGCTCGAACCGGTCAACTTCGTCTGCGGTCCGACCGGCTTCGTCGAGGCGGTCTCCGACATCCTGGTCGCGCTCGGGCACCATCCCCGGCGGATCAAGACCGAACGGTTCGGTCCGACCGGCTGAGCGACGATCCTGGAGGTGAGATGACCGATCAGCTTCGACCCGACCCGGGGCGGATGGACTACCTGGACGGCAACGTGCTGGCCGGACCGATGCGGGACGTGTTCGCGGTGGACCTGACCACCGCCACCGGCCGGTGTGCCTCCTGCGGCCGGACCGGCCCGATGGCCGCCCTGCGGGTCTACTCGAACGCACCCGGGGTGGTCGCCCGCTGTCCGGCCTGCGAGGAGGTCATGCTCCGGCTGGTGCGTACCCCGGCCAGTGCCTGGCTCGACCTGCGCGGTACGACCTTTCTGCAGATCCCGATGCCGGCCGAGCCGGCGACGATGCCCGGCCCGACCGCGATGTAGCCGCCTCCGGGCCGGCCGCGACGGCCCGTGGCCGGCGGGGACAACCGCGTGCGGTGACGCCTCCGTCGAGTTGGCCGAGGCAGCCGGCCCCTAGGCCCGGATACCGGATGATCATCGGCTGGCACACTTGTCCGGGGGTCGCCCTAGACTGCGGCGCCATGATGGTGCGACTCGTACCGCTGGTCGGTGTCTGATGTCCGGTGTGGAGCAGGAGACGGTGTTCTCGGTGCCGCTGTCGCCGTACGCGGCCGTACTGCTGCGCCGGATGACCGACCCGGACCCGGAGTCCGGGGCGGCCGCCGGGCAGCGGCCGGTGGACCTGTCCCGGGTTGGCGACCGGGAGTTCGGGGTGCTGCTGGTGACGGCCCACAACCTGCCGCGTCCGGCGGACGGGGGCCAGCATCCCGGCTGGACGGTGCGACGGGTGGCGGAGCAGGCGGTCCGGGAGCGTCAGCCGAGGTTCACCCCGGAATCGTGCGCGGCGCTGCTGGCGGCGTACGCCGAACGGGCCGCCGGCGAGCCGTACGCCGCCAACCCGAGGCTGGCCGCCGCTGCCCTGCTCCGCTGTGACGGCCCGTGGCCGGCGTCCGTGCGCCGCTCCGCCGGTGCCATCGCCCGGGGCCTGCTCAGGTACGGCAAGGTCGGCGAGCCGTACGCGGTCGCCGCGCTCGCCGGGCTGGCCGGCGGTCTTACCCGACCGGTGCTGTCCCGACTCTTCGCCTGGTCGTTCCACTCGTTCGCCCGCGACGAGTTCGACCTGCTGGTGAAGCTGGGGGTGACCGCCCAGCTCCTGGTCGCCGAGGTCAGCCCGAGCTCGTCCTACCTCTGCCCACCGCAGCTTCCGGACGCCTGGCAGCGCCTCGCCGCGTTCGGGGAATATGTGTCCTTCGCCCGGCGAGCGCTGGAGACCGCGCACGCCCGGGTCGCCGCGATCCAGGCGGGCGAACTGCCGTACGCGGCCGACAAGGCGTTCGACAGGACCGAGGTCGAGGCGCTGGGCCGGGCCGTCCGGATCGCGTTGCTCCGCGACGAGCCGTGGCTGCCGGAGCTGCTGCGCCCGCTGCTACTCGGCGTGGCGGTCGCCCCGACCAGCGCCAACACCCTGCCGTCGCAGGCACTGCTCTACGAGGTGGCTCGGGCCGGCGCCGAGTTCCCCACTCCGCAGGTGCTGGCGGCGTTGGTCGCCGCGCGGGGGGTGGTCCGGCACAAAGGCGCGTCGAAGCAGCTCGACCGGATGCTGAAGCGGGTCGAGCGCGGGCTCGCGGAGCGGCCCGACGCGGTGCTCCGGCTGCCGGATCTCGGCTTCGACGCCGACGGCGAGTGTGTCGTACCGGTCGGTGACCACCGGGCCGTGCTGACGGTGTCGGAGAAGGTGCTGTTGCGCTGGCGACGCGCCGACGGCACCCTCTCGACGACCGTGCCGGCGCCGGTCCGGCGCGACCACCCCGATGGGCTCAAGGAGCTGCGCGCCCGGGTGAAGCAGGCCACGAATCAGCTCGCGGCACTGGCCCGCACCCTGGAGGCGGGCTTTGCGGCGGCGTCGGCGCAGCCGTACCGGCAGTGGCGGGAAGGGCTGACGGGCAACGGTCTCGGCTGGCAGGTGGCGCGGCGGCTGATCTGGGAGTTCCCGGACGCGTCCGGGCGGTGGCGGGCCGGGCTGCCGGACGACGGCTGGCGGGCGGGGGAGCCGGACGGGGCCGGTGAGCTGTTCCGGGACGTCACGGGCACGCCGCTGCCGCCGCCCGATCCGGAGGCGCCGATCCGGTTGTGGCATCCGGTGCGGTCCGGGGTCGACGAGGTCCGGGCCTGGCGGGACCTGCTGACCGAGCGGCGGCTGCGCCAGCCGTTCCGGCAGGCGTTCCGCGAGGTGTACCTGCTGACACCCGCCGAGGTGGAGACCGGTGACCACTCGCTGCGGTTCGCGGCGCACATCGTGCACTACCGGCAGCTCTACGCGCTGCTGAAGGGGCGGGGCTGGACGACCGGGATGCTCGGCCCGTGGGACGGCGGGGACAGCGGGCAGGCGTACCGGGCACTGGCCGGCGGGGCGTGGCGGATCGGCTTGCACCACGACTACCTCGGCGAGGAGGGGGTGGAGTGCGCGAGTACCGGCCGGGTGTGGTTCGAGCGGATGGGCGAGGGCGCCTGGCGGCCGAGCGCGCTGACCGACGTGCCGGTGGAGCTGTTCAGCGAGGCGATGCGCGACGTGGACCTCTTCGTCGCGGTCACCTCGATCGCCGCCGATCCGCACTGGACCGACGACCAGACGCGGTACCTCGACTACTGGCGGGGCGAGAGCAGCCGGGAACTGAGCAGCAGTGCCCGGGTCCGCCGCGAGGCGCTGGCCCGGATCCTGCCCCGAACGAAGATCGCCGACCGGTGCCTCCTCACCGACCGCTATCTCGTCGTCCGGGGCGAACTGCGGACATACAAGATCCATCTGGGTAGTGCGAACATCTTGATGGAGCCGGACGACTCCTACCTCTGCATCGTGCCGGCCCGACGGAAGGCGCCCGGAGATCTCTTCCTGCCCTTCGAGGAGGACCGGCTCGGGCTGATCCTCAGCAAGGCGTTCCTGCTCGCCGACGACGCCCGGATCACCGATCCGTCGATCGTGGCGCAGTTGCGCGGACGGCGGTGATCCGGGCATCGCGCGGCAGGCGCTACACCCGCGAGCCCTACACCCGGGAGGTGAAGGTGGAGAGGAACCCGTGCGGCGCCGGGCTGCCGGTGTTGTCGAAGCAGATCGTGTCGACCTCGGCGGCCGGGGCGGCGGAGAGCGTCCAGGGCTGGGTCAGGTGGCAGTAGTTGGCGCCGGGTCCGTAGCCGGTGACCTGGGCGTGGGTCTCCTTCTCGGTCAGGAACGGATACGTGACCAGATAGCGGCCGGCCGGCGCGAGCGGGGCGGACGAGTTGAACCCGAACCCGCCGGCCGGATAGTTCCAGTTCGTCTGGCCGGCGCCCGCCGAGAAGAGGTAGCCGGTGTACTTCGGCGGACCGAACGAGCCGTAGACGGCCCGTTCACGGTGGTACGACAGGGTGAATTCGCTGTTCACCGGCGCCCCACCCTGGTCGAAGCAGGTGACGTACGCGATGATGTCGAGCCCGCTGGCGCCCCAGCGGACGACCTTGCAGCGGCGCGGTCCGGCGTTCGGCTGCACCGCCGTCACCTGGAGGTTGCCGGCCAGCGTGCCCGCAACTCCGACCCCGCCGAGCCGGACCTGGTAGAACCCGACCCCACCCGGCACGACGCTGACCCCACCGCCGGCCGAGTTGTACGCCTGCACGATCGCCGCCGGTCCCCACTGGAGCCAGGCGTGACTGCCCTGGGCCGTCGGCACCAGCCCGGAGCTGTACGTCCAGAGCACCGTGAACCGGGTGTCGTCTCGTGCCCCACCCGGCTTGTGGCACTGCACGTCGACGATCTCGTCCGCCCCCGACTGGCCCCAGCGGACGATCTCGCAGTAGTGTCCGGTCCGGTTCACCGGCGTGACGTGCACGTTTCCGCGTGACCCGGCGCCGACTTGCGGAAACTTGATCAGGTAGCGGCCGGGGGCCTGCCGCATCCCCTCGGCGAACAGGCCGGGGAAGGCGGTCTTCCAGCTGCCCCACTGCCGGCTCGGGTCGAGCACGGTCCAGGCGGCCGGCAGGATCGGATTGTCGACGTAGGCGAAGCCGAACCGGTCGGCGGCGGCGGCCTGGCCCGGTGCGGGCGGGCCGAGGGCGGTGGCCGCCAGCGCGGCGACCAGGGCGGTGCCGAGGATGCGGGGACGGAGTCGCATCTGACCTCCAATCGGGGTGCTGCGATGTGTGCTCCGGAGTCTGCGATTCCGGCTGCCCGGCCGCTGTCGGTTCCCCGGCAGTAGCGGCGCGACAGCGCCAAATCCCATGTGTGGGCGTAGCCGGAATATGCAGCGGTATCCGGAACGTGGCGGGAGGGCGCTGATCCCTGCCGGTTGCGGCCGACATCGCCGCTTGCCGCCGGCATCGCCGCGTGCTGTTGAGGCTGCGGGGGAGGGGCCGTGGCAGAGGTCCGCCGACCGGCGCGGGCTGCGGCGCCGGACCGGGCCTTCGCAGAACCAGGTGTACGAGCACCGAGCGCCCCCGGTCCGGGCAGCACCGCCAGCAGAGTCCACCTCGGCAGTACCGCCACCAGCGGCGCCAGTCCGGCCGGTGCCGTACGACGAGTGGTGTCGGGTCGGACCTGACCGGTATCGATCCGACCAACTTGTGGAACGGTCCTCAAGATTCTTGGCGACTAATGGTCCAGAGCGAACCACAGATCGTCAAGAATCTTGGGAACGCCTTGCCCGCTGCGGGTGCCGGGGCTATCGGCCCGGTCCGGTAGTCGACTTTGATTGGCTGGCGGTGAGCAGCAGGGGTGTGCCGACCCCCTGGCCGGCGCTCAGGTCGGCGAGGAAGCCGGCCAGCCAGCCGAGCGCGTCGAGCGACCACTCGGCGAGCCTGCCGGAGAAGGTGGCCCGGTGCCGGGGCGGGCCGCTCCAGAGACCGTCGTGAAACGGGTGTAACGGCGCCGTCGTCGCCAGCGGGTCATGCTCGGTCAGCGAGTACGACGCGTACTCGAACACGTGCTGCTCCAGTCGGCCCAGCCGCTCGTGCATCAGCGGCGCCGTCGAGGCGATGGCCGGGGCCCGGCCGCTGTCCAGGGTGACCCTCACCGGCGTACGCGACCTCGGGTCGGCGTCGCGGAACCAGCCGGCGGTGCGCAGCGACGGCATGCCGGCGTACTCCGGAGGTGACGACGACGGATCGAGGCCCTGGACGGGCAGCAGCACCTGCACCGCCCGTAGTTCCAGGGTGCCGATCCGGGCCGCCACGTCACCGGCACAGCGCAGGAACGGCTGCACCGGCAGCGGTCGGTCGCCGGGCATCTGCTCGACCCCCACCTGGAACCAGGCGACCAGGGATGTGCCGGCGGTGGCGAGCGGGTGGTCCTGCCCGGCGTCGTTCATGCCCCACAGCCCCGGCGCCCCGGTCGGCCGCTCCTGCACGCCCGCGTCGGTGAACCGGACGATTCCGCCGACGTCGTCGAGCCAGTTCAGGGCGAGCGACCGGTCGTGGAAGAGTCCGTACGCGTCCCGGTCGGCGTCCGGATCCCGCCACGGATGCGGCGTCAACTCGCCGTACAGCGCCGCGAACATGGTGCCCACGGGCGAGCGGGCACCCGGTGCCAGGCCGGGAACGGCACCGCCGCCGGTCACCGTTCCACCTCGTGGCTCCGGCGCGGATCGGCCCCATCGAACAACCCGATGGTGCGGAAGCCCAGCTTGCGTAGAGGCTGTGAGGTCGGTGGCAAGGGGGCCTCCTTCGGTCCTGCGCTTCGGCGATGCTGCGGCAAGTCTGCCCCTTGCCCAATCGACGGGCGAAGTATCCGGATCCTCCGTGCGTCATGCGTCCGTTGTGAGAGGGTTTGCCCAGTGGGGCTCGCGGGTTCGCCGCGACCGCCCCGTAGCAGCGTTGGACGTCGACGGGGGCCGACAGATGAGGTGGCTGGTCACAGGGGCGGCGATGGTCGCCGGTGGGCTGGCCGCCCGGCGACTGCTCGGCAGATCGGGGCAGGCTGCCGGGCAGCGGGCGCAGCGCGTGGTCGGTCGCCGGAAGCCACGCTGGCACGTCGCCACGGTGAACCTCCCGGCGGACCAGATCGGCGTGCACGGCCAGCTGCCGGAGCCGCTGACCGGCCTCGGCGACGCGGTGGAGATCCAGGTCCGCCCGGCAGCCGGCGACAGGGGCACCGAGATCGCGGTACGGCTCAGGGACGGCGACCGGCTCCCGGCGGTCGAGGCCGTCCAGCGAGTGCTGGGCCGGGACCCCGACCAGGCGATCCGGGCGGCGCTGCGGGAGGCGAAGCAGCTCATCGAGACCAGCGAGGTGCTGCACCCCGACGCTCCGCCAACCATCGAGTCGACCCCGCTGAACCGGCCCCTCCAACTGGTCACCCGGCACGGCCGCCGGGAGGGTCGACTGTGAAGGCGGTGGTGTGGGAGGGGGCCAACGAACTCGCCGTACGGCAGGTGCCGGAGCCGCGGATCCGCAACGCCCAGGACGCGATCGTACGGGTGCGCCGGACCGTGACCTGTGGATCGGACCTGCACCTGCTCGGTGGGTACGTGCCGTTCATGGAACGCGGCGACGTCATCGGGCACGAGTTCCTCGGCGAGATCGTGGAGGTCGGTCCGCAGGTGCGCAAGCACCGGGTTGGCGACCGGGTGGTGGTCTGCTCCTTCGTCTCCTGCGGGAGGTGCTGGTACTGCCAACAGCAGCAGTTCTCCCTCTGCGACAACGGGAACACCAACCCGGCGATCACCGAGAACGTCTGGGGTTTCGCGCCCGGCGGCTGCTACGGGTACTCGCACGCGCTCGGCGGCTTCGCCGGCAGCCACGCCGAGTACATCCGGGTGCCCTACGCCGACCAGGGCGCCTTCACCGTCCCGGAGGGGGTGAGCGACGAGCGGGCGGTGTTCGCCTCCGACTCGGCGCCGACCGGCTGGATGGGCGCGGAGCTCGGCGGGGTACGGCCGGGGGACGTGGTGGCGGTCTGGGGCGCCGGAGCGGTGGGACAGCTGGCGGCCCGGGCCGCCGTCCTGCTCGGCGCCGAGCGGGTGATCGTCATCGATCGGCTCGACAACCGGCTGGAGATGGCGCAGCGGCACCTCGGCGTGGAGACGCTCAACTACGAACGGCAGGACATCGGCGGTGAACTGCTGGAACGCAGCGGCGGCCGGGGCCCGGACGTCTGCATCGAGGCGGTCGGGATGGAGTCCCGCAGCGGGGGCCCGCAGCTCTGGTACGACCAGGTGAAGCAGCAGTTGCGGATCGAGACCGACCGGCCGGTCGCGGCCCGGGAGGCGATCCACCACTGCCGCAAGGGCGGCAGCGTCTTCGTACTGGGCGTCTTCGCCGGCATGGTGGACAAGTTCCCGCTCGGCGCGCTGATGAACAAGGGGCTGACCCTGCGGGGCGCGCAGCAGCACGGGCAGCGGTACATCCCGATGCTGCTGGAGCGGATGGCCCGGGGCGAGTTGGTCACCGAGCACCTTGGCACGCACACCATGCCGCTGGACGAGGCGCCGCGCGGCTACGAGATGTTCAAGCAGAAGCTCGACGACTGTGTACGGGCCGTCTTCGAACCCGCCGGCTGAGCTGCCCGGCTGGCCCGCCAGCAACCGCACCGTACCGCAGGGCTTCCGGCACCGGTGCCACCCCTCGCCCTACCAGTTCGTTCGTCGATGGGATGAGCCGCGATGCGGAAACGGGTGACCACCGAACCCGGACATGACCCAGGCCGGTTGATCGTGGCCCCCGCTGGTTCGGGTGGTTATCCGGGGCCGGTTCGGGGTGTGGTGCCGGGCAGTACGTTGCTTCGGTTGTTGGGTACCACGGATGCGAAGCAGATCGGGTTGTTGTATCTGGTGACGTCGTT
>NZ_JBEEAC010000022.1:0-124782 GCF_040120695.1 Plantactinospora sp. B6F1 | reverse complement strand
AGGAGGAGGAGGGTGGTTAGGGCGCCGAGGGTGATGATGATCCTTGTTGTGGGGTCGGGGATGGCGGCGAAGACGAAGAACCTGCCGACGAACTGCACACCGAGCAGGATCGTCAGCAGGTTGCGCTGCCAGCGACGTCCCGCCGGCAGGCGCAGCGCCAACCAGGCGTACGCGACGCCGAAGCTAAGGTGGAAGGCGTGTTCGATGCCGAGTTCGTACGGCGGGGTGACCAGTGCGTAGAGGTGCTCCACCACCAGTGCCCAGGTCAACACGACCGCGATGCGCAGCCGGGTCGTCATCAGCTCTGTCGCGGATGCGGGGGGCGCCGCCCCGTCGGCGGTCGCCACGTCGTCTCGGGTCAAGGCTCTCCTCCTAGATACTCTCACTTGCTACCTTCTCATCTGAGAGTATCTCCCCACAGCCCTAAGATCCAGGAATGAGTTCCGCACGCTCCCCCGCCGACGCCTCCCGGCTCACCTTCCTGCCAGCGGACGTCATCACCGCCATGCAGCTCAGCACGGTCTACCGGCACTCCCAGAAGCTCTTCAACGAGGCGCTGCGTCCGCTGGGATTCGAGGAGCGACACTTCGCCGTGCTGGCCGTACTCGATCGGGTGGGACCGCTCACCCAGCGTCGGCTGGGCGACCTGCTCGATTTGGACAAGTCGTCGCTGGGGCGGATCGTGGACGAACTCGAACGACAGCGGCTGGCGGAGCGCAGGCCCGTGCCGGGTGACCGCCGCGCCCACGCCATCCACCTGACCGAGCACGGCCGGCAGCGCGCCGAGGCGGCGCAGCGGATCGCCGACGAGGTGGGGCGGCGACTCTTCGGCCACCTCAGCCCGAGCACCCGCGCCACCCTCGACAACGCGCTGCGCCAGGTGTTGGCGGCATCGCTACCCGAGGGCATGGCACAGGCGTAGGTCGACCCCGACCGGGTCAGCCGGCCGGTACCGCCAGCGGTTGCGTGGCTGGCGCCACCGGAGCCGGTAGCTGGCTGGCTCCGCCCAGGTAGCGGTGGATCGCGGCGGCGGCGGCCCGCCCCTCGGCGATCGCCCAGACGATCAGCGAGGCGCCCCGGTGCATGTCACCGGCGACGAAGACACCCGGCGTACCTGCCTGCCACTGCGGGTCGGCGTCGATCGCGCCGCGCCGGTTGCGCACCACGCCGAGCTGGTCGAGCAGCGGCTGCTCCTCGGTGCCGTCGAAGCCGATCGCCAGCAGCACCAGGTCGGCCGGCAACTCCCGCTCGGTGCCGGGCAGCACGGTCAGGTGCCGCTGGCCGTCCCGCTTCTCGACGGTCACCTCGGCGATCCGGACCGCGCGTACCCGGCCGGTGCCGTCGTCGACGAACTCCTGGACCGCGACCGCGAAGACCCGCTCGCCGCCCTCCTCGTGCGCCGGGTACTCGCGCAGGATCCACGGCCAGGTCGGCCACGGGTCACGGGCCTCGTCCCGCTCTCGCGGCGGCCGCGGATACAGGTCGAGCTGGTGTATGCCGGCCGCGCCCTGCCGGTGCGCCACCCCCAGGCAGTCGGCGGCGGTGTCGCCGCCACCGATGATCACCACGTGCCTGCCGGCGGCGTCGATCGGCGTCGACGACTCGCGGCCGCTCACCACCCGGTTCGCCGCCACCAGATGCTCCATCGCCTGGTGTACGCCGCGCAACGAGCGCCCCGGGGTCGCCGGGGTGTCCCGGCCGGCGAGCGCGCCGCAGGCCAGCAGTACCGCGTCGTGCTCGGACCGGAGCTGTTCGGCGGTGACGTCGACCCCGACGTTCACCCCGGTCCGGAACCGGACCCCCTCGGCGGTGAGCTGCGCCAGCCGCCGGTCGATGTGCTCCTTCTCCAGCTTGAAGTCCGGGATGCCGTAGCGGAGCAGGCCGCCGATCGCGTCGTCCCGCTCGTACACCGTCACCGCGTGCCCGGCCCGGACGAGCTGCTGCGCGGCGGCGAGCCCGGCCGGGCCGGAGCCGACCACCGCGACGGACCTGCCGGACGCGGCCGGCACCCGCTGCGGGGCCACCAGGTCCAGGTCGAAGGCCCGGTTGACGATCTCCACCTCGACCTGCTTGATGGTGACCGGCGCACCACCGTTGATCCCGAGCACGCAGGCCGCCTCGCAGGGCGCCGGGCAGAGCCGCCCGGTGAACTCCGGGAAGTTGTTGGTGGCGTGCAGCGACTCGATCGCGGTCGCCCAGTTGCCGGTCCGGACCAGGTCGTTCCAGTCCGGGATGCGGTTGCCCAGCGGGCAGCCGTCGTGACAGAACGGGATGCCGCAGTCCATGCACCGGGTGGCCTGGTCACGGATCAGTCCCTCGTCGGCGGAGGGATACACCTCGCGCCAGTCGGAGATCCGCACCGGCACCGGCCGGCGGGCCGGCAGCTTCCGGTCGTGCTTGAGGAATCCACTCGGGTCAGGCACGGGCCACCTCCTGGGACGGGCGCGGGCCGGCGTCGACCGGTCGGGCCGGAGACGCGGACGGGGAGGCGGACGGAGACGCGGACGGGGACCCGGGCGGTGCGGCCGGCGGCGGTGTGCTGCCGGCGGGGGCGGGCTGTGCCGGTACGCCCGGCGCGGCGAGCCCGCTCATCACCGCCTCGTCCACGTCCCGGCCCTCGGCCCGGGCGACCCGCATGATCTCCATGACCCGCCGGTAGTCCCGGGGCACCACCGCGGTGAACTCCCGCACCGCATCCGGCCAGCGCTTGAGCAGTCCCTCCGCCACCGACGAGTCGGTCTCGGCGAAGTGCCGCTGCACAAGGTCGTAGAGGGTGACCCGATCGTCGTCGGTGAGCGGGGCCAGGTCGACCAGTTCCAGGTTGACCCGGCGCCGGTCCAGTTGCCAGACGAAGGCCGTACCGCCGGACATGCCGGCGGCGAAGTTCCGCCCGGTCTGGCCGAGCACCACCACGGTGCCGCCGGTCATGTACTCGCAGCCGTGGTCCCCGACCCCTTCCACCACGGCGACCGCGCCGGAGTTGCGTACCGCGAACCGCTCGCCGACCCGGCCGCGCAGGAAGACCTCGCCGCCGGTGGCGCCGTACAGGATGGTGTTGCCGGCGATGATCTGGTCCTCGGCCCGGCCGTTCGGGCCTGGTGGTGCGTCCAGTCCGCCGGCGAAGGGTGCCGTCGGATCGGGGCGGACCACGATCCGCCCGCCGGAGAGTCCCTTGCCGACGTAGTCGTTGGCGTCGCCGGCCAGTCGCAGCGTCACGCCGCTGGGCAGGAAGGCGCCGAACGACTGGCCGGCGGTGCCGGTGAGGTCGAACTCGATGGTGTCGGCGGGCAGGCCGGCTCCGCCGAACCGCCGGGTGACCTCGCCGCCGAGCATCGCGCCGACGCTGCGGTGCTCGTTGCGCACCGCCACCGCCGCCCGGACCCGGGTGCCGCCGGTCAACGCCGGCTCGGCGAGGGCCAGCAGCTCGTTGTCGAGCGACCGGTCCAGCCCGTGGTCCTGGGCCCGTACGCCGCGCCGGGCCGCGTCGGCCGGCAGCTCCGGTACGTGCAGCACCGGCCGCAGGTCGAGCCCGCGCGCCTTCCAGTGGTCCAGGGCCGGGGCGAAGTCGAGCAGTTCGGTGGCGCCGATCGCCTCGTCCAGCGACCGGAAGCCCAGCTCGGCGAGGTAGCCCCGGACCTCCTCGGCGAGGAAGAGGAAGAAGTTCTCCACGAACTCGGGGCGGCCGGTGTAACGCTCCCGCAGTACCGGGTTCTGGGTGGCGATGCCGACCGGACAGGTGTCGAGGTGGCAGACCCGCATCATCACGCAGCCGGCGACGATCAGCGGGGCGGTGGCGAAGCCGAACTCCTCGGCACCGAGCAGCGCCGCGACGATGATGTCTCGGCCGGTCTTGAGCTGGCCGTCGACCTGCACGGTGACCCGGTCGCGGAGCCTGTTGAGCAGCAGCGTCTGCTGCGCCTCGGCCAGGCCCAGCTCCCACGGGGTGCCGGCGTGCTTGAGGGAGTTGAGCGGGGAGGCGCCGGTGCCGCCGTCGTGCCCGGAGATCAGGATGACGTCGGCCTTCAGCTTGGCGACCCCGGCCGCGACCGTGCCGACCCCGACCTCGCTGACCAGCTTCACGTGCACCCGGGCCGCCGGGTTCACGCTCTTCAGGTCGTGTACGAGCTGGGCCAGGTCCTCGATGGAGTAGATGTCGTGGTGCGGCGGCGGGGAGATCAGCCCGACGCCCGGGGTGGCGTGCCGGGTGCGGGCGATCCAGGGCCAGACCTTGTTGCCGGGGAGCTGGCCGCCCTCGCCGGGCTTGGCGCCCTGGGCCATCTTGATCTGGATGTCGTCGGCGTTCACCAGGTATTCGCTGGTCACCCCGAAGCGGCCGCTGGCGACCTGCTTCACCGCCGAGCGCCGGGTCGGGTCGTAGAGCCGTTCGACGTCCTCGCCGCCCTCGCCGGTGTTGGACTTGCCGCCGAGGGAGTTCATCGCGACCGCGAGGGTCTCGTGCGCCTCGGCCGAGATCGACCCGTAGGACATGGCGCCGGTGGCGAACCGCTTGACGATCTCGCTGGCCGGCTCCACCTCGTCGATCGGGACCGGCGGGCGGACCCCGGTGCGGAGCCGGAACAGCCCGCGCAGCGAGCCGGCCCGTTCGGCCAGCCCGTCGACCTTCGCGGTGTACTCCCGGAAGACGTCGTACTGCCGGCTGCGGGTGGCGTGCTGGAGCAGGAAGACCGTCTCCGGGTTGAACAGGTGCAGTTCACCCTCGCGGCGCCACTGGTACTCGCCACCGACCTCCAGCGGCCGGTGGTTGCGCTGGCCGACGTTCTCGGCGTACGCCCGGGCGTGTCGGGCGGCGACCTCGGCGTGGATCTCGGCCAGCCCGACGCCACCGATCCTGCCCGGCGTGCCGGCGAAATACCGCTGGAGCAGCCGGTTGTCCAGGCCGACCGCCTCGAAGACCTGGGCGCCGCAGTAGGAGGAGACCGTCGAGATGCCCATCTTCGACATGATCTTGAGTACGCCCTTGCCGAGCGCCTTGACGTAGTTGCGGACCGCTGTGGTCGGCTCGATCCCCGGCAGCGCGCCCGTGTTGATCAGGTCCTCGACCGACTCGAAGGCGAGGTAGGGGTTGACCGCCGCCGCGCCGTACCCGATCAGCAGGGCGGTGTGGTGCACCTCCCGGCAGTCGCCGGACTCCACGATCAGCGCCACCTGGGTGCGGGTCTGCTCCCGCACCAGGTGCTGGTGCACGGCCGCGGTGAGCAGCAGCGACGGGATCGGCGCCAGGTCGGCGGTGGAGTCCCGGTCGGAGAGGACCAGGATGCGTACGCCGTCCTCGATCGCCTCCGAGACGTGCCGGCAGATCTCGGTCAGCCGGGCCTTCAACCCGGCCGCGCCGTCCCGGATCCGGTAGAGCCCGGAGACCCGGACCGCCTTGAAGCCGGGCAGGTCGCCGTCCTCGTCGATGGAGAGGATCTTGGCCAGCTCGTCGTTGTCGATCACCGGGTACGGAAGCACGACCTGCCGGCAGCTCGCCGGGGTCGGGTCCAGCAGGTTCCCCTCCGGCCCGATGGTCGCCTGGAGGCTGGTCACCAACTCCTCCCGGATGGCGTCCAGCGGCGGGTTCGTGACCTGCGCGAAGAGCTGGTGGAAGTAGTCGTAGAGCAGCCGGGGTCGGGTCGACAGCGGCGAGATCGGGGTGTCGGTCCCCATCGAGCCCACCGGCTCGGCACCGGCCCGGGCCATCGGGCCGAGCAGGATCTTCAGCTCCTCCTCGGTGTAGCCGAAGGTCTGCTGCCGGCGGCGCACCGAATGGTGGGTGTAGACGATGTGCTTGCGCGGCGGCAGGTCGGCCAGGTCGATCAGGCCGGCGTGCAGCCACTCGTCGTACGGGTGCTCGGCCGCCAGCTCGGACTTGATCTCGTCGTCCAGCACGATCCGGCCGGCGGTCGTGTCCACCAGGAACATCCGGCCGGGCTGGAGCCGCCCCTTGGCGACCACGGTCGACGGGTCGAGATCGAGCACCCCCGCCTCGCTGCCCAGCACCACCAAGCCGCCGGAGGTGAGCCACCACCGGCCCGGACGCAGTCCGTTGCGGTCCAGCACCGCGCCGACCAGCGAACCGTCGGTGAAGGCGACCGAGGCGGGGCCGTCCCACGGCTCCATCAGGCTGGCGTGGAACCGGTAGAAGGCCCGCTTGGCCGGGGCCATCTCCGGATCGTTCTCCCAGGCCTCCGGGATCATCATCAGCACCGCGTGCGGCAGGCTCCGCCCGGCCAGGTGCAGCAGTTCGAGTACCTCGTCGAAGTTGGCCGAGTCGGAGGCGGCCGGGGTGCAGACCGGGAAGAGCCGCCGGATGTTGCCCGGGATACC
Source organism: Plantactinospora sp. B6F1 (assembly GCF_040120695.1). Classification (NCBI taxonomy): domain Bacteria; kingdom Bacillati; phylum Actinomycetota; class Actinomycetes; order Micromonosporales; family Micromonosporaceae; genus Plantactinospora; species Plantactinospora sp. B6F1. Next base: position 118,455 of record NZ_JBEEAC010000022.1, on the reverse strand, counting down.
CGGGCTGCGCAGCAGCGCCTCCCGGGCCTGCATCCAGTTCTTGTTGCCCCGGATGGTGTTGATCTCGCCGTTGTGCGCGATGAACCGGTAGGGGTGGGCCAGCGGCCAGGACGGGAAGGTGTTGGTGGAGAACCGCGAGTGCACCAGGGCGATCGCGCTGGCCATCCGGGGGTCGGTCAGGTCCGGGAAGAACTCCGGGAGCTGGTCCGGGGTGAGCATGCCCTTGTAGACCATGGTCCGGGACGACAGCGAGGGGAAGTAGGCGGGCACGCCCCGCTCGGCGGTCTCCCGCTCGGCCTGCTTGCGGACGCAGAACGCGACCCGGTCCAGGTCGAGGCCGGTCAGCGGGGCGCCGGCCCGGCCGGCCGGCGAGTCGGTCAGCCGGTGTGCGGCCAGGAACACCTGCCGGATCACCGGCCGGGCTGCCAGCGCGGTCTCGCCGAGGTCGTCAGGGCGGACCGGTACGTCCCGCCAGCCGAGGATCTCGGCCCCCTCGACCAGGGCGTACTTCTCCAGCACCGTCCTGGCTCGGCTCTCCTCGGCCGGGTCGGTGGGCAGGAAGGCCAGGCCGGTGGCGTACTGCCCGGCCGGCGGGAGTGGGAAGTCGACGACCGCCCGGAGGAACCCGTCCGGCACCTGGAGCATGATGCCGGCCCCGTCACCGGTGTTCTGCTCGGCGCCCCGGGCACCCCGGTGGTCCAACCGGCAGAGCGCGGCGAGGCCCTTGGCGACGACGTCGTGGGAGCGGCGGCCGTGCAGGTCGGCGACGAAGGCCACCCCGCAGGCGTCCCGCTCCGCCGCCGGGTCGTAGAGTCCCTGCGGCTCCGGCGCCCGGGCCAGCGGGCCGCTGTGCTCGGGCGCCCGGCGAGGGCCGGTCGACGCGGAGTCGGCAACCGCCGACGAGGAGAGGCGTGGTTCCTGCGGGTACGGAGAGGCCACCGGGGCTCCTGTCGTCACTCACGTTCAATCATTAGGTCGGGACGACGTCGGCCCTGTTGGGTTTCTTGAGTTTACGGTAAGGGCTGGCGGACTCCGCGAGGTCGGTACCGATCACAGGCAGCGCAATAGATCACATGGCTCGGAGCCCGTACGTGTACGCTCCCCCGGTGGCATCTGTACGAGACGAGCCGTTTGACCGGTTGGAACGTTTTTACGATGCGGTGCCGCGTGACGGGGCGCACACAGAGGATTTCGGCGGGCTGGTGCTCTTCGTCCGCGACGGCGCGGGATGGCCATTCTACGCCCGACCCCGGTTGGACGCCACGGAGTCGCCGTCGGCCGCCGACATCACGGCGGTCCGCCAGCGCCAGCGCGACCTCGGTCTGCCCGAGGCGTTCGAGTGGGTACACGAGACTCATCCGGAGCTGCTCGCGGTGGCCCGGTCGGCGGGGTTGGCGGTGCTGGAGGCGCCGCTGATGGTGCTCGACCCGGCCGCGCTGCCCCCGCCCGAGGAGTTCGCGGCCACGCCGGTGCGGATCCTCGACCCGGCGGCGCCGACGTTCGCCGCCGACGTGGCGGCCCGACGGGCGGTCGCGGCGGTCGGCTTCGCCTCGCCCGGCACCGAGGTCGGCCCGGCCGGCCCGGCCGCCCGGGACACCGCCCTGGTGGAGCTGCCGGTGGATTCGCTGGACGAGGAGCGCACCCGGACCGCGGCCGGGCGCCGGATCTCCGCCCTGGTGGAACTGGCCGGCCAGGGGGCGGTCGCCAGCGGCATGGCGCTGCGGGTGGCGGACGTCGCCGAGATCGCCGGCATCGCCACCCTGCCCACGGCCCGCCGTCGGGGCCTGGGTGCCGCGGTCACCGCCGCGCTCGCCCGCCGGCTGCTCGACGACGGTACGAACCTGGTCTTCCTCTCCGCCGGCAGCGAGCAGATCGCCCGGGTCTACCTGCGCGTCGGCTTCCGCCGGATCGGCACCGCCTGCATCGCCGAGCCCGCGCCCGCCACCCCCTGAAGCTGGCGGAACCGTTGCCGGTGCCGGTTCCCGCCCCGGAGGACCGCAACCCTTGCCGGTGCCGGTTCCCGCCCCGGAGGACGGGAACCGGCAGTCCGGTCAGGCCGGATAGTCCCGGGCGCACTTCGACCGCTCCCGGATCTGCTCCGCGGTCAGTTTCTTCGGCTCCGACGTGCTGAGCTGCCAGCCGTACTCGACGGTCTTCGGGTCCGTGCCGGCCGGATAGCTCGGCACCTCGGCCGGGCGGAAGGTGTCGCCCACCTTGTGCGGTTTGCCATCGGCCACGACCCGCAACTCGACGGCGACGACCTCCGGCAGCGGCACGCCGGAGCCGGCGGCGACCAGCACCCGGCGGTACGCCGAGTCGTCGCCCAGGACGATCCAGCCCTGGGCGGCCGACTCGTCCGCCGGATCCACCACCCGCCAGTAGCTGTAGCGGGTCTCGGCCGGGTCGTAGAAGGACTCCTTGCCGGCGGCCACGTTGTCGATCGCGTCCACTTCGACGATCCGCTCGTCGGCACAGATCGGCGCGAAGATGTGGAAGGTGTCGCCGATCCGGGCCACGCCGAATCCGTAGTAGTCGTGGCTGGGCAGCAGGCACCCGGCGAGCATCAGCAACGCGGCGACGAGCACGGCGGCCCGACGCAGCCGACGGGTCAGCATCCTGGATATCCACCCCCACCCTTGGACAGAGCCTCGGCCTGGGCCTCCCACCTGTTGCAGGGTTGTCCCCACTTGTATCGGTCATTCCACTCGTGGAACAGATAGATCGGGCCGAACGCCGCACCGTAGGTTCCCCACTGCTTGTCCCGGTGCACCTTCTCGTGCTGGGCGAGGGACGGGCCCACCGACTTCGGATGCTTGTCGGTGATGAACGTGGTGCCGTATGTCGTGCCGCCCCGGGCCTTCATCGGCAACCATCCTTGCTGGCACACGTGGAGGCCGAAACGGACCTCACACTGGCCTCCGGTCATCCGCGCCGCGTACGACATGAAGTTCCCGATTATGGCCGACTGCCGCTGGGCCGACTTCGCCCACTTCTGCTTCAACCAGTTCGTGATGCCCTGCCTGGCGGCGGCAACGGGGTCGGAGACGTACCGTTTCCAGGCGGCCGAGACCGGGGCGGTGAAGAACTTGTTCCAGGCTGCCTTGTAGGGCTTGATCTTGTTGTTGGCCTTGCAGAGGGACTTGCAGCTGTCCTTCTTCTTCGGCTTCGGCTTCGGCCGGCTGTCGACGATCTTGTACTTCTTGCTGCCCACCGGCTTGTAGGCCTTCAGCTTTCCCTCGTTGTCACCGAGCACGATCTGGCCGGTCGGGTCGGACTCGGTCGTCGGGCTGTGGTTCGCGTACGCGTAGCCCTGCATCTGCACCGGATTCCCGGTCTCCAGCAACGGATCGCTGGAGATGAACCGGCCGAGGAACGGATCGTACTCGCGGGCGCCGAGATGGGTGGTCCCGGTCGGGTCGACCGTGCCCCCGACGAATCCCTTGTCCAACCCGGGTGCCCAGACCCCGCTGGCACCGCCCCGCAACTCGCCGTAGGGCAGGGTGCGCCGCCGGGCCACCGCCAGGGTGGTCGCGTCCACGGTGAGCTCGGCGGTGCCGTGGTGGTCCGAGACGATCCAGGAGAGTTTGCCACCGGAGCGCACCGCGATGGTCTCCCCGTCGTGGGTGTAGTAGCGGGTCGCGGTCCGCACCCCGGTCGAGCGGTCGACCCGCACCTCCAGGCCACCCGGCAGATAGAGGGTGTCGCCGGAGGAGTCGGAGCGGGTCAGCCGGTTGCCCTCGGAGTCGTAGCGGTAGCTGGTCGTGGCCCCGCCGTCGACCACCCGTTGCAGGCGACCCTCCCGGTCCCAGGTCAGCTCGGCGGTGCCACCGGCCACTCCGGGCCGGGTGGATGTGTTGCCGCCGGTGTCGTAGGTGTAGTCGCGCACCTCCGTCGACCCGCCGGTCGCGGTCACCCGGGTCACCGCGTGCGGCCGGGCCGCGCCGGGCGCCGGATGGGTGTACGTGAACGTGGTGTTCGTGCTGCCGTGCCGGGTCTCGGTCCGCCGGTTACCGCTGGCGTCGAAGCTCCACGACCGCCAGTACGGCGCCAGGCCGCCCAATCCGGCCACGGTCGGCGCCGGACCACAGTCACCGCTGCGCGGCGTCCAGGCCGAGTCGAGCCGGCGCAGGTGGTCGTAGCCGAAGCACTGGACGTCCTGGCTCGCCGCGTCGACGCCCTCGACGATCCGCTTCAGGTTGCCGCTGTCCTGGTAGCTGTAGGACCACTTCGCGATCGGGTCGCCGCCCACCGGGATCGCGCTGGCCTCCGTGAGCCGGCCGGTCGCCTCCTCGATCTGCGCCGTGACGGTCAGCCGCGACTCGTAGGCGCCGAACTCGCGCGAGATGGTCTGCCCGAGCTTGTCGTGGGTGACCTTGTTGACGTAGATCTGTTGCGGCGACAGCAGGGTCCCCTCACCGTCGACGTCGGTGTAGCCGCTGGTGAGCCGCTCGGACGGCAGGTCCGCCGCCTGCGGCAGGGTGGTCTGGTGCACCTTCCCGTTGGCCCGGTAGCTGGTCCTGGTGGTGTAGACGCAGGGGTCCGGTGCCGCCGACGCGCAGAGCTGCGGCTGGCTGGCCGGCACCACCACCGACGTCGCCAGCGGCCGGCCGAGGTTGTCGAACTCGTCGGTACGGGTGATCCAGGCCGCCCCGTCGACATACCTGGTCGCCGAGGTGAGTGCCCCCTTCCCGTACGGGAGGGTGTCGTAGACCCAGGCGGCCCGCAACGCGCCCGTCGCGCTGTCGTCCCGGGCGCTGGTCCGCCGGTTCAGCTCGTCGTAGGTGTAGGCGATGGTGGCGGTACCGCTGCCGAGCCGCACCGTGCTCGACGCCTGGTTGCCGCTGGCGTCGAACGTCGCGATGCTCTCGCCCCGGTCCGGGTCCACCGAAACGATCTCGCGGCCACGCAGGTCGTACCGGTAGGACCAGAGGTTTCCGGCCGGGTCCCGGACCGTCTCCTGCTGCCCGAGCGGGGTGTACGTGTACTTCGTCGCCTCGAACCGGGCCGGGTCGGTGGAGCCGACGTCGGCGCGGGACCGGTACTGCCGAAGCTCGGTGGTCCGGTCCTGCACGTCCTTGAGCTCGGTGGTCGCGGTACCGCCGTCCGGCGGCACGGTGTGCACCCGGTCACCGGCGTAGTCGGTGGTGGTGCGCCACTTCTCCGCCCCGGCGGCCTTGAGGATCTCGACGATCTGCCGGCCGGCGCCATCGTAGAGCGTCTGGGTCACCGCCGGAATCTGTCCGGCCGGCCGGCCCAACGTCGTCGACGGTGCCCCGTTGCCGGTGTCGTAGTAGGGCTGCGAGACCCAGTCGACCTCGCCCCGGGCGTTGTGGAAGGTGTCGGTGAGCAGCCGGCCGCCGCCGGTGGCCCGGGTCTGGGTCTGCCGGTCCCGGAGGAAGCCGTCGAACAGCTCGATACTCGTCCGGTACGAACTGCCGGTGACCAGCAGCGTCTCGGTGGTGACCGCGCTCGGGCCACCCGCGTTGCGGATCTGGTAGCCGATCCGCACACTCGGACTCTGCGTGGCCGAGTCGCGGCCCGGCAGCCACACGCCGATCTGCCGGCCCAGCCCGTCGTAGCGCTGGTCGGTGATCCGGTCGTTGGCGTCGACCGTCCGCACCGGCAGGTCCCAGGCGGGTTCCACAGTGGTGGTGACGGTGTGGCCCAGCGGATTGATCTCCTTGCGCCGGGTCACCAGTCCACCATGCGCGGTGACGATCTCGAACCGGGTGGTGTAGCCCCGGGCGTCGGTCTGACTGGTCAGCCGGCCGCTGTTCTCGTCGTAGCTACGGGTCTCGGTGCGGACGTAGACCGGGGTGCTGCCGGCGAAGCGTTCCAGGTCCTCCGTCCGGACGGCGTTGCCCTTGGTCGGCGCCGCGCCGAACGAGGACTCGTCCCGGTAGACGTCGTAGAAGGTCCGGTTCCGCTTCAACACCGTCGACGGTGCCGGTGGGTCGGCCGCCGCGGCGCAGGTGCCGGTGAGCGTCTCGGTCTGGCTGATCCGGTCGATCATCCAGCTGGTCTCGTTGCGGGCATACCGGTTCCGCACGCAGGTCTCGTCCCCGGTGACGTTCTCGTCGCCGAAGTCGTCGACGGCGGTCACCAGACCGTCGTTGTTGAAGGTGCTGGTGCTCTTCGCGGTCCGGAACCGGCCGTCGGCCAGCGCGGTCCGGGTCCGCGTCGTCGCCGTCTCCACCTTCCAGGCGTTGGTGACCAGGGACTGCCGGGTCCGGGTGGCCGTCGGGCCGACCCGCCACGGCTCGAAGAGCTTGCTGGAGACCTCGGCGCCGCCGGCGCCGTCGAAGGTGATCTCCTGGCGGAGGAAGCCCCGCAACGCCTCGTGGTCGGTGATCGAGCCGCCCCAGGTGTCCGGCACCTGCACGTTACGGGTGCCGGAGGGCTGCTTGTCACCGTGCATGCCGCGCAGGTAGCGGTACTCGGTCGCGGTTCGCACCCCGCTGGTCGGGTCGCCCTTGCGGACCTGGACCCGGCCGTAGCCCCGCCAGTCGCCCCAGGTGCGGTACTTGTCCTTGGTCAGCTCGTCGGTGTTGTAGGCCCAGGCCGGGGTGTCCAGATAGTCGTAGAAGATCGACTGGGTGGGCTGGTCGGTGACGATGTCGTCGAGGTCGACCCGGGTCACCACGTACTTGTGGAACCAGTCCAGGGTGGGATCCCCGCTGCCCGGCCAGGCGTAGTACGACGGCATGCAGCGCGTCGTGTTCGACTCCGGCTTCGGCGCCTTGCTCCGGGTGCAGTCTCCACCGGCGTAGCTGACCAGGATGTCGCCGCCGCTCTCGGTCCGGATGGCCTTGATCCGCCAGCGGTTCAGCTCGGTCCGCTGGTCGTCCAGGGCGTCGACCCGGTTCGGCAGCGGCTCCGCCCCCGGATCGAAGGTGATCTCCGGGTCCTGCGCCTCCGCGCCACCGGCGGTGGTGACGTGCCCCTTGCGCAGCAGTCCGCGCAGCCACATCGGGGTGCTCTCGCCGGTGCCGGCGTTGACGAACTCCTGGCGCAGCGTCCACGACTCGACGTCGCGATAGGTCGACGTCCCGTTGCGCAGCTGGGCGGTCACCTTCGTCAGCCGCCGGGACGACCAGAAGGTCGCCACGGTCTGCTCGTTGCACGGGGACGCCTTGCAGTACTGGTCCCACGGGGTGTCGGGCCAGGCCGACCGGACCGGGTCGGACTGCCACGGGGTGCCGGTCCAGCAGCCCGCCAGGCAGCGCTCGGCGGTGCTGAAGAGAACCCGCAGCGGGGCGGCGGCCGAGTACTCGGTGCCGTAGCGGGTGCCGTACTCGATCCGGTCCAGCCAGCCGCCACGGTCGTACGTCGTCCGCTGGCTGGGCGTGTTGTCCCGGCCGTACGCCCCGGTCTCCTTGCCGTAGTAGTAGGCCAGCGTGTTCTGGTTCGGATCGACGACGTAGTCCAGGTTCCACCGCCACGCCTGGTCGCAGCGGGAGGCGGCGAAGGTGGACTTGTTGCAGGGCTCGTTGGCGTTGTTGCCGTAGACCGGCGCCGTCCAGGTCGAGTTCGTCACCGGCTTGTCGGCGGTCCAGTTCGGCAGGCGGTGGTAGCCGAAGAAGTACTGCATCCCGTCGGTGGTGGTGACCTTCCAGAACTCGTTGTCGTTGTCGCCGTTGGCCCGGGCCGCCTCGGAGAGCCGCTCGATCCTCGTGCCGTCGTCGTCCTTGAGCCGCCACACGTTGCCGCTGCGGATCAGCTCACCCGATCGGCCATTCATCGACAGCGTCGCGTTGTCCGAGAACCAGCACTGGTCCCCGGTCTTGTGCCCCGGATTGTCGTCGGCGCAGGAGGCGTAGCGGCGCTCGATGAAGCCGGGCCAGGAGTCCCAGCCGTCGCCGACCCAGCCACCCTGGTTGTTGGAGTTGCCGGTCCGGCCGTCGAGGGAGCTGGAGGAGTACTCCAACGACACGCTCGGCTCCGGACCCTCCGGGGCGGGCGGCATCCCCAGCTCGTACGACCAGGTGAAGGCACCGGTCTGGGTGGAAACCTCCCAGGTGCCGGCGGCGGAGAGATCGGAGGCGGTGTAGTCGCCGTTGTCGCCGGAGGGTCCGGGCTCGACGGCCAGCACCGTCGGCCCGTCCGCCGCCAGGCGCAGCTCGGCGGAGAGACGACGGGCGGTGGCCTGGTTCGTCGTCGGCAAGACGGTGCCGCCCTGGCAGCGGGGCAGCTCGGGGGTTGTGGTGACACACGCCGGGCGGCGGACCAGCCGCAGCCGGGACCCCCAGTCCCCGCCGTACGCGTCGGCGAAGCCGGCGTAGTCGACGCCCACCGACAGCGGGCCGGTGCCGGCGGCGTCGGCCGGGGCCAGGCTCAGCAGCAGGCCGGAGACGTTGGCCCGGTTGGTCACCGCCCGGTCGAAGACGGTCACCGCCACCGCGCCGGCCCCGGCGGTGGCCGCCCTCGGAGCCCGGTCGACGTCGGCCGGCGCCCGGGTGACGGTCACCGGCAGGGATCCGGCCCGCCGCCGGTCGGCGGACGCCGGGAAGGCCGTCGCGGTGCCCGGCTGCGGCCAGGTCACCGGCCGGGCACCGCGTACCGCCCGGGACTCGGCCGACCAGGCCGGCCGCGGCGCCGCCGGTCGGTGCTCGGTCACCTCGACCCCGGGGACGTCCCGGGGCACCGGCGGCTTCCAGCCCTGGTCGACGGCGCCGGCCGGCGGCTGCCCCAGCAGCGTCACCGCGAGTACCGCCGCGAGGGTCGCGGCGACACCGCGTCGGACCGGTCGCCAGGGGACGCGGACCGGCCGGCGTCGGGCCGCTCTTCTCTGCGGTGTGGAGGATGGACTACCCGTGGCGTCTGGCTTCATCGAACTGTTCCCCCGTTCGAACGGACGATCGGCAGCGACCGGAGCTGTGGAAGGAAGCCACGAAACCCGTCGGCGGGATGCCTGGGGTTCGGGCTGCGGTGGATGGGCGGAGCCTCCCGGGGCACCCGGACCGGGCGGTCCGGGTGCCACCGGGCGGTCAGCGAAAGACCGGAACCGGTCGGTCAGCGAAAGACCGGAATCGGTCGGGTCACTCGACGGCGCGCTGGCAGATCTCGGCGGCCGAGAGCACCCGTTGGAAGGCGTAGACGTCGTCGACAGCGCCCCGCCAGTGGTCGGTGGTGGCATCCGGATTGCGGGATCGGCCGATCACGAAGGAACCGGTGGCCGCCCACGAACCGGTGAACGCGGTCTCGGCGACCTCACCGCCGCAGCTGAGCGGATCGCCCATCACGTATGCCCGGATGGTGCCGGTGCTGGTGTCGTACACCCCGGCGAGGTGCATCCAGGTGCCGGTGGACGGCAGGCCCCAACTGGAGCCGTTGGTGCAGGCGGTGGTCGGCGTGCCGGCCTCGGTCGTCCGCATGGCGAAGCACCAGCCACCCGCGCCACCGTTGGCGCTGCGCCGGTAGCCCAGGGTGAATCGGCCGGCGGTCGTGCCGTCCTGGCTCAGCACCGTGGCCACCTGGCTGGTGGTGAGGTCGGATGCCCGGACCCAGGCCATCACGGTGAAGCTGCGGGTGGTGTCCAGCACCGGGCCGGCGGCCGCGAGCTGGCTGCCGCCGCCGGTGAACGAGGCCGCGTTGCCCAGGTAGCCGGGGCCGAAGCTGACCCCGCCGGAGGCGGTCATCGGCGAACGGGCACTGCCACCGCCGCCGGTGTCCGCCGCCGTCACCCCGGAGACCTCGTCCATGCTCCAGTGCGCGTACTTGTTCGGCACCGGCGAGACCCAGAACTGGTAGGACCGGGTCGGGCTGGTGTTGCCGGCGGTATCCCTGGCGGTGACCGCCAGCGTGTGGACCATGTCCGTGCCGGGCGTCGCCGAGGCGGTGGCCGTGGTGGTGGTACCCGCGGTCGCCGCGACGGTCGTGGTCGGCCCCGAGTCGATCCGCCAGGCGAACTCCGCGACGTCCGACGCCCCACCGAGCTGGAACGTGCCCGCGGTGCCCAGCACCGCACCCCAGCGCTGCTCGGGATACTGCCCCGAGGAGACCGTCGGCGCGGCCGGTGCCGCGGTGTCCACCGTCAGCGTCTGCCAGCCGGTCGGCTGCCCGGTCAGGTTGTTCTCGTCGACCGACCAGGCCCGCCAGTAGTAGCTGGTGCCGTTGGTCAGCACGCCCGAGGGCACCCGCCAGGTCGCCGGTCCCGGAGCAGAGGTGGTGACCGGTGCGGCCGCGTTGCCGGCGACCAGCGATGCCGTCTCCGAGGCCGCGGTCCGGACCTCGAACGTCGTCCGCAGGTTTCCGTTGTACGGGTCCGACACGCCCACGCCCAGCGTCGGAGTCGCGGTCCGCACCCGGGCCGGTGAGACGCAGGCCCGGTAGCAGTCGGTGGTCGTCGAGAACGGCGTCACGGTCGGCACGTTCGGCGACTTGTCGTAGGTCGCGATCAGGTAGGTCCGGTCGGTGAAGAACTTCTTCCACCGACCCTGCGACGACTCGTACTCGCCCGCCGGGTTGCAGGCGCAGAGCCCGACGGTGTAGGTGGTCGCGTTCGCCGTCGCCTGGGCCTGCACGTCGGCGGTCAACTCGGCCCTCTCGAACACCGCGTCGGCGTCCGGCTGGGTCTGGCCGCAGCCGCCGGCCTCGTTCGCGTGCCCCTCCCAGGAGTCGAGCCAGGTCGACGACGGGAGCGGACGGGTCGCCCAGGCCATCCGGCCGCCGCTGGCGGAGGTGATCCCGGCGGTGGCCGTGCGATAGAGGTGCACCCAGTCGTTGTCGCACGAGTACGAGTGGTCGAGCTTCATCGTCACCTTTGCCGAGAGCACCTGGGTGCCCCGTATCGCCGAGGTGTCGAAGTCGAAGAACGAGCGGTACAGCACCCCGTCGTACGGGTTGCGACCCACCCAGGCGCGATTGCCGACGTCCCAGTTCTTGTTGGCGTTGTTGGCGTATGCCCACTTCGACCGCAGCCCGTTGAAGGGTGGGTCGATGAAGACCGGCCAGGTGACCGCCGGGTCCGCGAGCATCCGCTCGTCGCCCCGCACGACCAGGCCACCGTCGACGACGTCCACCGCGACCTCGGCCTGCCGGGAGGCGACACCGGGTTCGGCGGCGGAGGCCGGCTCGGCCGGCGCGGCCGGCGCGACACCGGGCAGCACCTCGCCGGCCCGCTCCGACTCTCGCGTCGAGTCCCACATCGAGGCGGCGCGGGTCACGCCCAGCGTCGCACCGGCTGCGTCCACCAGCCGGATGCCCCCGTCGGCGAGCCGGTCGACCCGGACGTTGCCGCCGGTCGGGTAGCGCAGGCGCCGGACCGCCGGATTCGCCGCAGCGGCCGGGGTCAGCACCTCGACCGCGTGGGTGAACCCCTCCGCGGTCGCCGTGACGTGCAGGTTGACTCCGGGCAGCACCGACTCGTACACGGCCGTGGCGCCGGCCAGCCGCGGTGCGGGCAGCCCGCCGGACGGTGCGCCGAGCGTGAAGGTCGCGGCACCGGAGCGCCAGGTCACCATGGGCCCGGAGCCGCCGGCCGAGAACGACACGTCGGCGAGGGTCGCCGCCGGGACGACGCCGCCGCCGACCCGCCGCAGGGTCGGGTCGATCGCCGACCAGGTACCGTCGCCGCGCCGGACCCGTTGCGGGGTGGCCGAGGCGACCAGCGTGCGGACACCGGCGGAGTCGACGAGCACCCGCGCAGACTCGGTCCGTCTGCTCAGCACCTCGACCGGATCGCCGCACGCCGCGGCCAGACTGGCCGCCGACGCTTCGTCGGCGGCTTCGGTAACGGAACAGTCCGGCGCCGTATCGGTGGCGGCGCTGGCCGCGGGTGCACCGATGCTGACGGTCGCCGACGCGAGCGTGACCAGTAGCGCGAGAAACCCGACCGGTCCCCGTTGCTGATTTTGGGCACGCCAAAACAGAGCAGTGTCCACTATGCACCTTCCCCCGTGCAATGACTGGAGCAAGGGTGTACTGCGGGGTCGACGGCAGTCAACAGAGGTTGATGATTATGCTCAGAACCTGAGGAAGCAACTCCACCAACTCGGTCCTCATCGGACATGTCGTCGGTGCCGTGCGGCTCTCCGGTGGTCGGCTGCGACGCCGACGGTCAGCCCGCCGACTGGGCCACCCTGGCGGCCGCCAGCACCCCGTCCAGGCCCGCATCGCGACCGGAGCGGCACGCCTCGGCGTACCGCTGGCCAAGCTCGGCCCGAAGTGCCCGGCGCGTCGCGTCGACGTCCGGTCGCTCGCAGGACGGCACCGGGGCGCCGATCTCGTCCCGGATCCCGGTCGCCGCACCGAGCAGCCGGGCGGCGCCGACCGCATCGCCGGCCAGCCGGGCCGCCTCGGCGAGTGCCTCCAGCACGCTGGCGGTGCGCCACCGGTCGCCGACCTGGCGGTGCGCCGCCAGGCTGAGCCGCAGGTGGTGGGCGGCCCGCCGGATGCACCCGGCGCGCAGCTCCACCAGGCCGCGCAGGTTGTGCGCCCAGCCGACTCCCTCCGGGAAGCCGACCGCCGAGTACCGCCGCAGCGCCACGTCCAGCAACGACGACGCCCGGTCGATGTCGCCCCGGTACAGCGCGACCGCACCGAGACTCATCAGCGCGCTCGCCGCCGCCAGCGCGTCACCGAGCCGCTCGTGCCGGCGCAGGCTCGCCCACAGCCGCGAGTCGGCCCGGTCCAGGTCACCCGAGAGCCAGGCGGTGAAGCCGCGCAGCTCGGTGATCTGCGCCTCGCCCCACTCGTCGTCGCAGTCGCCGAAGATGGCCCCGGCGGTGGCCAGGTGACGGGCGGACTCGGCGTACCGGGCCTGCTCCCGGGCCACCGAGCCGAGGATCTGCTCCACCCGCGCCTCGGCACGGCGGTTCCGGGTCGTCCGGCAGGCGGCCCGGGCCAGCTCCGCGTGCCGGATCGCGGCCGGATAGTCGCAGGCCAGCATCGCCAGCATGGCCGCGCCGATTCCGGCCCGGGACCGCAGCGCGGCCGGGGCGTCGGGGTGCCGGGACAGCGCCGTGGACAGCCAGTCGTGGCCCTCCCGGTAGTTGCCCTCCAGCCGGCAGTACATGGCGAGGGCGGCGGCCAGTCGAAGATCCCCGCGCGCGGGGCCGCCGGCGCCCGCCTCGGCCAGCCAGGTCATCGCGGACCGCAGGTTGGGCTCGTCGGCGCGCAGCCGCGCCAGCCACCAGTCCCGGGTGGTGCCCCGCAGCCGGGCGTCGGCCCGCTCGGCGAGGTCCAGGCAGTACGCCGCGAGCGCCTGCCGGGCGGCCACCTCGGCACCGGAGCGGACCAGCCGGGCCAGCGCGTGCCGCCGGACCGGCTCCAGCATCCGGTAGCGGGCCTGGTCGCCCCCGCCCGCCCCGGGCTGGCCGGCGCCCTCGACCGGGGCAGCGGTCGGGGCGGCTGGTCCGGCGGTCGGAACGGCCGACGTCGTGGTCGGGATGGCTGGCGTCGTGGTCGGGACGGCTGGCGTCGTGGTCGGGACGGCTGGCGTCGTGGTCGCGGCGGCGGGTAGCGGTTCGATCAGGGACGCCTCGACCAGGGACGCCAGGGACGCCGGTGCGTGCGGACCGCCGATCGACCGCGCCGCCTCGGTGTCGAACCCGCCCGCACAGACCGAGAGCCGGTCGAAGAGCCGGCGGGTGTCGTCGTCGAGCAGGGCCAGGCTGGACTCCACCGCCGCGGCGACGCTGCGGTGCCGGTCCGGCGGCCTCGGGTCCGGACTGCGCAGCAGCCGCACGTCGGTACGCAGCCGCGCGATGATCTCGTGCACCGTCAGCATCGGGGTACGCGCCGCGGCCAGCTCGATCGCCAGCGGCAGCCCGTCCAGGTCGGCACAGAGCCGGACGACCGCGTCGGCACTGGCCTCGGGGACGGGCCGGCCGGAGAACTCCCGGGCCCGTTCGAGGAAGAGTCGGGTGGCCGGATGTGCGGCCAGTGCCGCGAGGCTGTGCCCGGTGCCCACCTCGGGCACGGCGAGCGCGGGCACCCGGACCAGCGACTCGGCGGGCAGCCGCAGCGCGACCCGGCTGGTCGCCAGCACCCGCAGCCCCGGGCAGCGGGACAACAGCCGGTCCACCAGCTCCGCGCAGCCGGTGACCAGGTGTTCGCAGTTGTCCAGCACCAGCAGTGCCCGGACCGGGCCCAGGTCGGCGGCGAGCGCCTCCACCGTGTCCCGCCCCGGGTCCGGTACGCCGAGTGCGGCGGCCACCGCCTGCGGCACCCGTACCGGGCTCTCCACCGCGGTCAGGTCCACGAACCAGACCGGACGATCGGTACGGGCCTTCGCCGCCGCGACAGCCAGCCGGGTCTTTCCGGCTCCACCCGTTCCGGTGAGCGTGACCAGGCGGTGCCGGTCGAGCCGCTCGGCGACGGCCTCCAGCAGTTCGTCCCGGCCGAGCAGGGCGGTGAGCGGGACCGGCAGCCGGGCGGCCGGACGCGGTCGGGACGTCCCCGGACCGCCGGCAACCTCGGTGGTGGGTGCCGGACGGGGCCCCGTCGCCCAGTCCTCGGGCAGTTCACCGGTCCGCACCGCCGCCGCCAGTACGCCCACCCGGCCGGCCGGCTCGACGCCCAACTGGTCCTGGAAGACCTCCCGGGCCCGCTGGTGCGTCGCGGCGGCGGCCCGGCGCCCCTGGGCAAGGTAGGTGGCGACGAGCAGCAGCTCCCACAGCCGTGCCCGCAGCGGATGGGCCGCCACCGCCGGGGTCAGCTCGCCGACCGCCGTCCCGGCTATCCGCGCGGCGGTCGCTCCGGCGGCCACCACCGCGCGGTCGGCGACCGGGCCACCGGCGGCGGCGTGCGCCGCCACGGCAAGCCGCAGGTCGCACTCCCAGCGGTCCTCGAAGGCGTCGATTCTGGCCTGCCGCAGCCGGCCCAACTCGACTGCGGCCCAGCCGGACGGGCAGAACCGGTAGGTGTCGCAGACCTCGGCGCCGGCCTCCACCCGGCGCCCGGCAGACCGATCCGGCACCAACGGCTCGGGCCAGACGGCCAGTGCGGCGCGGAACAGCCGGGCGGCGCCCTGGAGGTCACCGCCGGCGACCCGGCGCCGAGCCCGGTCGAGGAGGTGGAGGAACCGGCACGCGTCGATCCGGCCGCTCGGCATCCGGAGCAGGTATCCGCCGGGTCGGATCTCCAGCGCGTTGGGCGATCCACAATCGGCCAGCGCGGCCGCCAGCAGCGTCGCCGCGTGCTCCAGGGGACGATCACCGGCCCGGGACAGCGCGTCCCGACCGGCGAGCGCGGCCAGCAGTTCCGCGTCCGGGACCGGCTCGTTCGGCCGCAACGCCAGCAACCCGAGGAGCGCACCGGCGCCGTCCGGCAGCGCGACCGGTCCGTCGGGGCCGACCAGCCGGACCGGCCCGAGCAGCCGTACCCTGCCCGGGGTGTACCGCCGTTTCGTACTCGCCTGTTGACCAGGCACGCTGTGCCGCAACTGGCAGCCCTCACCTTCGCTCCCGGGTAGTGTGCGCGATGCGACGGCGTACCGGGCATCCTCCCGATCGGTCGGTTGGCCGACGAACCGGAGGGTCCGGCGCGACCCGCTCGGGCCACGGCCCATCCTCTTATCTGGACACCCGCAGCGGGGGTTGTCGGGACACCCGCGGCAGGAGCGCTCTTCCCACCTGCGCGGCCTCTGATCCTCCGGCCGTGGCGCTGGCGCGCCCCCGGACGGACGCCGGCCGGCTCGCAACCTCGGGGTGTCCACGATCTGGAATGGCCGTCAGCATTCCCCCGGCGAGCGAAGATCCGCCGACGGCAAGCCGGCTGCCGAAGACGCCGTGGATGGTCAGCCGGCGGTCGATTCCCGGTCGATCACTCCGGCGGCCGCCACTGGGCCGCCACGCTCGCCGCGCTGCCCAGCAGCCGGGGGGTGATGGTGCCGAGGGCGGCGTCCCGGGCTCGCAGCGCCAGCCGCCCCCTGGCCTGCAACACCGCCGACATCCGCCTGGTCTGCCGGACCACCGTCACGGTCCGGGGACGGCGTACCCGGTTGTACGTCTCGACCGCCTCGCGCAGCGGCGCACCGGGAATCGCCTCCCGGACCGCCGAACGCAGCGTCGCGGCGTCCTCCAGGGCAAGGCAGGCGCCCTGACCCAGGTGGTGCGGCATGGCGTGCGCGGAGTCGCCGACCAGCACCACCCCGCCGGTGCCGGCCGGGAAGCCGTACGCGCGGGGCAGCGGGCGTAGCTCGCGCACCTCCTGCTGGACCAGGTCCTCCGGCTCGGTCGCGGCGAGCAGGTCGCCGATCGGTGCCGGCCAGTTCGCGAACCAGCGCCGGAGCAGGGTCAGTTGGGTGGCCGGTGGCTCCGGGCGGGATGCACCGGCCGCCGTCGCCACCCAGTAGATCCCGCCCCGGGTCGAGCCACCGGAATCGCCCCGGTCGCCCAGCGAGGCCGCGACGAACCGGTAACCGGCGCCGAGCGTCTCGCCGTCCACCGGCCGGTCGGCCGGAAGCTGCGGCGCCCTGTACCACGGGATGACCGCCCGCCACGCCGCGCAGCCGGAGCTGACCACGGTGGCCTCCGGGGCGAGCCGACGGCGTACCGCGCTGTCGATGCCGTCGGCGGCGACGACCAGGTCGGCCTCGTAGCTGCCGCGCCCGTCACCGACCGCCGGCCGGTCGCCGTCGCCGTCGCCGGCCCGGACGGTCCGGACCTCGACGCCGGTCCGGATCTCCACCCGGTCGCCGAGGCCGGCGATCAGCGCGTCGTGCAGGTCCTCTCGGTGTACGACGACCGGCGCGCGTTCGCCGAGCCCGGGGCGGGGCTGCACCAGCCAGTGTCCGTCGGGGCGCCGGACGCCGACGTCGGGCAGCGGTGTCGCGATGGCGGCCAACCCCTCGCCGAGACCGAGCGCACGCAGCGCGCGTACCCCGTTGGGCCAGAGCACCAGCGCGGTGCGGCCGGCGCGTACCCGATCGTCCTGTTCCAGCAGGGTCACCTGCCACCCGGAGCGGGCGAGTGCACCGGCGGTCGCCAGCCCGCCGATTCCGGCGCCCACCACCACGGCCGTACGCATCGGGCCGGCTCCCCCGCTCAACGGTCCCGGTCTGCCGTCCCCGGCACCGCGCCGGCGTCGGCGGGTTCGCCGTCCCGGACCGCGGCCGACTCTCCGGCGGCGGCCGACTCTGCGGCGACCTCGGACGAGGCTGCCGGCACCTCCGGCCGGGACCCGTCGTCGTCACCCTCGCCCTCAGCGCCCTCAGCGCCGTCGGCGTCGGCATCGGCGTCGGCGTCGGCGTCGGCGTCGGCGTCGGCGTCGGCAGGCTGCACGGCCGAGGTCGGTTCGGCGGGCGGCACCTCGCCGGTCTCCTGGAAGCGCCGGAACTCCTCCTCGGTCACCACCCGGTACGCGCTCGGCGCGCCGACCGCGGCCGGCTTCCGGGAGACGTCGACCTGGGACACGTCGCCGGTGGCGGCGCCATCCGCGCCCAGCGGGGCGGGCACGCCACCGACCGGCACGAGGAACTCCTGCGGGCCCCGGACCCGGACGAAGTAGACCAGAGCGCCGAGGAAGACGAGGGCGGCGGTCCAGACGTTGAGCCGGGCGCCGAGGAACTCGTTCGCCGGGTCGGTGCGCATCATCTCGATCCAGAACCGGCCGGCGGTGTAACCCATCACGTAGAGCGCGAAGGCCCGGCCCCGGCCGAGCTTGAACCGCCGGTCGAGGAAGAGGACCAGACCGGCCACGCCGACGTTCCAGAGCGCCTCGTAGAGGAAGGTCGGGTGGAAAAGCCCGGGTTCGAGGACCGGGTTGCCGCTGTCGTCACGGAGCGCGTGCCCGGGATTGGTCGGATCCATCCGGTGGATCTCCAGCCCCCACGGCAGCTTCGTCTCCCCGCCGAACAGCTCGTTGTTGAACCAGTTGCCGATCCGGCCGACGGCCTGGGCCAGTGGCAGGCCCGGGGCGAGCGCGTCGGCCACCACGGTCAACGGCAGGCCGAGCTGCCGCGCGGCGAGCCAGGCGCCGACCGCACCGCCCGCGACGGCGCCCCAGACGCCGAGCCCGCCCTCCCAGATGTAGAGAGCCTTGATCGGGTCACCGCCCTCGCCGAAGTAAGCGCCTGGCGATGTGATCACGTGGTAGATCCGGGCGCCGACGATGCCGAACGGCACCGCCCAGACGGCGATGTCCAGCACCGCCCAGGGGGCGACGCCACGGCGGCGCATCCGCATTTCGGTCACCACGCAGGCGACCACGATCCCGAGCACGATGCAGAGTGCGTACGCCCGGATCGGCACCGGCCCGAGCTGCCACACGGCGGTGGCGGGGCTCGGCAGGGCCGCCTGAGGAGAGAGCGAGGCGAGGGTCACGGGTGCACAGGCTACCGTCGCGACCCCCGTCAGCGGCACCCCGGTCCGGTTGTCGTCCCGGGGAGACTCCTGTCCGCTTCAGCCCGACGCCTGGGGTGAGCTGGGCCGCCGTCCGTTTTCCACCGAAGGACACGCCGTCGGATCGGTCGGTGCGCCAAAGACGCGGACCAATCTCCGGTGGGCCGAGGGCGGCGGACCGGTCCGGGTGCCGAGGGCTGGCCCTCAGCGCTGTACGGCGCGGACGCCCTCGGCGAGCTCGGCGCCGAGCCTGCCCAGCGCGGCCAACCCGGCGGCCTCGTCGGGGGCGTCCAGCAGGCAGCGGATCAGGGCGCTGCCCACGATGACGGCGTCGGCGTACCCGCCGACCTCGGCGGCCTGTGCGCCGGTGCCAACGCCGAGACCCACCCCGACCGGCAGCGTGCTGACCGCCCGGACCCGGCCGACCAGGGTCGGAGCGGCGTCCGAGGTCTTCTCCCGGGCACCGGTCACCCCCATCAGCGCGGTGGCGTAGACGAAGCCCCGGCAGTGCTCGACGGTCATCGCCAGCCGCCGATCGGTCGACGAGGGCGCGACCAGGAACGTCCGGTCCAGCCCGTACGCGTCGGAGGCGGCCAGCCACTCGCCGGCCTCCTCGGGGATCACGTCCGGAGTGATCAGGCCGGTGCCGCCGGCGGCGGCGAGGTCCCGAGCGAAGGCGTCGACGCCGTAGCGCTCGACCGGGTTCCAGTAGGTCATCGTGACCACCGGGGCCCCGGTCGCGGCCACCTCCTCGATGATCCGCAACGCGTCGCGGGTCCGTACGCCGCCGGCTAGGGCGATGTCGCTGGCCCGCTGGATGACCGGCCCGTCCATCACCGGGTCGGAGTACGGAATCTCCAGCTCGATCACGTCGACCCCGGCGTCGACCATCGCCCGCATCGCGGTGATGCTGCCCTCGATGGTCGGGAAGCCGGCCGGCATGCAGCCGAAGAGCAGCGCGCGCCCCTCGGCCCGGGCCTTCTCGAACGCGAGCCCGATGCTCCGGTCGGAGGCGATGGCCATCTCGCTCACCCCTGGTCTCCGTCGAGGATGCCGAAGTACTCCCCGGCGGTGTGCACGTCCTTGTCGCCCCGGCCGGAGAGGTTGACCACGATGGTGGGCTCGCGGCCGAGTTCGGCGGTCAACTCAGGGATGATCTTGAGCGTGCCGGCGAGCGCGTGGGCGCTCTCGATCGCCGGGATGATCCCCTCGGTCCGGCAGAGCAGTTGGAAGGCGTCCATCGCCTCCGCGTCGGTGACCGGCGCATACCGGGCCCGCCCGGCGTCGTTGAGCCAGGCGTGCTCGGGGCCGACCCCGGGATAGTCCAGCCCGGCCGAGATCGAGTGTGACTCGACCGTCTGCCCGTCGGCGTCCTGGAGCACGTAGGTGCGGGTGCCGTGCAGTACGCCGGAGGAGCCGCCGGTGATGCTCGCCGCGTGCCGTCCGGTCTCGATGCCCTCGCCGCCGGCCTCGAAGCCGTACAGCCGGACGTCGGCGTCGGGCACGAAAGCGTGGAAGATGCCGAGGGCGTTGGAGCCGCCGCCGACGCAGGCGGTCACCGCGTCCGGCAGCGCGCCGGTCAGTTCCAGGCACTGTTGCCGGGCCTCCACCCCGATGCCCCGGACGAACTGGCGGACCATCGCCGGGAACGGGTGCGGGCCGGCGGTGGTGCCGATCAGGTAGTGCGTCCGGTCAACGTTGGCCACCCAGTCGCGCATGGCCTCGTTCATCGCGTCCTTGAGGGTACGTGAGCCGGCGGTCACCGGGACGACGGTGGCGCCGAGCATCCGCATCCGGGCGACGTTGAGTGCCTGCCGCTGGGTGTCCAGCTCACCCATGTAGACCACGCACTCCAGGTCGAGGTACGCGGCCGCGGTCGCGCTGGCCACCCCGTGCTGGCCAGCACCCGTCTCGGCGATCACCCGGGGCTTGCCCATCCGCTTGGTGAGCAGCGCCTGGCCGAGCACGTTGCGAACCTTGTGCGCGCCGGTGTGGTTGAGGTCCTCGCGCTTGAGCAGCACCCGCGCCCCGACCCGGGCGGAGAGCCGCTGCGCCGGATAGAGCAGCGACGGGATGTTGGCGTACTCGCGCAGCATCCGGGTGAACTCGGCGGTGAACGACTCGTCGGCCAGCGCCTCCCGGTACGCCGTGTCGAGTTCGTCGAGCGCGGCGACCAGCGCCTCGGGGACGAACCGACCGCCGTACGGGCCGAAGTGGCCGGCGAGGTCGGGCAGGGCCGTCTCACCGGTCGGCATGGTGGGCGCGCTCATGTCGGCACTCCGCTTCGCTCCGCGCCGCCACGAGGCTCAAACGCACCGAACTGGCTGATTCGCTCACTACGCTCGCTCATCGGACCGGCCGGGGTGTCGCGGGGTGGTTGCCGGCGTTGACCAGTTCGGCCACCGCCTCGCGGGGACTCTTCTGGGTGACCAGACCCTCGCCGACCAGTACGGCGTCGGCGCCGGCCGAGGCGTAGCGGATCAGGTCGTGCGGGCCGCGTACCCCGGACTCGGCGATCTTGACAACCTTGTTCGGCAGCCCCGGGGCGATCCGCTCGAAGACCGACCGGTCGACCTCCAGGGTGCGCAGGTTGCGGGCGTTCACCCCGATCACCCGGGCGCCGGCCTCCAGCGCGCGGTCCGCCTCCTCCTCGTCGTGCACCTCGACCAGGGCGGTCATGCCCAGCGACTCGATGCGCTCCAGGAGGCCGACCAGCACGTTCTGCTCCAGCGCCGCGACGATCAGCAGCACCAGGTCGGCGCCGTGCGCCCGGGCCTCGTGCACCTGGTAGCTGGAGACCACGAAGTCCTTGCGGAGCACGGGGATGTCCACCGCGGTCCGGACCGCCGCCAGGTCCTCCAGCGACCCGCCGAACCACCGCCCCTCGGTGAGCACGCTGACGCAGCGTGCCCCACCCGCCGCGTACTCACCGGCCAGGTCGGCCGGGTCGGCGATCTCGGCGAGCTGCCCCTTGGACGGCGAGGAGCGCTTCACCTCGGCGATCACCCCGACGCCCGGGCGGCGCAGTGCCGCGTACGCGTCCCGGGGCGGTACGGCCGCCGCCGCGAGTTGCTTGATCTGCTCCAGCGGCACCTCTTCCTGCCGTCGTGCGACGTCCTCGCGGACTCCGGCGAGGATCTCGTCGAGCACGTTGGCGGACGTGGCCGATCCGGCTTCGTCTCCCGCCGTGTGCGGATGCTCAGCAGTCACCAACGGACTCCCCTCTCCGGGCGTCATGGGCCGATGCTAGGCGTCGCCACGGGGCGGACGCCCTCGGGGGTATGGCGTGCTTCACGAGATGGGCTGGGGCATAATGGCCACCCTTGTGAGCGGCCTATCACGCTGCGCCATCGCACCGGAGCCGCCGCCGAAGCCACTCCGCAGCCGGACGGCCGGGCGACGGCGATCCGGCGACCGGGCGACCGGGCGACCGGGCGACCGGGCGACCGGGCGACGAATGTGACGGATGTCAAGGAAGGCGGACGCCGCGGCGGAGGTTGTCCCGGATGGTGGACCGGGCCGGGACGAACCGTTGATCCGGGGGTGACCGGCCGGAAACACCGGATGGGCACCATCACCGTCGGGCACACTGGTCGCGGGGCCGCCGCCGACCAGTCGGATCGATCGATTTCGTGCGGGGAAACGATGAGCGCTGTTAAGCCTGGCTCGACCATCGACCTGACCAGCATCCCCCGGGCCGTACTCTCCGTCGCGGTCGGCATGGTGCAGAGCGTGGAGCGCGCGGTGATCGGCGACGCCCGGATCCGGACCGCCCGGGGCAACGCCTGGGAGGCGATCTGCGCGGACCGGGAACGCGCGCTGCGCCGCGACGAGATCCGTGCCCTGGTGGCGGCGCTCGGCACCGCACCACCGGCCGCACCCGCGACCGTCGCGAACCCTCCGGACGGCAACGCGGTGCCCGGGACCGTCCGGACCGCTGGCCCGGCCGGGACGCGGCGCGGCGCGAGGGGCGCCCGCCAGCCGGTCAGCCGATCGCGCAACGCCGCCGGTCAGCCGACCGTGGGGTCCTCGCCGCGGTCCAGCGCGTCCCAGGCGGCGGCCGTCCGTCGGCCGTCGACCCGGCCGTCCGGGGTGAGCAGCGGACTTTCCGGACCCGCACCGGCGGACCGGCCCCGCTCGTAGCGGGCACCCATTACCGGCCATCCCCCGCTCCGCACCGCGGTGAACGCGCCAGCCGCGCCGGCCAGCAGGCCGCCGAGCGCGCAGAGCAGCGGCCAGCCGGCAGCGACCTCGGTGTCGGTGCCGAGCCCGGCGTAGCCGGCGCCGGCCGCCAGACCGACCCCGACGAGCGCCAGCAGCCCACCGACCAGCCGGCGCCCGATCCCCCGGGTGCCGAGCACCGCTCCGGTGGCGGCCAGCCCGACCAGGGCCAGCGCCGGGAGCCAGGGCAGCAGGTCGCCGCCGGTCCGGGTCACCCGACCGGGTGGCAGCGGCGCCGGGCGGGCGGTCAGCTCGACGGACCAGGTCCGGGTTGCGGCGAAGACCGCCAGGCCGGCGCCGAGCAGGCAGAGCAGCACGGTGTACGTCAACTCCCGCCGCCCCGTCACCCGTGCCGCGTCGGCGGGGGGTGGCCCGGCCACCGGTGCCGCCGCTGCGGAGGGCTGCCCGGCCGCCGCCGCTGCCCCGGCGGGGCGGGGTGGACCGGCCGGGGCCGGTGACCCGGGGCGCGCCGGAGTGCTCTCCGGGGATCCGTCGGTGTTCACCGGGCCGGCCGCAGGGTCTCCGCCGCCGCGATCGCGGCCAGTACCGCCGCCGCCTTGCTCCGGGTCTCCCGGTCCTCGGCGGCGGGGTCGGAGTCGGCGACGATCCCGGCCCCCGCCTGCACGTACGCCCGTCCGCGCCGGATCAGCGCGGTCCGGATCGCGATCGCCATGTCCAGGTCGCCACCGAAACCGACGTAGCCGACCGTGCCGCCGTACAGGCCGCGACGGGTGGGCTCCAGCTCCTCGATGATCTCCATCGCGCGCACCTTCGGGGCTCCGGAGAGGGTGCCGGCCGGGAAGGTGGCGGCCAGCGCGTCGAACGCGGTCCGGTCCTCCCGCAGCGTCCCCACCACCGTGGAGACGATGTGCATCACGTGGCTGTACCGCTCGATGGTGGCGAACTCCGGCACCTCGACCGTGCCCGGCTGGCAGACCCGGCCCAGGTCGTTGCGGCCCAGGTCGACCAGCATCACGTGCTCGGCCCGCTCCTTGGGGTCGGTGATCAGCTCGGCGGCCAGCCGGCTGTCGTCGGCCGGGCTGCTTCCCCGGGGCCGGGTGCCGGCGATCGGGTGCAGCATGGCCCGCCGCTGGCCGTCGGCGCCGGCGCTGACCTTCAGGTGCGCCTCCGGGGACGATCCGACGATGTCGAAGTCGTCGAACCGGAGCAGATACATGTACGGGCTCGGGTTGGTGGCCCGCAGCACCCGGTAGATGTCCAGCGGGTCGGCCTCGGTCTCCCGTTCGAAGCGCTGGGCGAGCACGATCTGGAAGCACTCGCCGGCCCGGATCGCCTCCTTGGCCACCTCGACCGCCTTCGGGTACTCCCCGTCGGCGGTCCGGCTGAACACCTCGCCCGCGCAGGGCCGGCCGACCGTGGCGATCATCGGCGGGATCGGCCGGGACAGCGCCGTTGTCATCGCGTCCAGCCGGCCCACCGCCTGGTGGTACGCCGCCCCGACCTGGGCCGCCCGCTCCGGATCCTCACCGGCGGCACCGGGCGGCAGACCGGCGGCGGAGGCGTCCGGCGGTGCCGGCAGCAGGGCGTTCGCCACCAGGATCGCGGAGCCGTCGAAGTGGTCCAGCACCACCAGGTCGGTGGCGAGCATCATGCCCAGTTCGGGCAGGCGCAGGTCGTCCTCGGTCAGCGAGGGCAGCCGCTCGAAACGGCGTACGACGTCGTAGCCGAGGTAGCCGACCATGCCACCGAGCAGCGGTGGCATGGAGTCCCGCTCGGATCCGACCGGGCCGACGGCGGCCGGGCCGGTCAGCGCCGCCACGGTGGCCCGCAACGCCGCCACCGGATCGCCGCCGGTCGGCAGCCCGGCCGGGGGCGTACCGAGCCAGTGCGCCTGGCCGTCCCGCTCGACCAGGGTGGCGGCGCTGCGTACCCCGACGAAGGAGTAGCGCGACCAGGCGATCCCGGCCGCGCCGGCGCCCTGCTCCGCCGATTCCAGCAGGAAGGTCCCCGGCCCGCCGGCCAGCTTGCGGTAGACCCCGACCGGGGTCTCCCCGTCGGCGAGCAGCCGCCGGACCACCGGCACCACTCGCCGGGTCCGGGCCAGGTCGCGGAAGGTCGCCTCGTCCGGGCTCACCGCGCCGGTGGTCATCGGATCACCGTCCGAGGGGACATCGGTCGACTCCTCCACGTCCACGCCCACGTCCACGTCCAGGTCCGGTCGGTCATGTCGTCGGCCCGGCGGACGTCGTCCCGCTGACCGGCAGTTCGTCGGAGAAGCAGGTCCGGTTTCCGGTGTGGCAGGCCGCGCCGACCTGGTCGACGCTGACCAGCAGGGCGTCGCCGTCGCAGTCCAGCGCCACCGAGCGGACGTACTGGTGGTGGCCGGAGGTCTCGCCCTTGACCCAGTATTCCCGCCGGCTGCGCGACCAGTAGGTGGCCCGGCCGGTGGTGAGGGTGCGGTGCAGCGCCTCGTCGTCCATCCAGGCGACCATCAGCACGTCGCCGGTGTCGTGCGCCCGGACCACGGCGGCGACGAGTCCGTCGGGGGTGCGGCGCAGGCGCGCGGCGATCGCCGGATCGAGGGCCGAGGGGCGCGCGCGACCGCGCGGCGCCGGCCCGGGCGCGGTCACCGGGGAGAGGTCGGGTACGGGCATAGTTCCCGATTGTTTCGCACGCGGCACCGGAACCGTCCACCCGTCCCCGCTCCCGCGCCCCGAAGTGGCCCGCGCCACGCCGCCGGGCGGGCAGCCCGGCGTCCCCGGTGGGGTGTTCGTGCCGCCCCGGGCGAGTTGGCCGACGTAGCGGTCGAGCCGGCCGTCCCGCAGTGCGGCGGCGAGGTCCGCGCCGACCACCTCGGCCAGTTCCTCCGCGTACGGGCGGGCCAGTGCCACCGTGCCGGCCACCAGGCGGTGCGCGGCGGCGTGCAGCCGGGGCAGGGTGTCGGGGCGCAGCCCGAGGCAGGTGAGCATGTCGTCGTGGTAGCCGTCCGGGGCGACCGGCAGGTCCAGTGCGGCGGCCAGCGCGTCCCGTCGGCTGGCCACCGTGACGGCGGGGTTGGCGAGCCGGAGCACCGACGGGCAGCGTCGGGCCAGCTCGGCGGCGGCGAGCCGGGCGTCGTACTCGGCATCGCTGGCGCGGGCGCCGCCGACCTTGCCGAGCGCGGCAACCAACTCCTCCAGGTCGGGCTCGGCGGGGCGTTGACGGATCTCGGTCAGGTCCACGGACGAGCGCCAGGCGGCGTGTGCCCAGAGTAACCGTACGGGCGCGACGACCGGCAGTCCGAAGGACCACTCGGCGGGCCGGTCGAGCCGTTCGAGCCAGGATCCGATGTCCCGGACGGCGACCGACAGGTGGGTCAGCCGGTCGCCGACCTCCACCAGAAAGGCCGGGTACGCAGCGTACCGCTCCCCGCTGACCAGGACATCGATGTCCACGTCGCTGTACGGGGTGGCGGCGCCCCGGGCGTAGCTGCCGCGCAGCAGCACCCCGACGACGGGCGGGCCGGGCAGCCGGCGCAGCCGGTCCGTCCATTCGTCGAGGAACCCGAGTTGCCGTAACGGACCGTGATCCACGGCGCCATCGTGCCGCAGGTCCGATCATGACGCAACGCCCGATCACGCGCCGCCTGGGCGTTTCATTCTTTTCATCCCGTTAACTCACCTTTACTGCCCTGCTACAACCCTCGGCGGTTGTGGCGGGGCAAGATTTCAACTAGCGTTGAATTTCAACGCTTGATGAGTTTTCTTTGAGGAGGCTTCATGGAGACCGCGATCGAGGTCCGCGACCTCGTCGTGACCCGGGGCAGGCGGCAGGTCCTGCACGGCATCGGCTGCACCATCCCGCGGGGCAGCGTCACCGGGCTGCTCGGGCCGAGCGGCAGCGGCAAGACCACCCTGCTGCGGGCCATCGTCGGCGTGCAGATCGTGGCCGGCGGCACCGTCACGGTGCTCGGCGAGCCGGCCGGCACCCCCGGCCTGCGGCGACGCCTCGGCTATCTGACCCAGGCACCGAGCGTCTATCCGGACCTGACCGTCCGGGAGAACGTCCGCTACTTCGGCCGGCTCCACGGCCTCGGCCGGGCCGACGCCGACCGGGCGATCGCCGATGTCGGCCTCGCCGGGGCGACCGACCAGCTCGTCGGCACCCTCTCCGGCGGCCAGCGCAGCCGGGCCTCGCTGGCCTGCGCCCTGGTCGGCCGCCCCGAGGTGGTGATCCTCGACGAGCCGACGGTCGGCCAGGACCCGGTGCTCCGGGCCGAGCTGTGGCAGAAGTTCCGGGCGATGGCCGCCGAGGGCACCACGCTGCTGGTGTCCAGTCACGTGATGGACGAGGCGGCCCGGTGCGACCGGCTGCTGCTCATCCGGGAGGGCCGGCTGATCGCCGACGACACCCTGTCGGCGGTACGCACGGCGGCCGGCACCGACGACCTGGAGGAGGCGTTCCTGCGGCTCATCCGGGCGAACGAGCAGGCCGGCGGGGACCGGTTGGCCCGCACCGGCGAGGGGAGGTCGCCCCGATGAACCCGCGGATCCTGGCCTTCACCACCGGCCGCATCCTGCGCCAGCTGCGGCACGACCGGCGTACCGTGGCGATGCTGCTGGTGGTGCCGGTGGCGCTGCTCACGCTCGTCTACTACATGTACGGCGACCAGCCCGCCCCACCGGGACAGCCGGCCGCCTTCGACCGGATCGCCCTGGTCATGCTCGGCATCTTCCCCTTCACGATCATGTTCTTGATCACCAGCATCGCGATGCTCCGGGAGCGCACCTCCGGCACGCTGGAACGGCTGCTCACCACCCCGCTGGGCAAACTGGACCTGCTCTTCGGTTACGGGCTCGCGTTCGGGCTGGCCGCCGCGATCCAGGCCAGCGTCGCGGCCGCCGCGGCGTACTGGTTGTTCGACCTCTCCACCGCCGGCGACGGTGGGCTGGTGGTGCTGATCGCGGTGCTCAACGCCGTACTCGGGGTGGCGCTGGGCCTCTTCTGCAGCGCCTTCGCCCAGACGGAGTTCCAGGCCGTACAGTTCATGCCGATCGTGGTGATCCCGCAGCTCCTGCTCTGCGGGCTGTTCGTCGCCCGCGACCAGATGGCCGGCTGGCTACAGGCGACCAGCGACGTGCTACCCCTGTCGTACGCCGTCGAGGCGCTACAGGAGGTCGGCGCGCACAACGAGCCGACCGGCACGATGTGGCGGGACATCGCGGTGGTGGCCGCGGCGGTGGTCGTCGCCCTGGTGCTCGCCTCGGCCACGCTGCGGCGGCGCACCGGCTGAGGGCCGGGGCACCGGTCGGCGCCGGGTACCGGCGGCGCCGACCGGTGCCGGCGGAACGAGTGCGAGGACGAGGACGGCGATGGCACGACGGAGTGGACGACGACCGGGCAACCCCGACACCCGGGAGGGGATCCTGCGAGCCGCCCGGAGCGCGTTCGCCGAACGCGGCTTCGACCACACCTCGATCCGGGCCATCGCGACCGCCGCCGGGGTCGACCCGGCGCTGGTCCACCACTACTTCGGCACCAAGGATCAGCTCTTCCTGGCCACCATCGACATCCCGTTCGACCCGCAGGAGTTCGTGCCGCAGGTCACCGCGGGTGGGCTCGACGGGGTCGGGGAACGGCTGGTCCGGACGTTCCTGCGGGTCTGGGACTCCCCCGCCGGCACGGCCGCGGTCGCGCTGTTCCGGTCCGCGATGAACAACGAGTGGACCGCCCGGCTGCTCCGGGAGTTCCTGGAGACCCAGGTGCTCCGCCGGGCGACCGGGATGCTCCAGATCGACCCGGCCGAGGCGCCGCTGCGCTCGTCGCTGGTCGCCACCCAGATGTCCGGGATAATCCTCGTCCGCTACATCCTGCGGCTGGAGCCGCTCGCCTCGGCGGCACCGGACGTCGTGGTCGCGGCGGTCGCGCCGACCGTGCAGCGCTACCTGACCGCAGACTTCACCAGGCTCACCGGCGGGGCGGCTGATCCTGGCACTCCCGGCGGGGCGGCCGATCCCCGTGGCACCGGGCGGGACCGCTGATCCCGCGGGCGCGCGGGGCGGCTGGTCCCTGGTACCGGTCGGGGGTGTTGCCGGTCGGGGTGGGTCCCGGAGGCTACCGGTCGGACCAGGCCTGGTCCGGGGGGTTGCCGACCGGCCACCCCCGGTCGGGCATCGGTCCCGGCTGCCGGTGTCGGCAGAGCACCGGTCGCAGCAGTTCGGCCAGTTCCGCCTGGCCGGCGAGGGGGCGAGGGAAGGCGAGCCGGGCCCGGCAGCGGGTATCGCGTCCGCCGAGGGCCACGACCATTCCGTACCGGTCCAGCCGGACCACCCGGGGCGGTGGGTCGTCCACACCACCCGGCGGTACGAGGTCGCGGAGCTGGCGCCGGAGGAAGGCGGCGATTTCCGGTCCGTGATGGTCCGCAAGGTCGGCGAGCAGGTCCCGTTCCAGCGCGTGCAACGGGTCCGGTTCGGCGGCGGCGTACTCGGCCGGCTCGACCTGCCGCACGGTGCCGGCCCGCTCCAGCCGGATCTCCGCCGGCTCGAAGCGGTGCAGCGTGAAGCCCCGGCCGACGTCCAGCAGATCCCCGGTCGGCACCACCTCGGCGAAGTCGATGGCCGCCTGCCGCGCCTCGACCCCGGTCAGCGGCTCGGGCCAGCCGGAGATCCAGACCCGGCCGAGCGGCGGCGCACCGGCGGCCGGCGGCAGGTCGCGGACGTCGAGCACCAGCGCCGTGCCCCGGCTGTCGCCGGTCGGCCAGAGCGCGGCGGCCAAATCACTGACGACCGAGACGAGCAGCAGCACCCGGCCGGACGGGTCGATGGCGTGCCGGACCTGGTGCGGTCCGGGCCGGTACGCGACCTGGGCGGTGCCGGGGAGCCGACCGGCGGCCAGGGTACGGGCCACCTCCGCGGAGCTGGGCTGCATGACGTCGACCTCCGGCGCAAGTTAGGCTGTGCTTAGTAAGGGCAGGCTAACCTACGACTCATTCGGAGTCCATCTCGTCACCGACACCGGTTCTCCGGCTGCTACCGGGTCTGCTCCAACCAGGAGGCGTAGAGCAGCCCGTAGACCGACTGCGGGTCACTGACCAGTTCCTCGTGCGGACCGCGTTGCACGATCCGGCCCCGGTCCACCACGATCACCTCGTCGGCGCCCTGTGCGGTGGAGAGCCGATGTGCGATCGCCACCGTCGTCCGGCCCCGGGTCACCGCGTCGAGGGTGCGTTGCAGGCGTACCTCGGTTGCCGGGTCGACCGCGCTGGTCGCCTCGTCCAGCACCAGCAGGTCCGGGTCGGCCACGTACGCCCGGGCCAGCGCGACCAACTGCCGCTCCCCCACGCTGAGCGCCTCGCCGCGCTCCCCCACCGGGGTCGCCAGCCCGAGCGGCAGCCCCGCCACCCAGTCGGCGAGACCGAGTTCGGTGAAGGCCAGCGCCAGTTCCTCGTCGGTCAGCTCGGGCCGGCCGAACCGGACGTTCTCCGCCACGGTCGAGTCGAAGAGGAAGCCGTCCTGCGGCACCATCACCACCCGGGAGCGCAGCGAGCCGAACCGGACCCGGTCCAGCGGCACCCCGGAGAGCAGTACCGCCCCGGTGGACGGGTCCATCAGCCGGGTCAGCAGCTTCGCGAAGGTGGTCTTGCCGCTGCCGGTCTCGCCCACCACCGCGACCCGGGTCTTGGCCGGAATGTCCACGTTGATGTCGACCAGCACCGGCGGACCGCCGGGATAGCGGTAACCGACGTCGGCGAACCGGATGTCGATCGGCCCGACCGGCAGGTCGACACCCTGCTCGCCCGGGTCCGCCACGTCCGGCGCCACGTCGAGCACGTCCAGCACCCGCCGCCAGCCCGCCACCGCGTTCTGCGCCTCGTTGAGTACCTCGGTGGCGATCTGCACCGGCTGGATGAAGAGGGTGACCAGGAAGAGGAAGGCGGTCAGCTCGCCGATGCCCAGCGACCCGTCGACGCCCAGTCGCACCCCGAGCACCACCACCCCGGCCAGGGCCAGCCCGGCGGCGATCTCGCCGGTCGAGAAGCTGATCACGCTGGTCCGGATCGCCCGCTGCTGGGCCCGGCGCTGCGCGTCGATGGTCCGGTCCAGCCGTTCGGCGGTACGGCCGGAGACGCCGTACGCCCGGATCACCGGCGCACCCACCACGCTCTCCGAGACCGCGGCCAGCATCGCGCCGAGCCGCTGCCGGACCACCCCGTACGCGGCGGCGAGCCGCCGCTGGAAGATCCGGATCACCGCCATGGCCGGGACGAACGCGGCGAAGACCACCAGGGTCAACTGCCAGGAGTAGACCGCCATCACCACGGTGGTCACCACCACCTGACCGAGATTGACCAGGAGGATCACCCCGCCCCACTGGAGGAACTGGGTGATCTGGTCCACGTCGCTGGTGACCCGGGAAACCAGCGAACCGCGCCGCTCCGCCTGCTGGTGCAGGGTCGACAGGTCGTGCACGTGCCGGAAGGCCCGCACCCGTACCCCGGCCAGCGCCGTCTCGCTGACCGTGAAGAGCCGGCGCATCATCAGGTACCCGCAGATCGTGGTCACCACCAGCACCGCGGCGGTGGCCGCGACCACGAGGCCGACCACCCCGATGTCCGGCCCGCCGGGAGCGCGCAGCCCCCGGTCGATGCCCTGCTGGATCGCCACCGGTACGGCGGCCCGGCCGACCATCGAGACCAGGGCCAGCCCGAGGGTGCCGGCCAGGCCGGTACGCAGCTCCGGGGAGAGCGCCAGCCCTCGCCGCAGCGTCCCCCAGGCACTCTCCGCCCGCTCCGGCACCGCCCCGGCCGTGGTCGTGCTCACGCGTCCACCTCCTCGCCTCGCCGGGGAATCTCGTACGCCCGATCCCGCTCCCGCTCCGCCTCGGCCCGCTCGTACGCGGTGACCAGCGCCGCGTACCCGGGCGTGGTACGCAGCAGCGTGGCGTGGGTACCCCGACCGACCACCCGGCCATGCTCGACGTAGACCACCTCGTCGGCGAGCGCGATCGTCGCCCGCCGGTACGCCACCACCAGGATCGACGCCCCCGGTCCCGGCGGACCGTCGGGATCGGCCGGCTCCGACTGCCCGCCGCGCAGCGCGGCCAGGATCGCCGCCTCCACCCTCGGGTCGACCGCGCTGGTGGCGTCGTCCAACACCAGCAGCCGGGGCCGACCGGCCAGCGCCCGGGCCAGGGTGAGTCGCTGCCGCTGCCCGCCGGAGAGCGCCGCGCCGCGCTCTCCGACCAGGGTGTCCAGCGCATCCGGCAACGCCGCCACGAAGCCGTCCGCCTCGGCCAGCCGGAGTGCGGCCCAGACGTCGTCGTCGGTGATGCCGTCCCGGCCCAGCGTGATGTTCTCCCGGATGGTGTCGTCGAAGACGAACGGCACCTGGGCGACCAGCGCGGTGTTGCCGGCGAGGGAGGCGGCGGTGAGGGAGCGCAGGTCGACCCCGTCCAGGGTGACCGTGCCGGCGTCCGGGTCGACCAGCCGTACCGCGAGGGAGACGATCGTCGACTTGCCGGCGCCGGTGGGCCCGACCAGCGCCACCGTGCGGCCGGCCGGCACGGTGAACGACACGTCGTGCAGCACCGGCACCGGCCCGGTGGCCGGCGACTCGACGGAAGCCGACTGCTCGGCGGAAGCCGGCTGCACGGCGGGGACCGGCGGCTGGCCGGAAGCGGGCAGCCCGACGGACGCCGGCGACTCGGCGGAAACCGGCGACTCGGCGGAAACCGGCCCGTTCGGCGGCGGTACCCCGGTGGGTCTCGCCGCCGCCTCCGGCTCCTCGATGGCCAGGCCCGGCTCGGCGGGAGCGGTGGCCGGCGGCGGTTCGGCCGAGGCGTACCCGAAGGTGACCCGGTCGAAGACGAGGGTGGCCGGGCGGCCGTCCCGGCGGTCCAGTGTGGTGTCGCCGTACGGCATCTCGCCGGTGGCGGTGAGCACGGACTGCAACCGGTCCCAGCCGGCGACGCTGCGCGGCAGTTCGGCGAGGACCCAGCCGATCGCCCGGACCGGGAAGGCCAGCACGGTGAAGAGAAAGGCCACGCTGACCAGTTCGGTGATGGTGACGGCGCCCTGGCTCAACCGGACCGCGCCGACCAGCAGCACGGCCAGGGTGCCGAGGCTGGGCAGGGTCTCCAGCATCGGATCGAAGACGCCCCGGAGCCGACCGACCGAGATCAGCGCGTCCCGCAGCTCGCCGGCCTGTGCGGCGAACCGGGTCGTCTCGCGGGCCTCCTGGCCCATGGTCTTGACCACCAGCGCCCCGTCGAAGCTCTCGTGTGCGATCGCGCTGACCTGGGCGCGCATCTGCTGTGCCCGGGCCTGCCGGGGCGCCATGCGTCGGGAGTAGACGACGTTCAGGGCGAAGAGCGCCGGAAAGATCGCCACGCCGACCAGCGCGAGCACCCAGTCGGTGACGAAGAGTGAGCCCATCGCCGCTACCAGCATCACCAGGGTGCCGACCGCGAACGGCAGCGGCGCGATCGGGAACCAGGCCGCCTCGACATCGGAGTTGGCGTTGGAGAGCAGGGTGCCGGTGGCGTGCCGGTGGTGCCAGGAGAGCGGGAGTTCCAGGTAGCGGCGGGTGATCCGGCGCCGGTAGCTGGCCTGCAACCGGTACTGCATGAATCCGGCGCCGAGCCGGCGACCGAACATGCCGAGTACCCGGCCGAGGCTGACCGCGAGCAGCGCGCCGGCGCCGAGCAGCACCGCGGCCCGGTCGGCCCGGCCACTCTCCAGCGACGGCACCACCACGTCACCGACGACGGCACCGACGACGTACGCGCTGACGATGATCAACAGGCTGTAGAGGACGCTGCCGCCGACCGCGACCGCGAAGATCCGTGGCTCGTCGCGGATCGCGTAGCCGAGGACTCTGATCCCCCGGACGAGTATGTCCCGGCTTGTCTTGCCCGCCACGCTCTCCCCCGCCGTAAGCCTCCTGCGTCCAGCTCATCCTTACTGATCAGGTGGGGGCTTGACGAACCGATTGGCCTGGGTGGTACCGACTCGGCCCTGATTGTGTCTGCTGTCACAGCCTGTTCCACCGTGCCTGACCGCGCGGAGAGCGGAGCCGGTCCGGACATGCCGCGCCGGGCGACCGGATCAGGATTTACGATCAAGACATGCCCCGCTACGCGAGCACGGAGCGACAGTCACTGGCCGATCTCCTCATCGCGATCGGGCCGGACGCGCCCACGATCATCCCGGAGTGGACCGCCCGGGACCTCGCTGCCCACCTGGTGGTCCGGGAACGCCGGCCGGACGCGGCGGCCGGGCTGCTGCTCCCGCCCCTGCGGCAGCACGGTGAGCGGGTCCGGGCGGCGGTGGCCGGCAAGCCGTACCCCGCCCTGGTCGACCTGGTCCGGCGTCCGCCCCGGTGGAGCCCGCTGGCCCTGCCTCCGGTCGACGAGCTGGCGAACCTGGTCGAGTTCTTCGTGCACCACGAGGACGCCCGGCGGGCCCGGCCGGACTGGCAGCCCCGGGAACTTCCGGTCGGGCAGCGGGCGGCACTCTGGAAGCGCATCCCCCCGATGGCCCGGCTCTCGCTGCGCCGGTTCCCGGCCACCCTGCTGATCCAGGCACCGGAGCACGGCGAGGCCACCGCCGGAGCCGGCGGCGAGCAGGTCCGGATGGTCGGGTCGCCCGGCGAGTTGACGATCTTCCTCTTCGGCCGGCAGCGCGTCGCCCGGGTACAACTGGTCGGTCCACCCGCGCTGACCGAGCGGCTACGGACCGCGAGACTCGGGCTCTGACCCGGCAGGCGGCCGGACGTGCCGATGCGCGCCTTCGCCCTGGCGTGGCTGACCCGGCCACCCTTTCCGGAACGGGTGAGCGCACACGTCGTTCGGGTCGGCGCGGAGTCCACGCTCTGGGCCACCGAACTCGGCCTGATCGGCAGCCCCGCCGCGGCCCGCCGGCTGGACCGGGCGAACGCGGCCGAGCTGGCCGGACGGACCTGCCCGGACGCCCGGCCCGAGCACCTCCGGCTGGTCGCCGACCTGTTCACCTGGCTGTTCACCTTCGACGACCGCTGCGACGACGACGGCCTGGGCGACGATCCGGGCCGGCTCGCCCCGGTCGTCGGGCAGCTACTCGACGTCCTCGACCTGCGCGGCGGGCCGGCGCCACCGGGCTCGGCCACCGCCGCCGGCCCGACCGCCGCCGGCCTGCACGACCTCTGCCGACGGGTACGCGCACACGGCCCGCCCCTGCTGCTGCTCCGGTTCGCCGCCCAGATGCGGGACTACCTGCTGGCGCTGCTCTGGGAGGCGGCGAACCGGGAACGGGACCGGGTACCGGCGGTGGCCGAGTACCTCCAGATGCGCCGGCACACCGGCGGAGTACGCCCCAGCTTCACGCTGACCGACCTGGCGTACGGCGGACTGGCCGAGGCCATCTGCCAGGCCGACCCCGACGCGTCCCACCTGGACGACCTCGCCGCCGACCTGGTCTGCTGGTGCAACGACGTCTTCTCGTACGCCAAGGAGCGCCGGCACGGTCGGGACGGTCACAACCTGATCGTCGTACTCGCCAGGGAGGCGGGATGGGAGGAGCGGGTGGGACTCCTCGACGCGGCCCGGCGGTTCAACGCGGGGCTGCGGGCGTACCTGAGGCTGGAGTCCACGCTGCTGGCCGGCGGCGACCCCGACACCCTCCGGTTCGTCACCGCCCGCCGGGCCTGGATCCGGGGCAGTTTCGACTGGTCCCTGGGCGCGGGCCGCTACCACTGAACGTCCCTGGGCGCGGGCCGCTACCGCCGGGCCGCCGCCGGCACTCCTGACCGGTGCGCGGCGGCCGGTCAGTCGTCGCCGCCGTGCGCCTTCCAGGTCGGCACCGGCCTGCCGCCGACGCACTCGACCTCGATCTCGATCCGCCCGCCCCCCGATCCGTGGAAGGTCACCTCGGCGTCGTCGTCCGGGCCACGCTCGACCTCGCCGACCCGGTAACTGGCGGAGCCCGGCACAGTGCCGGAGGCGGTCGGCACCGGGCCGGCGAGGTCACCGGAGGGCACCGCGCCCGGGGCCGCCGGCGGCGGGGTGGCGGCCAGCGCCCGGGCCACCTCGTCCGGGCTGCGCACCTCATCCGCCGGGCCGGTCAGCCCGGCTCCGATCGACACCCGGGCAAGGGATACCGCAGGACGAACGTCCGATGAGATCTCGGCGAGGGCCGCCGTACGGCCGCGAGGCAACCATGGCGGCTGCCGTGCGGCGGAACTGGGACGGAGGCCGAACCGAGCGGGCGTCTACCCGCCGGATCGGTCGACTCGGCGCGGGCCGTCGAGATCGCGCGCCACTGCCGGCGGCGGCCTGCGATCTCCTCCCGCTGCGACCGGCAGCAGCCGGGACTGCTGCTGCGGTCCCGCCGGTCGACCAGGACGCAACCGCGCTCCAACGCGGGCGCGTACGGGCTTGATGGTCTGGTTGATCACCGCGTCGTGCAGCGGATGCCCGGGGGCGAGCAACTGCGCGCTCACCTGGTCTTCGACCCTGGTCCTCGCCCGGTCGAAGCAGACTCCTTCGCACCGGGCTCCTACCGGGCCGGCTGCCCTCCCGCTCCTCCGCGTCCAGGTCGTCGAGCAGCTCGTCCGGATCGGCGTCCCCGAGAGGTGTGGATCGTCGAAATTCTCAGGGACGGCTGGGAGTTCGAGGTGGACGTGGACGCTGGCCCCCTCGATCAGCCAGGTTTCGTGGCCGTGGCACAGGTTGTCGGCTATCGGTATGGTGCGGACCGTAGTCGGTACCTCACAAGGGCGATCGACGTCGGGTATCGCGGCATTGGCCTGGGGAGGCGTCGTTGACTGGTCGTTCGGTTGTACTTCCCGTCTCCGTGGCGGGTGTGGAACTCCAGGTTGAGGTGGCCCGCCCGGTCGGCTCGGAGGAGACCGGGCGCGGGGAGATGGTGCGCGACGCAGTGACGGACGCATTCGAGCGCGCCCAGGACGCGATTGTCGCGGTGGCGACCTCGACCGTGGGCACCATCGCCCGACTGGGTGAGCAGGGGCAGCGGCCCGACGAGGTTCAGGTCACGTTCGGGTTGAAGTTCTCGGCGAACGGCAGCGTGATCATCGCGGGTGTGTCGACCGAGGCGACCCTGGAGGTGGCACTGACGTACCGCGCTGCGGCGGAGCCCCACCCCGATGGCGCCTGACGAAAGGGTTCCGGGGTTTCTCGGCCGGGTTCTCGATGCGGCGGGTCGTCCCGGAGGCACATGTTTTCAGGTAGCGCCTGGGGTGTTCGTGACAGCGTGGCACGTGCTGCGCAACGTCAACGCGGGCACAGCCGACACCGGAGACATCGGCGGCGTGGTGCGGGTGGATCCGTTGGGCGGTGGGGACGACTTCGCCGCGCGGATCATCAACGTTGACCGGGTGCACGACCTCGGTGTGTTGCGGGCGGAAGGCAGGCTTCCCGCGGTCGCACCCGGCGTAGCGGCCACGGATGGCGTCCAGCTTCGGGCCGAGGTGGTGGTCACGGGTTCGGTGGACCTGCCGGACTTTCAGGAGTATCGCTTCCTGGACGCGCCGGGGCATTGGGCGGGTGGTACGACCCGGGATGGGGTGCGGCTGGGCCGGCTGACGGCGAACGCGGTGATGCGGGGGATGTCGGGTGCCCCGGTGCGGGGTGTCGACGGCACGGTCGTGGGTGTCGTGTCGGCCAGGTACAACACCAACGACAACTGGGGCCGGGACACGGTGTGGGTCGCGCGGACGGAAGACCTGGCCCCCCTGCTGCGCGACGTCGGTGTCGAGCTGCGGCCGAGGGAGAAGGCCGAGTACGTCGAACCGCCCGCACCGGGCATCTGCCCTTACCCCGGCCTGTCCGCGTTCACCGCAGGCCAGGCCGAGTGGTTCTTCGGCCGCGAGAAGCTGACCGCGAAACTGGTCGACCGGCTGGTCGTGGCCAAGGATCGCGGATTACCGTTGCTCGTGGTGGGCGTCTCCGGCTCGGGCAAGTCGTCCTTGTTGCAGGCCGGTCTCGTGCCCGCGTTGTCGCGCGGCGACCTTCCGATTCCCGGTTCCGCGGATTGGCCGCGGATCCGGCTGACGCCCGGTTCCAGGCCGCTGACCGAACTGGTCAGCCGCATGGCGGTCCTGGCGGGCAGTTCCGTCGGGTCCTGGGTGGACGAGGTACGCGACAACCCGGTCAGGTTCGCGGCGCTGGCCCGCCAGGCGACGCTCGCGGACGCGGGCAGGAAGGGACTCGACGGTGCCGGGCCGGTGGTGTTGATCGTCGACCAGTTCGAGGAGATCTTCACGCTCTGCGGGGACGCCGCCGAACGGGCCGCGTTCATCGCGGCCCTCCGGGCGGCGGCCGACAGCGTCGCCGGCGACGAAACCACCCCGAGCGCACTGGTGCTCGCCAGCCTGCGGACGGACTTCTTCTCCTCCTGTGCGGAGGAACCGGGCTTGGCGGAGATCCTGCAGGACAACCAGTTTCTTGTCGGTCCGATGACGATCTCCGAACTGGGGAGCGTCGTGGAAGGACCCGCAGCCGTCGTCGGTCTCGACGTGGAGCGGGGCCTGGTCGATCGGATCCTCGAGGACGTCGTCGACGCCGCCGGTCATCAACCGGGCACCCTGCCGTTGCTCGCGTACGCCTTGGAGGCCACCTGGAACAGGCGGCGAGGCAACACCATGACCCTGGCCAGCTATCAGGAATCCGGTGGCGTTCGGGGCGCGATCAGCGAGGCGGCGGAGCGGCTGTTCACCTCGATGTCCGAGCCGGAGCAGAAGATCGTACGGCGGTTGTTGCTGACGATGGTGGCGGTCGGTGCCGGTGCCGATGACACCCGTCGAAGGGTGTCGAAGTCGGAACTGACCGGCGGTGACGACGACTCGGTGACCGTGCTCAACCGGTTGGTCGCGACCCGGCTGGTAGCCCTGGACAAGGACACCGCCGAGATCGCCCACGAAGCCCTGTTGCGGGCCTGGCCACGGTTGCGCACCTGGCTCAGCGAGGACCGGGCCGGTCTCGTCGTACACCGCAGGCTCACCGATGCGGCCAACGACTGGCTGAGCCTGGATCGGGACAGCGGCAGCCTGATCCGGGGTGCTCGGCTGGCCGACACCCGGGCCTGGCTGGCCGAGCGCGACGACCGCCCGACCGGCCTCTCGGACCTGGAACGCGAGTTCGTCGCGGCGAGCGAGGCCGCGGAGGAATCCGCGCGCGACACCGTCCGGCGCAACAACCGGCGCCTGCGTCGCGGGGTGGTGGCGCTCGCGTTCCTGCTCGTCGCCGCCCTGGTTGCGAGCGGGCTCGCGGTGTGGCAACAGCGGGTAGCGGACGAGCAGAGATTCCGGGCCGAGCAGCAGCGAGCCGTCGCGCTGTCCCGGCTGCACTCGTCGGAGTCGCTGGCCACCCGCGACACCGATCCGCGCCGATCGCTGTTGCTGGCGATTGCGGCATGGCAGGCCGCGCCGACCGAGGAGTCGCGCGGCGCCCTCCTGAGCGCACAGGGGATTCCCTACCGGGGCGTGCTCGGCCCCGTTGCGGCCCGGCTCTTCGACACGGCGCTCAGTCCCGACGGCACGCTCGCCGCGCTGGCGGCCACCGACGGCTCGGTGACGCTGTGGGACACCGAGGGTCATCGACAGGTCGCCGAGTTGACCGGCACGGATGGCGAGATGCCGATCGTCGAGTTCAGCCCGGACGGAAACACACTCGGCACCGCCCATTCCAGCGAACGAGCCGAGCACCGGCTGCGGTTGTGGGACGTGCGCACGCGCAAACTCGTCCGCAGCCTGCCCGGCGACGCCGTCGGTATGGCATTCAGCCAGGACGGGACCTCCATCGCAACCGTGTCCCGGAGCGAACCCACCATCGTGTTGTGGCACGTGGCAAGCGGGCGGCGGGTGCGTACCTACGACAAGGGTGGCGCCGGGCTCGGAGTCGCGTTGAGTCCGGACGGCTCGCTGCTCGCGGCCGGCGGCGGGGACAACAGCGTCCGGGTCTGGCAGACCGCCACCGGACGCCAGATGGCGGTTCTGGCCGGCCACGAAAAATACGTGACGAGCACGAGTTTCAGTCCGAATGGCCGGCTGTTGGCCAGTGGCAGTGCCGACGGTACGGTACGGCTGTGGGACGTACGCGACGGCCGGGCCGCCAACGTTCCGGTACTGCGCCCACCCGGCGGGGACGAGTTCGTCAAGGAGGCGGTCTTCAGTCCGGACGGGCGACACGTGATCGCGGGGCTGAACAGGAGCAGAAGCGTTCAGTGGTGGAGGGTTGTCGACGGTGCCAGCGTCCGCTCCTTTGTCGGACACACCGGAGGTGTGGTTTCGGTCGGGTTCAGTCGGGACGGGCACACGGTGCTCAGCGGCAGCGTCGATCGATCGGCGATTCTGTGGCGGGCGCAGACCAGCGTTATCGACCAGTCCCACACCCCCACTGCCGTGGCGTTCAGTCCGGACCGGCGTCTGCTGGCCGTCACGAGAGGCACGGTGGTGACGCTCTGGGACATGACCAGGCAATCCGTGGTCCGTGAACTGAACACCGGCGTGATCGATTCGCTTTCCTTCAGGCCGGACGGTGCCGAGCTGGCGACGGCGGGTGCCGACGGCACCGTGCGGTTGTGGAATATCGCGACCGGACAGTCGGGTAGGCCCGGAGTCATCGGAGCCGACATGGTGCCTTACGCCGTCCAGTACAGTCCGGACGGCAGGACCCTGGTCGCGTTCGGTGGCCCGTCCCGGGAGGCGATAAACTCGGGCGACGTCACGGCTCTACGTCTTCGGCTGGTCCGGTGGGATTTCGCCAACCCCGATTCGCCACCGGTTCGGATCAGTTACGAACCCGGGGACGTTTCACACGACCCCTATCCAGGCGGCAATATCGACTTCTCCCCGGATGGGAGTCTGCTCGCCGTCCCGTTGAGCAACGGGACGATCGAGCTTCGCGATCCGCGCACCGGTGATCTGGTCGACACCCTGGACGGCCGCCACGGATTCGCCACCGCGGTGGCGTTCAACCATGACGGTACGCTCCTGGCAAGCGGTGGTAGCGACCGAAATCTGCGGCTGTGGGATGTCGCCACCAGAAAGCAGGTCGGCGGTACGTTGAGCGGGCATGGTGGCACCATCAGGGGAGTCGACTTCCTGCCGAACGGCGACACACTTGCCTCGGTCAGCGACTATGACGTTTCGCTGCGGCTGTGGGAGGTATCGACGCAACGATTCCTGGCCGCGGTGCGTACATCCACCTCTTCCAACGGTCTTGCCGTGCAACCCGGTACCGGACTGATCGCCATTGCCGGCGTGTA
Organism: Plantactinospora sp. B6F1; assembly: GCF_040120695.1. Taxonomy (NCBI): domain Bacteria; kingdom Bacillati; phylum Actinomycetota; class Actinomycetes; order Micromonosporales; family Micromonosporaceae; genus Plantactinospora; species Plantactinospora sp. B6F1. Next base: position 77,751 of record NZ_JBEEAC010000022.1, on the reverse strand, counting down.
TTCGCAGATCAATATCGTGGATCCCGACCCCGATCGAGTGCTGTCCGACGTCTGCTCCGCATTGCGCGGCACGCAGACAGTTGCCGAGGCGTGGAAAGCCACCGGCAATGATCCGGACCAGGCCCCACGATGCTGAGCTGTGGTGCGCGGGCAAGCCCGACCTGCCCACCAGCCGCCGATGCCCGGGGCAGCCGCTGAGGGTCAACTCTTCGGCGTGGTGGGCAACGCCGAGGCACGAGGACGTACCCTCGTTCCGCCTCGACGACCGTGTCGCCCTGCTCACCGACGCCGCCAGCTTCTGCACCAGCGTCGACCTGGTGGTCGACGGCGGCTTCACCTGCTGGTGACCGGGCGGCACGAGCTCCGGCAGGCAGCGCCGGAGCCGGCCACGGCCGCCTCGCCCTGGCCCGGCGGGTCATCCGGTCGGCGGTACCGCGCCGACCCGGCTGCCCGAGGTGGCGTCGATCAGTGCCCGGCGCCCGGCCGTCGAGCCGGTGCCGGGCGGGCCGGCGACACAGGCGCCCGGGTGCCCCTCCCGCTCGCCACACCGGCCGGCACCGAACAGCAGCCGGTCGCAGAAGACCCGGTACCGCTCGTGCTGCGCGTCCTCGGCCGAGACCGTGACCTCGCCGGCGTCGAGCTCCGGCAGGAAGGCCAGCGACTCGGCCAGCCGCGCGGCCAGTTCGGTGGCGGCGTGCAGGGTGGGTACCGCGACGGGAAGGTGGATGACGTGGCCCGGCACCGCATCGTCGTGACCGGGACTTCGCATGACCGGTCCTGCATGACCCATGGTTGACGACCCTCACCCGTGGTTGATGACCTCCGCGCCCCGGTCCAGGCGGCGGCACCTGTCCGACCGGTCCGGGCCGACGCCTGGATAGCCTTGGAGACGCCTGGATAGCTTAGAGACGTACCCCGAAATTTCGGGTTTGCCACTCGGGCCCCGTTCCGGTCAACCGGAGAAACCACGAGGCGGGGACCGGGTGGGCGACCCGATCGGCGAGATCGGCGGAGCCGAACGGGACTAGCCCAGGTGCAGGGGCAGGCAATACCCTTCGGTAACCGCGAGTTGACGTGATCACCGTCACGAGACGATATCCGGAGGCACCCCCCGCCATGGCACTCGACGTCCCCTACCGGTCCATCCCCGACATGTTCCTGAAGCGTGTCTCGGCCACCCCCGACCGGGACGCTTTCGCCCACCCCGCCCCGGACGACTCCGGCCCGGTCTGGCTGACCTGGGCACAGGTCGGTCAACGCGCGAAGGCGATCGCCGCCGGGCTGCGCGGGCTCGGCGTCGACTACGAGGACCGGGTGGCGATCCTGGCCAACACCCGGCTCGACTGGGTCCTCGCCGACCTCGGCATCATGTGCGCCGGTGGCGCGACCACCACGGTCTACCCGACCACCGAGCCGGAGGACACCGCCTTCATCCTCGCGGACTCCGGCTCGAAGGTGCTGATCGCCGAGAACGCCGAGCAGGCCGCCAAGATCGCCGGGGTGGAACTGCCCGCGCTGACCCACGTCGTACTGATCGACGGGTCCGCCGATCCGGACGCCACCCCGCCGCAGCTCACCCTCGCCGACCTGGAGGCACAGGGTGCGCTGGCGCTGGAGAGCGACCCGGACCAGATCGACCGGGTGGTGGCCGGGATCGACCAGGACAACCTGGCCACGTTGATCTACACCTCCGGCACCACCGGCCGCCCCAAGGGCGTCGAGCTGTTGCACGCCGGATGGTGCTGGGAGGGGGTGGCCCAGGCGCAGCTCGGGCTGATCAAGGCGGAGGACCTGCAGTACCTCTGGCTGCCGCTGTCGCACTCGTTCGGCAAGACGCTGATCTGCGGCGTGATCCACGTCGGCATGCCCACCTACGTCGACGGCCGGCTCGATCGGCTGGTCGAACTGCTCGGCGTGGTCCGGCCGACGCTGATGTGCGGCGCGCCCCGGATCTTCGAGAAGGTCTACAACCGGGCGGTCACCACCGCGCAGACGGCGGGCGGCGCGAAGGCGAAGATCTTCGCCTGGGCGGTCCGGACCGGCAAGCACAAGGTGGCGCTGGAGCAGGCCGGGCAGCCGGTCTCGGCGGGGCTGCGGCTGCGTTACGGGCTCGCCGAGAAGCTGGTCTTCAGCAAGCTCCAGGCCCGGCTGGGCGGCCGGATCCGGGTGCTCGTCTCCGGCGCCGCGCCGCTGAGCCAGGAGATCGCACACTTCTTCGCCGCCGCCGGCCTGCCGATCTCCGAGGGGTACGGGCTGACCGAGACCAGTGCCGGCAACTTCGTCAACCGGCCCGGCGCGCTCAAGATCGGCACGGTCGGCAAGGCCATGGGCGACCTGGAGTGCCGGATCGACTCCGACGGCGAGATCCTGCTCCGGGGCACGCCGGTGATGCGGGGTTACCACAACCTGCCGGAGGAGACCGCCGAGGCGTTCACCCCGGACGGCTTCTTCCGGACCGGTGACATCGGCGAACTCGACGCCGACGGCTTCCTCAAGATCACCGACCGGAAGAAGGACCTGGTCAAGACGTCGGGGGGCAAGTACATCTCGCCGTCGCACATCGAGGGCCTGTTCAAGGCGCTGTGCCCGTACACCTCTCAGGTGGTGGTGATCGGGCAGGCCCGCAACTACTGCACGATGCTGGTCACCCTGGACGCCGACGCCATCGCCACCTGGGCCGAGGGCGGCCCGCTCGCCGGCCGTCCGTACGCCGAGATCGTCGGCTCGGCAGAGGTGCGCACCCTGGTCGAGGGGTACGTCGCCGAGTTGAACAAGAAGCTGAACCGCTGGGAGACGATCAAGAAGGTCACCGTGCTGACCCGCGACCTGACCGTCGAGGACGGCGAGATGACCCCGTCGATGAAGATCAAGCGCCGTGCCGTGGAGACCAGCTTCAAGACGGAGATCGACCAGATGTACCAGGGCAGCCTCGCCCAGATCTGACCCGTGCCGGATCCGGTCTCTCCCCCCGGAGATCGGATCCGCACCCCACCGGACCGCCGCGCGACCCGCGATCGCGCGGCGGTCCGGTGCTGTCCGGAGGGCCCTGCCACCTGGAGCACTACCGGACGTCCCGGCTCGGCTACCGCTGGACAACATGACACCCGGCCGGCTTCACCGGTCCATCACGGGGGTAATAGCAGGATCAGGCGCACGACGGGCCGGGTCAGGGTGGCCGGCCGGCAGCGCGAACGGGCGAGGGGGTTTCCGGTGATGGTGGCCACGGTGGCAGCACACGTGGAGACCGGCGCCTTGGTGATCACCATGGCGGGCCGGTGGAGCGTGGCCCAGGCGTACACGCTGCAACGGGCGTTCTCGCGCTGCATCGCGCACCACCCGCCGTACGTCGCGGTGGACTGCACCCGGGTCGCTCCGGACGGGCTGCTGCCGACCCTGTTGCCGGCGATGGTGATGATCCGGGAGGCGTGCCGGCGTGGCATCACCGTACTGGTCTGCGCCCCGGCCTCGACCCTGACCGAGCTGCTCCGCCGCCTGCCGACCCGGCGGGTCCGGCTCTACCCCCGGCTCGCCGAGGCGCTCAGCCGGGTCCGGCCGTATCCCGTTACGGCCCGCACCCGGCGGGCCCACCGGCGGCTGGCACCGGTGCCGCAGGCGGTGAGCGCGGCGCGCGGACTGGTCCGGGAGTGCTGCGAGCGGTGGCGGCTCTCCGACGTCACCGAGGATGCCCAGCTCGTCGCCTCCGAGCTGGTGGCGAACGCCGTCGAGCACGCGGGCACCGAGATCGATCTCACCCTCTGTTACCACCGGCAGCGACTGCGGATCGCGGTCGCCGACCGGCACCCCGGCGTACCGGCACCGCCCCGGCGGGAACCGGCCCCGGATTCGCGGCAACCGCTCGCCCTACGCGGTCGTGGGCTGGCCATGGTGTCCCGGTCGGTCACCAACTGGGGCGTGCTGCCCGGCACCGACGGCAAGATCGTCTGGGCGAGGATGGCCGCCACTCCGGCGCCTCGGTTGCGCATGCCCAGCCTGGCCACCATCCCCCGGGCCGGCTACCCGGCCTGACCGGCTCGAACCGCAAACGGCTCCGAACCGACGAACGCCCGAACCGACGGGCGCCGTTCAGGCGATCACCGCGGGCTCCCGCCAGAGCGGGCGTTCCACCCGGTCGATGTCGTAGCGGACCGCCGCGATGCGGCGTACCGCCTCGGTCAGCTCGGCGGCGGGCAGCGTGAACGGCAGCCGGAGAAAGCGTTCCAGGGTGCCGTCGAGGCCGAACCGGGGGCCCGGCGCGAGCCGTACCCCGACCTCCTCGGCCGCCCGGGCGAGCGCGCTGGCGATCGGCCCGTCCAGCTCGGCCCAGAGCGTCACCCCGCCCGCCGGGGTCCGCACCCGCCAGTTCGGCAGCTCCGCGCCGAGCGCGGCCAGCAGGGCGTCGCGCTGGGCGGCCAACTGCGCCCGGCGGGCCGCGACGATCGTCCCGGCTTCGGCGAGCAGCCGCACCGCGACCAGTTGGTCCAGCACCGGACCGGCCATGTCGACGCCGACCCGGGCCGCCGCCAGTCGCTGCACCTGGGGTGCCGAGGCACGGATCCAGCCGATCCGCAGACCGCCCCAGTACGGCTTGCTCATCCCGCCGATGGTGACGACCCGGGAGTGCCGATCGAAGACGGCGGTCGGCGGGGGGACCTCGGTGCCGTCCAGGGCGAGATCCACGAAGGACTCGTCGACCACCAGGTCGGTGCCGCTGGCGTGTGCGGTCGCCACCACCCGTTCGCGCAGCTCGGCCGGCATCAGGTGACCGGTGGGATTCTGGAACTCCGGGATCAGGTACGCGAGTCGGGGACGGGTCTGCCGGAAGCTGCCCAGCAGCAGGTCGGCATCCCAGCCGGCGCCCTCGGCGGACAGGCCGTGGGTGGCGATCCGGGCGCGGCGCGCGGCGAGCGCGGCGAGCGCGTTCGGATAAGTCGGCGACTCCACGAGTACGCTGCCGCCGGTCGGCAGCGCGAGCCGGAGCACCAGGTCCAGGGCATGCTGTACGCCGTTGGTCACCATGATCTGCTCGGGGCTGGTGGTCAGACCACGCTCGGTGTACGAACGGGCCACCGCCGTGCGCAGCTCGACGATCCCGGTCGGATGGTAGCCGGCGCCGCCGAGGTAGCGGGGCAGATCCTCGGCGGCGGCCCGGGCCGCCGAGGCGAGCTGCGCCGGGGCGGCCAGCGCGGCACAGCCGAGGTCGATCATGTCCAGGTCGTCCTGCGGGGTCCAGAGCCCCGAGCTGGCCACCCGGTGCCCGCCGGGCAGCGTGGTCCAACTGCCGGCGCCCCGGCGGCTGGTCAGATGCCCGCTCTCCCGCAGTTCCCGGTAGGCGGCGGTGACGGTGGTCCGGCTCACCCGGAGCGCCTCGGCCAGCTCCCGCTCGGCCGGCAGTCGTACGCCCAGCGGCAGCCGGCCGTCGGCGATCAGTCCACGCACCGCGCCGGCCAAGGCGACATAGTCCGGGTTGCGCCGGCGTCCCGGCAACGCGTGCCACTGCCCGAGCATCCGCCCCAGATGGGCTCCTCGAACGAGGCTGGTCATGGCCACTTCACCTCGATTGGACCTTCAGAAACGCCGGATTGGCCCTCAGAGTGGCATGCATGGCAAGAACTGGCAACCGTGGCGATCGGCTCGTCCGGCGTCTCGGGCAGCTCTACGTCGGCCTGGCGCTCTACGGCGCCAGCATGGCGCTGATGATCGAGGCGTCCCTCGGGCTCGACCCCTGGGATGTCTTCCACCAGGGGCTCTCCAAGCTCACCGGCGCGTCGTTCGGCACCGTGACCATCGCCGTCGGCGCCCTCGTACTGCTGCTCTGGATCCCGCTGCGCCAGCGTCCCGGCGTCGGCACGGTGAGCAACGTCGTCGTCATCGGACTCGCCGTCGACCTCGGGCTCGCCCTGCTGCCCACCGTCCAGGCACTGCCCACCCGGATCGGCTTCCTGGTCGCCGGCATCCTGCTCAACGGGATGGCGACCGGCCTGTACATCGGCGCCCGCCTCGGCCCCGGGCCGCGCGACGGCCTGATGACCGGGTACGTCGCCCGCCGGCCGAACCGGTCGCTGCGGCTGGTCCGTACGGTGATCGAGCTGACCGTACTGGCGATCGGGTTCGCCCTCGGTGGCCAGGTCGGGATCGGCACGCTGGCGTACGCCCTCGCCATCGGTCCGCTGGTGCACGTCTTCATCCCGATGTTCACCGTGCCACCGGTGTCGCGGACCGACCCGGGCGACCTGCCCCGAACGGTCACCGAGGCCGGTACCGGCTGACCACCGACACGGGCATGCCCGCGGACCCGCGGCTGCCCGCCGAGAAAAAAGATCGTCGATCCGGATCGGATCATCCCACGTGGAACGCGGGTCGCTCCGGTTCGGCGGAATGAACCGGTGCACAACCGTTCCGTCGGATGGCCCGGCACGGCATCATTTCCCCATGGGGGATGAGGGATGGCGTTGGTCCGACGCATGGATCTTCGTATCACTGATCATCGCCGGCGGTGCCGGCCGGCATCGCCGGTCAAGCAGCACCCGTCGACCTGAGGGCGTCCGGCTCGCCGACGTGCTCTCCACCGCTGACCATCTCAACCGGGCCCTCCCGGCCCGGCACGAGATCGAGGCAGCGGTGCGCCGCCTGGTCGGCGCCGGTCTGATCACCGTTTCGGACGGCTGGTTCCGGGTCACCTCCGCCGGGGAGCACCTGTGGCGTACCCGGCCGCACGGCGGTCTCGCCACCACGGTCGAGACGGTGCACGGGGTGCTGACCCGGCGGCATTCTCCCGGCAGTCACGACTGGGAACTCGCCGAGGACGAGCACGCGGCGGCGGTGCAGGAGTACGCCGCCCGGTTCACGCTGCCGATGCCGCGCCGCTCGCCGGAGAACAGCGGATAACCGACGCCCGGCCAGCCGCCCCGACCAGCGCCCCGGTCGGAACCCGACGACCGAGCAGAACCCGACGACCGGGCGGAACCGGACGGTCGGACGGAACCGGGTGATCAGGTCCGGTCGGTGGTCGGGTCGGGCCCGGTAGGTGGTCGGGTCGGGTCCGGTCGGTGGTCGGGTCGGGTCAGCGGACAGGGTGGCCGGCGTCGCGCAGCGCGTCCTTGACCTCGCCGACGCTCAGCTCGCCGAAGTGGAAGACGCTGGCCGCGAGCACCGCGTCGGCGCCGGCCGCCACCGCCGAGGGAAAGTGGGCGACCGCGCCGGCCCCGCCACTGGCCACCACCGGCACGTCCACCACCCGCCGCACCGCGCCGATCAGCTCCAGGTCGAATCCGGCCTTGGTGCCGTCCGCGTCCATCGAGTTGAGCAGGATCTCCCCGGCGCCCAGTTCGGCCGCCCGGGCGGCCCAGGCGACCGCGTCGATTCCGGTGCCGCGCCGGCCGCCGTGGGTGGTCACCTCGAAGCCGCTCTCGGTGCTGGTGCCGGCGGGAGCACGCCGCACGTCCAGCGAGAGCACCAGCACCTGCCGCCCGAACCGCTCGGCGATCTCGGCGATCAGCTCCGGGCGGGCGATCGCGGCGGTGTTCACCCCCACCTTGTCCGCACCCGCCCGGAGCAGGACGTCGACGTCGGCGACCCGACGCACGCCGCCGCCGACGGTGAGCGGGATGAAGACCGTCTCGGCGGTCCGGCGCACCACGTCGAGCATGGTGCCCCGGTCATCGGAGGAGGCGGTCACGTCCAGGAAGGTCAGCTCGTCGGCACCCGCCTCGTCGTACGCCGCGGCCAGCTCGACCGGATCGCCCGCGTCCCGCAGGTCGACGAAGTTGACGCCCTTGACGACCCGCCCCGCGTCCACGTCGAGACAGGGGATCACCCGCACCGCCACCGTCATCTGCCGAGCCTAACCGCCGCCGCCATCAATCCGTCCACCCCGCACGCCGGCACCTCTGGCGTCCACACCCGGCCATCCATCCCACCCACGCGCCGGCACCCCGCACGCCGTCATGTCACACGCGGTCATGCCACACGCCGTCATGCCGCGCGTAGCACGGCGAGGGCCTCGGCGACGGTGAACGCACCGGCGTAGAGCGCCTTGCCGGCGATCACGCCCTCCACCCCGACCGGTTCCAGCGTGGCGAGCGCCCGCAGGTCGTCCAGGGTCGAGACGCCGCCGGAGGCGATCACCGGGGCGTCGGTACGAGCGCAGACCTCACGCAGCAGGTCGAGGTTGGGGCCGCGCATCATGCCGTCCTTGGTGATGTCGGTCACCACGTACCGCGCCGTCCCCGCCTTGTCGAGCCGATCGAGCACCTCGAACAGGTCGCCGCCGTCCCGGGTCCAGCCCCGGGCCGACAGGGTACGCCCGCGCACGTCCAGCCCGATGGCAACCCGGTCGCCGTACTCGCCGACGACGCGGTCGCACCACTGCGGGTCCTCCAGGGCGGCGGTGCCGATGTTGACCCGGGCCGCCCCGGTGCCCAACGCCGCACGCAGCGACTCGTCGTCCCGGATCCCACCGGAGAGTTCCACCTTGACGTCGAGCCGGCCGACCACCTCGGCCAGGAGTTCGGCGTTCGAGCCCCGGCCGAACGCGGCGTCGAGGTCGACCAGGTGGATCCAGTCGGCGCCGTCCCGCTGCCAGGCCAGGGCCGCCTCCAACGGCTCGCCGTAACTGGTCTCACTGCCCGCGGCGCCCTGAACCAGGCGGACGGCCTGGCCGTTCGCGACATCGACGGCGGGAAGCAGGGTCAGGCTCAACGGGCCCTCCTCGGTTGGCGGAACGAAGGTGGTGCTCAGGTCCGGCGGCCCAGCGCGATCACCACGACCGCCGGCAGCACCAGTAACAGCAGCGCGATCAGGCCGAGCCGCAGGGCCAGGTCGTCGACGAGCAGCCAGATGCCGATCACCGCCGCCCCCGAGAGTACGACCACCCCGGCCCGCTCGCCCCGGCTGCGCCGCGCGAACAATCGCCCGGTACGCCGATCCGGCAGTCGCGGGGTGATCCGGCGCAGCACGGCTCGCCGGCGCTGACGCCGGGCCACCCTCCGCGCCCGGGCGGCCCGTTCCCGCTCCGCCTCGGCCAGCCGAACCGCACGGCGGCGGGCCCGTTCCTTGCTCACCGGGCGCCACCGGCCCCCGCGCGGCAGACCAGGACGGCCCCGGCACGGCAGACCGGTACCGCCCCGGCACGGCAGACCGGGACGGCCCCCGCGCCCGACACCGGGACGGCCCTCACACGGCAGACCGGGACGGCCCCCGCGCGCCACGCCGGGACGGCCCCGGACCGGGACGCGGTCACAGCGTCGCCAGCCAGTTGCGCAGCAGCGTCCGGCCGGCCTCGGCGGACTTCTCCGGGTGGAACTGTGCGGCCGACAGCGGCCCGCGCTCCACCGCCGCCACGAACCGCCCGCCGTGCTCGGCGGTGGTCGGCAGCGCACCGGCGGCGGCCAGCGCGGCCGCGTCGGCCGGGGCGTAGGAGTGCACGAAGTAGAAGCGGGTGCCGGCCGGCAGGCCGGCGAAGAGCCGGGATCCCGGCGGCGGTGCCACGGTGTTCCAGCCCATGTGCGGGACCCGCCGGGCGGTCAGCCCGGTCACCCCGCCGGGCAGCAGGCCGAGTCCCTTGGTGACGACGCCGTGCTCCTCGCCGTACTCGAAGAGGATCTGCATGCCGACACAGATGCCCAGCACCGGCCGGCCCGCCGCGACCCGCTCGGCGATCACGGGACCGGCCCGCAGTGCGTCGATCCCGGCCATGCAGGCGGCGAAGGCGCCGACCCCGGGTACCACCAGTCCGTCGGCGGCGGCCGCCGCGTCGAGGTCGTCGGTGACCGTCACCTCGGCGCCGGCCCGGGCCACCGCACGCTGTGCGGAGCGCAGGTTGCCGGAACCGTAGTCCAACACCACCACCCGGGACGGCGCCGGCCGGTCGGGGATCATCCATCCGCTCCCGGTACGAGCCAGAGCACGCCACCGACGGTGGCGAGTACGGCCAGCAGGCCCACGATCCAGAGCATCTGCCGCGGGGCGCCCTGCCGGTGCAGCGACCAGGCACCACCGATCAGCACGCCACCCAGCGCGAAGAGCGCCACGGGCAGGACGGTGTCCATCAGAGCAGCCCCTTGGTGCTCGGCACCTCGCCGGCCGACCGGGGATCGATCGTCACCGCCTCGCGCAGCGCCCGGGCGACCGCCTTGAACTGCGCCTCCACCACGTGGTGCGCGTCCGGGTGCCCGCCGGGCCGGGCGGCCCGGAGCACCGAGACGTGCAGGGTCAGCCGGGCGGACTGCCCGAAGGACTCCCAGATGTGCCGGGTCATGCTGGTCGGGTAGACCGGCCCGATGTACGGGGCGAGCGCCGGCTCGTCGTGCACCACGTACGGCCGACCGGAGAGGTCGACGGCGGCCCGGACCAGGACCTCGTCCATCGGAATGGTGGCCGAGCCGTACCGCCGGATGCCGATCTTGTTGCCGAGTGCCTGGTCCAAGGCGGTGCCGAGGGCCAGCGAGGTGTCCTCGATGGTGTGGTGGGCGTCGATCTCCAGATCGCCGACCGTGTGCACGGTCAGGTCGAAACCACCGTGCCGGGCGATCTGGTGGAGCATGTGGTCGTAGAAGCCGACCCCGGTGGTGATGTCGGCCTGTCCGGAGCCGTCGAGATCCAGCTCGACGAGCACCTTGGTCTCGGCCGTGGTCCGCTCGACCCGGGCGGTTCTGCTCACGGTAGGACCTTTCGCTGTCCGGGGCGGCCGACCTGGTGTCCGGGCCGGCCGACCTGCTGTTCGGTAACGCATCACACCGTCCCGGTCTCGGTCGGCGCCGGGCCGGTGGCCGCCGGTGGCACGGCCGGGCCGGCCGGGCCGGAGTCGGAGCCGGTCGGCACCGATTCTATGGCGGCGAAGAAGGCGTCGGTCTCCTGCGGTGTGCCGGCGGTGACCCGCAGCCAGCCGGGCAGCCCGACGTCACGGACCAGCACCCCATGATCCAGCAGGGTCCGCCAGGCCACCCGCTGGTCGCCGCCGACCTCGAAGAGCACGAAGTTCGCGTCACTGTCGGCGACCGTCAGACCGCGCTGTCGCAGCCCGGCCACGATCCGGTCCCGCTGCTCCTTGATCACCTCGACGGTGCCGAGCAGCAGGTCCCGGTGCTCCAGCACCGCCCGGGCGGCGGCCTGGGTGAGCGCCGAGAGGTGGTAGGGCAGTCGAACGAGCTGCACCGCCTCCACCACCGCCGGGTCGGCGGCGAGATAGCCGAGCCGTCCGCCGGCGAAGCCGAACGCCTTGCTCATGGTCCGGGTCACCACCAGCCGGGGGTGGCCGGGCAGCAGGGCCAGCGCGTTCGGGGTGCCGGGGCGGGAGAACTCGGTGTACGCCTCGTCCACCACCACCATCCCGGGTGCCTCGGCCAGCACCGCGTCCAGCACCGCCGGATCCAGGGCCGTGCCGGTCGGGTTGTTCGGCGAGCAGAGGAAGACCAGGTCCGGCCGATACTCCCGGACCTGCGCCACGGCGTCGCCGACGGTCAGTCCGAAGTCCGGACCCCGGCTGCCGTCCCGCCAAGCCGTGCCGGTGCCGGTGGCGAGCAGCGGATGCACCGAGTACGCCGGGGTGAAGCCGAGCGCGGTCCGCCCCGGCCCGCCGAAGACCTGGAACAGCTGTTGCTGGACCTCGTTGGAGCCGTTCGCCGCCCACACGTTCGCGGTGCCGAGTCCGTGCCCGAGGTAGTCGGCGAGCTCGGCACGGAGCGCCACCGCGTCCCGGTCGGGATAGCGGTTCAGGTCCCGCAGCTCGGCCGCGACCGCCTTGCTCATCGCCTCCACCACCGGCTCCGGCAGTGGGTACGAGTTCTCGTTGGTGTTCAGCCGCACCGGCACGTCGAGCTGCGGCGCCCCGTACGGGCTACGCCCACGCAGGTCGTCCCGGATCGGCAGGTCGGAGAGGGAGGTCACGCCACCACCCCGCCGGTGCTCTCCGGAAACCGGGCCCGGACCGCCTGGCCGTGCGCGGGTAGGTCCTCCACGTTGGCGAGCGTCACCACGTGCCGGGCGGTGTCGCGGAGCGCCGCCTCGTCGTACTCCACGATGTGGATGCCGCGCAGGAAGGACTGCACCGACAGTCCCGAGGAGTGCCGGGCGCAGCCACCGGTCGGCAGCACGTGGTTGGAACCGGCGCAGTAGTCGCCGAGCGACACCGGCGCGTACGGCCCGACGAAGATCGCCCCGGCGTTGCGTACCCGCATCGCCCAGGTCCGGGCGTCCCGGGTCTGGATCTCCAGGTGCTCGGCGGCGTAGAGGTCGACCACCCGCAGTCCCGCTTCGAGGTCGTCGACGAGCACGGCACCGCTCTGCGGCCCGCCGAGCGCGGTGCCGATCCGGTCGGCGTGCTTGGTCTCCGGCACCTGGCGACGCAGCTCCCGGTCGACCGCCTCGACCAGCTCCACCGACGGCGTGACCAGCACGCTCGCGGCCAGCGGATCATGCTCGGCCTGGCTGATCAGGTCGGCCGCGACGTGCACCGGGTCGGCGGTCTCGTCGGCGAGTACGGCGATCTCGGTCGGGCCGGCCTCGGCATCGATCCCGACCACGCCGCGCAGCAGCCGCTTGGCGGCGGTGACCCAGATGTTGCCCGGGCCGGTGATCATGTCGACCGGCTCGCACCGGGTCTCTCCGTCGACGTCCGTGTCCGCTCCGTACGCCAGCATGGCGACCGCCTGGGCACCACCGACCGCGTAGACCTCGTCGACTCCGAGCAGCGCGCACGCGGCCAGCACCCGGGCGTCGGGCAGGCCGCCGAACTCCTGCTGCGGAGGGCTCGCCACCACCAGCGAACGGACCCCGGCCACCTGGGCCGGCACCACGTTCATCACCACGGTCGAGGGGTACATGGCGAGGCCGCCGGGGACGTAGAGCCCGACCCGGTCGACCGGAACCCAGCGCTCGGTGACGGTCCCGCCCGGGACCACCTCGGTGGTCACGTCGGCCCGCCGCTGGTCGGCGTGCACCCGGCGGGCCCGGTCTATCGCCTCGACCAGCGCGGTCCGGACCTCCGGCTCCAGCGTCGCCTCGGCCTCGGTGATCGTCTCGGCCGGCACCCGGAACCGGTCCAGCCGCAGGCCGTCGAGCCGATGGGTGGCGTCCTGGATGGCCGGGAAGCCATGCTCGCGGACCGCCTCCACGATAGGGCGGATCTTCTCCACCGCCAGGGAGACGTCAAGCTGGGCACGGGGCAGCAGTGCGCGCGGGTCGCGCCAACCACCGCGCAGGTCGATCCGGTTCAACACCCTTGGCAGTCTATTCGGGCGCCCACCGATCGGACCGCGTCCGCCCAGCCGGCGGGACGGTGAGCCCGACCACCCTGAGCCGGAGCACCTCAGGAGGGGCGAGACGGCGGCCGTAAGAAAGAGGGGCCGAGTCGGCGGCGGACGATCGACCGGCGGAGCGGTCCACCGCCGGAGTCGACGGGCTAGGCTCGACCGGTGGACGCGCGGCTGCCGGTGTTTCCGCTCGGGACGGTGCTCTTTCCCGGTCTGGTCCTGCCGTTGCACATTTTCGAGGCGCGCTACCTCGAACTGATGCGGCACCTGCGCGCCCTGCCGGACGGCACGCCCCGGCAGTTCGGGGTGGTCGCCATCCGCAGCGGCGGGTCGGCATCGGTCTCCGCCGGCCCGGGCCCGGAGTCCCGCGCCGAGTCGGTGTCGCCGCCCGAGCTGACCGACCGGCGTCCGGACGGTTCACCGGTCACCCTGCACGAGGTCGGCTGCACCGCCGAACTCCGGCAGGTGACCGAGCTGCCGGACGGCCGGCTGGACGTGGTCACCGTCGGCCGGCGACGGTTCCGGATCGCCCGCGTCGAGGAGGGCCCCACCCCGTACCTGACCGCGGAGGTGGAGTGGCTGCCCGAGCCGGCCGGGCAGGAGCAGCTCGCCGACCTGCTCGCGCCCCGGGTGCTCGCGGTCTTCCGGCGCTACCTCACGCTGGTCCGGGACGACCAGGAGGAGATCTCCGAACAGCTGCCGGACGACCCGACCGTACTGTCGCACCTGGTGGCCGCGACCGCCGCGCTCACCCTCGCCGACCGGCAGCGGCTGCTGGCGACGCCGGACACCGCCGGCCGGCTGAGCGCGGAGCTGCGGCTGCTCAATCGCGAGGCGGCTCTGTTGCGTCAGGTGCGTGCGGTGCCGGTGCCGCTGACGGAGCTGGCGGTGCCGGCGAGTCCCAACTGACCGGCGCCGGCTCGGCGTCGGGCCGCAGCCCGGGATACCGGGACCAGCCGGCCAGCAGGGTGTACATCACCGCGGCGCCGAATGCCGGCACCAGCAGGTCCTGAATGGCGGGGATGAACCCGAGCAGCAGATCGTACTGCCCGCCGTGCAGGTCCGGCGGCTTGCTGAACGTCGTTCCCGGCGGAGCGCTGGCGAGCAGCCGCTCGTAGCCGGACAGGCCGATCTGCCGACCGAGCTGCCAGGCGAGCACAGCCGCGCCGAGCATGCCGAGCACCACCACCAGGATGCCGACCGGGCCCCGGTGGCGGCGCAGCAGCAGCCATATCGCGATCGCGGCCAGCACTCCGAGACCGAATCCGAGGACGCTGAACCAGGCGTCGGCGGCGATGAACTCCTCCGGCTGCGGCGCGCCGAGCAGCGCCCCGTCCTCGGTCTGCACCACCGGCACACCGGGGGACACCGCCGACCAGACCAGACCGAACGGAATCCCCAGCAGGATCAACACCAGCAGCGCACCGACGTGTACCGCCCGGCCCCGGACCAGTCGAGGGGCCGGATCGCCGCCGACCGGAGGCGGGACGACGGGGTTCCCGAGCGGAGGGGCCGATCCGGGGCCGTCCGCGGGCCCAGAGCCGTACGAGCCAGCCGGCGTTTCCGGCGGCACCCCGACGCCCACCGGTCCGGCGCCCACCGGTCCGGCGTCCAGCGCGTCCGCCCGCAGCGCGGCGTCGGGGCCGTCGTGATCGGAGCGGGCAGCCGGAGTTGAAGTTGGCTGGGGGCGGTCGTCGTCGCCATCGCCGAACGGGCCGTCGGGGCGGGAGGTTGCCGGACTCACCGAATGATCCTCTCAGGCCCGGCCCAGCACTGGGGGGCCCGGTACAGGAAACCACCCAACCTGCTTCCGAGGCAGCGCGATGTCCTCCGGTCAATGCGATCCGGCCCGTACGCTGGTCGTACGCCGGCCAGAAAGTGGTCACGGACTCTCGCGCCAGCCAGCGGCTTCGAGCGCGGCGCGCACCTGTGCCGCCACGTACTCGGGTTTGCGGCGCACGTCGAAGGCGGTGAAGCGCAGAATGCGGTCGCCGGCCACCCAGATTTCGTTCTGGCGCCGCAGGTCCGCGGCCCAGTGTCGGGCCTCCATGTGGTGCGCGCCGTCGACCTCCGCGTGCAGCCGCCACCGCCGCCAGTAGGCGTCGAGATAGCGGGCCCGACCGCTGGCGTCCCTGCGACGCTCCTGCTGATCTGGCGACGGCAACCGGTGTCGGCGGCAGAGCCGGATGAAGTCGATCTCGGAAAGCGCCTCCGCTCCACCCGCCACGTCTGCCATCGTCTGTCGCATCAGCGCCCGACGTCGCAGCCGAGGCATCCGCTCGATCACCGCGTCGATTTCGGCCGGCGTGACCCGGCGTTGCTGGCAACCGGCCGCGAGGATCGTCTGCGCCTCGTCGTCGGTGGGCGCCCACTGTGCCGCGTCGACGAGGGCCCGAGCCATCGTGGTGCGATCGGGCCGGCCCCGCTGACGGTCAGCCTCGGGCAGGTGCCGAGTTCGGCGTACCCGTACGGCCGGCAGACCCAACGGCAGCCGGCGCAGCAGGTTCGGAGCCCTCTTGCCGTACGGAACGAGCACGTCGACCACATCGCTGCGCCACGTCCCCCGCAGCCCGCCGGCGCGGGCCGACGCCAGACCGGCGAGCAGCGCGCCGTCACCAGCGGCGAGCACCGCCACCCACCACTGCTGTTCCCGCGTGAACTGGCCGCCCTGCGTGACCAGCACATTGTGGGACACCCGGCGCCAGCGGCCGGTGTTGAGCAGGTGCCGCACCTTCGAGGGAGTCAGCTCCGCGACCGCCTGACTCCAGGTGACCACCCCCGCCTGCTCGAACAGCAACCACTCCAGTCCGCCAGCCCCGTCCCGCACCCACTGATCAAACCGTAGTTTGTGTGCGCAGTGGTTGTCGCTATCACGACACTCGGCGCGCACAAAGCGCCGCGCCACCGCGCGAAGCTCAGCCCACGACGGCGCTCGGCCCGAGCAGCGCCTTGAGGTCGGCCATCAGCGCGGTGGTGGGGGCGACCCGGAGCGGGCTGAGCCGCAGCAGGGTGGCCCGGGAGCCGTTGACGAGTTTGACGTGCACCTCGGCCGAGCCCGGATGGCTGGTCAGCACCTCGCGCAACCGTTCCACCAGCGGTGGCGTGCAGCGGGACGGCGGCAGGGCCAGCACCACCGGCTTGACCTCGTCGGCCGCGGTGATGTCGGGCATCGAGAGGTCCATCGCCATCAGCCGGGGCTGGTCGTCGCGGCGGTCGATCCGGCCCTTGACCACCACGATCGCGTCCTCGGCGATGTACTGCCCGACCAACTCGTAGGTGTTCGGGAAGAAGAGCACCTCGACCGCGCCGCCGAGGTCCTCCAGGGTCGCCGAGGCCCAGGCCCGGCCCTGCTTGGTGATCCGACGCTGCACCCCGGAGAGGATGCCTGCCAGGTTGACCACCTGCCCGTCGGCGACACCGCCCTCCTCGGCCAGCGCCGCGATGGACATGTCGGCGGCGGCGGCGAGCACGTGCTCGACGCCGAAGAGCGGATGGTCGGAGACGTAGAGGCCGAGCATCTCGCGTTCGAAGGTGAGCAGGTCGGTCTTGTCCCACTCGCCGGTCGGGATCGGCGGGGTCACCACCATGCCGCCGCCGGAGTCGCCGTCGCTCCCGCCGCCGAACGCGTCGCCGAAGAGGTCGTACTGGCCGACCGCCTCGTTGCGCTTGAGCGCGATGAACGAGTCGATCGCGTCGGTGTGTACGGCGAGCAGCCCCTTGCGGGTGTGCCCGAGCGAGTCGAAGGCACCCGCCTTGATCAGCGATTCGACGGTCTTCTTGTTGCAGGCCACCGCGTCGACCTTGCGCAGGTAGTCGTAGAAGTCGGTGAAGTTGCCCTTCTCCCTGCGGGACCGGCGGATCGACTCGACCACGTTCGCGCCGACGTTGCGGACGGCGGCCAGCCCGAACCGGATGTCGGTGCCGACCGCGGCGAACCGGGCGCTGGACTCGTTGACGTCCGGCGGCAGCACCTTGATGCCCATCCGCCGGCATTCGGCCAGGTAGACCGCCGACTTGTCCTTGTCGTCGCCGACGGAGGTGAGCAGCGCGCTCATGTACTCCGCCGGATAGTTCGCCTTCAGGTAGGCGGTCCAGTAGGAGACCACCCCGTACGCGGCGCTGTGCGCCTTGTTGAACGCGTAGTCGGAGAACGGGACCAGGATGTCCCAGAGCGTCTTGATCGCCGCGTCGCTGTAGCCGTTCTCCTTCATCCCGGCGGCGAACGGGGCGAACTCCTTGTCGAGGATCTCCTTCTTCTTCTTGCCCATCGCCCGACGCAGCAGGTCGGCCTTGCCGAGCGAGTACCCGGCCACCTTCTGCGCGATCGCCATGACCTGCTCCTGGTAGACGATCAGCCCGTAGGTGTCACCCAGGATGTCCTGCAACGACTCGGCGAGCTCGGGGTGGATCGGCACCACCGGCTTGCGGTTGTTCTTGCGGTCGGCGTACTCGTTGTGCGCGTTCGCACCCATCGGGCCGGGCCGGTAGAGCGCGCCGACCGCCGAGATGTCCTCGAAGTTGTCCGGCGCCATCGACCGCAGCAGCGCCCGCATCGGACCGCCGTCGAACTGGAACACCCCGAGGGTGTCACCCCGGCCGAGCAGGGCGTAGGTCGCCTTGTCGTCCAGCGGCAGGTCCTCCAGGACCAGCTCCTCGCCCCGGTTCTCCCGGATCGCCTCCAGAGCGTCGTCCATGATGGTCAGGTTGCGCAGGCCGAGGAAGTCCATCTTGAGCAGGCCGATGGTCTCGCAGGCACCCATGTCCCACTGAGTGATGATCGAGCCGTCCTGCTCCCGCTTCTGGATCGGCAGCACGTCGACCAGCGGATCCCGGGACAGGATCACCCCGGCCGCGTGCACCCCCCACTGCCGCTTCAGCCCCTCCAGGCCCTTGGCGGTGTCGACGACCTTGCGTACCTCGCCGTCGCCGTCATAGAGCTGCCGGAACTCGGCCGCCTCCGGATAGCGCGGGTGGCCGGGGTCGAAGATGCCGCCGAGCGGGATGTCCTTGCCCATCACCGCCGGGGGCATCGCCTTGGTGATCCGGTCACCCATCGCGAACGGGTACCCCAGGACCCGGGCCGCGTCCTTGATCGCCGCCTTCGCCTTGATCGTGCCGTACGTGATGATCTGCGCGACCCGCTCCTCGCCGTACTTCTCCGTGGCGTAACGGATCATGTCGCCGCGCCTACGCTCGTCGAAGTCCATGTCGATGTCGGGCATCGACACCCGGTCGGGGTTGAGGAACCGCTCGAAGAGCAGGCCGTGCGCCATCGGGTCCAACTCGGTGATGCCGAGCGCGTACGCGATCAGTGCGCCCGCGGCCGAACCACGCCCCGGCCCGACCCGGATCCCCTCCCGCTTCGCATACGCGACCAGGTCGGCGACGACCAGGAAGTAGCCCGGGAAGCCCATCTTGAGGATCACGTCGAGCTCGTACTCGGCCTGCCGGCGCCGGTCCTCCGGCACCCCGCCCGGGAACCGCCGCTCCAGCCCGCGCAGCACCTCCTTGCGCAGGAACGTCTCCTCGGTCTCCCCCGCCGGCACCGGGAACTGCGGCATCAGGTTGCGCGACGCGAACAGCTCGGAGTAGTCACCGATCCGCTCGGCGATCTCCAGCGTGCTGTCGCAGGCCCCCGGCACCTCGGAGTCCCACAACGTGCGCATCTCGGCCGCCGACTTCAGGTAGAAGTCCCGGGCGTCGAACTTGAACCGCTTCGGGTCGGCCAGCGTCGACCCGGACTGCACGCAGAGCAGCACCTCGTGCGCGTCCGCGTCCTTGTCGTAGGTGTAGTGCAGGTCGTTGGTGGCCACCGGCTTCAGGTTGAGCCTCTTGCCCAGCCGGATCAGGTCCTGCCGGATCCGGGTCTCGATGTCGAGCCCGTGATCCATCACCTCCAGGTAGTAGTTCTCCGCCCCGAAGATGTCCCGGAACTCCGCCGCCGACTCGCACGCCTTGTCGAAGTTCCCGATCCGCAGCCAGGTCTGCACCTCCCCGGAGGGGCAGCCGGTGGTGGCGATGATCCCCTTGCCGTACTGGTGCAGCAGTTCCCGGTCCGCCCGCGGCTTGAAGTAGTAACCCTCCAGACTCGACCGCGAGTTCAGCCGGAACAGGTTCCGCAGGCCGTCCACGTCGGCGGCGATCATCGTCATGTGCGTGTACGCGCCCCCACCGGAGACGTCGTTCTCGCCACCGTCGGCCCACCGGACCCGGGTCCGGTCCCGTCGATCCGTCCCCGGGGTGAGGTAGCTCTCCACCCCGATGATCGGCTTCACCCCGGCGGCCTTGGCCTGCTTGTGGAAGTCGTACGCGCCGAAGAGGTTGCCATGGTCGGTCATCGCCAGCGCCGGCATGCCGAGCCGGGCGGTCTCGGCGAACAACTCCTTGAGCCGGGCTGCCCCGTCGAGCATCGAATACTCGGTGTGCACGTGCAGGTGCACGAACGAGTCAGACACCCAGGGCCCCCTTCCCTCACGCGGCCGCCGGCCGGCCCGCCGACGGAAAGGTCGACGGCGGCTGCCGGTCACCCAGCGACGCATCCCCCAAACGGCAGCACCGCGCGACGCCGGCCAGGTGCGGGCCGGACGGCGCGAACCGTGCGCCCCCGGCACGGGGTCGGACCCCGCCGGCGCGGCTGCCGGCCACCGAGCCTAGCCCCAGGGCCCGTCTCTCTCCAGGCTTGACACCCGACCAGGCGAGCTGTCCCACATTCCACCCCACCCGATCCGTCGCGGAGTGATCGCACTGCTGCGGAGTGATCGCACTACTGACGGGAAGGAGTGGCCCATACCCACCGGACGGCCACTCTTTCCCGGGTAGAGCGCGAGTCTTCCCGGGTAGAGCGCGAGCTTCCCGCGGCGCGGCGGCGGGTCAGCGGGCGAACGGCTCCAGCATCATCGACGCCGCCTGCATCCAGGCGTCCCGGGTCTCCTGGGCCAGCTGGGCGTACTCGATCGACGAGCCGGTCTCCAGCGCCGGGTCGTACGGCACCACCGCCACCGCACGGGTCCGGGTGGCGAAGTGCCGCTTCAGGTCGTCGAGCAGCGGGGACCGGCCCGGGGTCGGGCAGGAGAGCAGGGTGACGGCGTTGTCCGCCAGCTCGCCCATGCCGATGTCGTGCAGCAGGTCGAGCATCCAGTCGGCGGTGAACGCGGCGTCCTCCCGGGGCACCGTGGTGACCACCAGTTGGTCGGCGGCGCGCAGCACCGTCTGCCAGTTGGAACTCTCCACGTTGTTGCCGGTGTCCACACAGATCACGTCGTGGGTGCGGCGGAGCAGTTCCAGCACCCGCCGGACGGTGTGCTGGTCGAGACGCTGGGCGAACCGGGGGCTCTCCTCGCCGGCCAGCACGTCGTACGAGCCGTCGGAGGCGTGCCGGAGGTAGTCGTCGAGCCGGTCGATCAGCTGGGTGCTGGGCAGCACCTCGATCTCGATCAGGTCGGCGACCAGGTGCCGGATCGTCCGGGCGTGCCGGGCGCTGCCGGCCCGCAGTCCGAGGGTGCCGCGCAGCTCGTTGTCGTCCCAGGCGAGGACGCCACGGCCGCGTACGCTGCCCACCGTCGCGGCGGCGAGCACCGTCGCCGTGGTCTTGTGCACGCCGCCCTTCGGGTTGGCGAAGGCGATCACCCGGGGAGAGCCGAGTTCGCGGCGGAGCACGTTCCGGGCGCGTTCCACCTCGGGGTCGGCCGAACGCTGCTGCCGGCTCGGATACGGCTCGACGCTGGCCCGGCGGGACACCGGGGCGTACCCGATGTCCGTCGCCGGATAGCCGGCGGCCGGCGGATGCCCCGGTGCCGGGGCAGGTACCGGGACGATCGGCGGGGCGGCCGACGGCGCCAGCGCGCTACGCGGTGCCGGAACCGACCGGCCGGTGGCCGGGGCCGGCGCCGCCCGCTGCGGCAGGGCCGACCCGGCGCCCGGGTCGGGGCGGCGGGCCGGGGCCGGCGCGCCCGGCAGGGCCGGACGCGGCGCCGGTACCACCGGCGGCGAGGGCTGGTAGCCACCGCCGAGCGCGGCGTAGCGGGACTCGCCGGGAAAGTCCGGGCCAGCCGGTTCGGGCCGGTAGGGTTCCACCGGTTCGGGCCGGTAGCCGGGCTCTGGCCGGAAGGACTCCGGGTCTGGCCGGAAGCCGGGGTCGCGTCCGTAACCTCCGCCCGGGTGGTCGGGCTCCCGCCGGTCGGCGCCCGGCCGGTGCTCCGGGCCGGACCGATAGCCGGGCTCGGCGGGATGGCCGGGGCCGGGCCGATAGCCGGGCTCGGCGGGATGGCCGGGGCCCGGTCGATAGCCGGGCTCGGGCGGGCGCCCGCCGCCGAATCCGGGATCGGGCCGGTAACCGCTCTCCAGAGCGGCGTAACGGGACTCCCCCGGATGACCGGCCCCGGCGGCGTACCCGGACGAGGGTGGATAGCCGGGCGCGGGCGGGTGACCGGGAGACGATGTCCAGGGGTCGGCGTCGGGCCCGCCCGGATGGCCGTTGCCGGGGTGCCGGCCGGCGGTACGCCCGCCGTCGGCGGCCGGGCCCGACCCGGGTCGCTCGTCGGGAACCTGCTGCTCGTCGGTCCGGCCACCGTGCAGAGCCCGGTCGAGCAGCGCCCGCCAACGCGGCGCTGATTCCGCCGGCCGGCCCCAGCCGGTCTCGGTGCCGTCCACGGCTCGCCCCTCCCAGCACCATCGGTCCCCGCCCTGACAGGCTACGAAGCAAACCCTATTCGGGCCACCTAGGGAGCGCACCCACCGCCGTCGGCGTGCCCGCCGTCGACCAGACGTCCATCGTGCCCCGCGTCGTCATGTCCCGCCGCCCACTCCGGTCGCGGATGGATCGGCCGAAGGTTCCGGCGCCGTCCGGCTCGACGAGTTCTCGACCAGTGGCGAGTCGGCCGACGGGTCCGGCTCGGGCGGGGGGTCGTCGACCGGCGCGTCCACGGTGGGCGGCGGTTCGGTCACCCCCGGACCGGTCGGGCCGGCGGTGGCGGTGGCCGGCGGGTCGGGCGGATCGGCCACCGGACCGGCCGAGGTCGGCGGGGATGCCGGGTCCGCCCCCGGCTCACCCCCGGCCGACGGCCCGTCGTCGGTCGCCGGCATGCTCGCATCGGCCGGCGGGCGCGCCACGTCGTCCTGTTCGGGCAGCGGCGGGGTGAAGACGGTTCGATCCAGCCGCCGCACCTCCGGCGCCGGATCCACCGCCCGAACCTCGGGTCGGGCGGCGATCCGTTCCAGCACGGCCGGATCGCCCCGCACCACGGCGGCGTACACGCACGAACACCCGGCCCGGTAGGCGGTCGCCTCCTCGTCGGCGACCCGGGCCCCGCTCGCGTAGTACAGCCGCAGTTCGCGCTCCCGGGCACCGTCGCCGGTGACCCCGGCCGCCCGCTCCTGATAGTCCCGGGCCTCCTGGTCCTTGCGGGCCGCGACCTCCGCCATCCCGGCGACCACGTCGTCCGGAACCCGCAGGGCCGGAATGCGCACGATCTCGGTCTGGGTGCCGGGACGCCACAGCCGAGCGAAGACCTCCGAGACACCGATCCCGGCCAGTACCGGAGTCAGCCGGTCCGGTGCCAGGTAGGCCGACATGGTCACCAGGGCGTACGTCGGCTGGGCCGGGTCGGCGGCAGCGGCCTCGACCAGTGCTCGCAGCTCTCCCCGGCTCGCCTCCACGTAGCCGGGGATGGACTGGCCCTGCGTCACCCCTACCCGGGTCACCTCGCCGACGGTCGGGTCGCCGACCGGCCGCCGGTCGGCCGCCCAGACGGCGGTGACCAGCACGGCCGCCGAGCAGAACAGCGCGACCGTGGTCAGCAGTCGGAGCCGCAGCCGGCCGTGCCCGAGCCGGGCCATGCCCCGGGCCAGGGGCGGCAACAGTCGGTTGTCCAACTGTCGCAACAGGTCGCCGAGGCGCACGGACGTAACTCCCTCGTCGGGTGATCCCTGCCGGTCGGTCAGTCGCGCAGGATGCGGAGTGCAACTTCCAGGTCGTCAGGGTAGTCGCTGACGAACCGGACCTGCTCGGCCGTCCGGGGGTGAGCGAAGGCCAACTCGCGGGCGTGCAACCACTGGCGGGTGAGCCTGAGCCGGGCCGCAAGGGTGGGATCGGCACCGTATGTCAGATCACCGACACACGGATGCCGCAGGGTGGAGAGGTGCACCCGGATCTGGTGGGTACGCCCGGTCTCCAGCCGTACGTCGAGCAGGCTCGCCGCCGGAAACGCCTCCAGGGTGTCGTAGTGGGTGATGCTCGGCTTGCCGCCGGCCATCACCGCCCACCGGTAGTCGTGGATCGGGTGCCGGTCGATCGGGGCGTCGACCGTGCCGCGCAGCGGGTCGAGGTGGCCCTGCACCACCGCGTGGTAGCGCTTCTCCACCTCGCGCGCCTTGAACGCCCGCTTCAGGAGGCTGTATGCCTGCTCGCTCTTGGCCACCACCATCACCCCGGTGGTGCCGACGTCCAACCGGTGCACGACGCCCTGCCGCTCGGCGGCGCCGCTGGTCGCGATGGTGTGCCCGAGCGCGGCCAGCCCGCCGATCACCGTCGGGCCGGTCCACCCGGGACTCGGATGCGCCGCCACCCCGACCGGCTTGTCGACCACCACGATGTCCTCGTCCGAGTGCAGCACCCGCAGTCCGGGCACCGTCTCCGGGATCACGGTCGGCGCGGTGGGCGGCGCCGGCAGCACCACCTCCAGCCAGGAGCCGGCCGAGACCCGGTCGGACTTGGGCCGAATCGCACCGTCGACGAGGGCGTCACCGGCCTCGACCAGTGCGGCCGCCACGGTGCGGGAGAGGCCGAAGAGCCGGGACACCGCCTGGTCCAGGCGCATGCCGTCGAGTCCGTCGGGCACCGGGAGTGAGCGGCGGTCGCCTGCGGGCCGCGTCGGACCCGCGTCGGAGATGGAGGTCACGACAGGTCCCGTCGCTCGGACTCGGTCCCGGCGTTCCCCGGCCGGGAGCGCGGTCGGGTGCCGTCCCGCTGCCGGCCGGTCAGCTCCAGCAGCACCGCCAGGACGACGCCGGTGACCAGGGCACTGTCCGCCAGGTTGAAGATCGGCCAGACCTGACCGTACGGGTCGAAGAGGCTTACCATGTCGACCACGTGCCCGACGAAGACACCGGGGGCGCGGAAGATCCGGTCGGTCAGGTTACCGAGCGCCCCACCGAGTACCAGGCCGAGCGAGATGGCCCACGGCAGCGAGCGCAGCCGGATCGCCATCCAGCCGATCCAGCCGATCACGCCGGCCGTGACCAGCGGGAAGATCCAGGTGTGGTC
The DNA here is from genome assembly GCF_040120695.1 of Plantactinospora sp. B6F1. Classification (NCBI taxonomy): domain Bacteria; kingdom Bacillati; phylum Actinomycetota; class Actinomycetes; order Micromonosporales; family Micromonosporaceae; genus Plantactinospora; species Plantactinospora sp. B6F1. Next base: position 53,244 of record NZ_JBEEAC010000022.1, on the reverse strand, counting down.
GGAGGCGAGGCTGAACGCGGCTCCGCTGTTGCGGGTCAGGGTCAGGTAGACCGCACCGCCGAGCAGGCGTACCGGGTCGCGGTCGGTCAGGGCGGCCAGGGCGAGGTGCTTCGTGCCGAGATCGGCGAGCCAGGCCAGTACGGCGGTGGCCAGCAGTACCGTGACGGCCGTCCGCCGGCTTCGCGCCGGTGCGGGTCGGGCCGGGCCGGGCCCGGTCGTCGGGGCCTCGACGGCCGGCCCGTCGTCGGTGGTCGTCCGCTCGTCGTCGATGTTCAGCAGGGATCCCTTTCCTGAGGTTCACCACCCGGTGGGGCTCACCGGCGCTCCTCCAACTGCTTGCACGATACGCACAGCGTGGCGGATGGGAACGCGGCGAGCCGCTCCACCGGGATCGGGTTGCCGCACCGCTCGCACCAGCCGTAGCTGCCCTCGTCAAGCCGCTCCAGTGCCCGCTCCACCTGGGTGATGCGTTCCAGGATGCTGTTGGCGAGGGAGATCTCCTGCTCCCGCTCGAACGTCTTGGTGCCGGTATCGGCCTGGTCGTCCCCGGCCGAGTCGGTCAACCGGTCGCGCTGCAGCTCGGTGATCTCGCTCAGCGTCTGATCGTACTCGGCACGGAGCTCGTCCCGGCGGGCCGCCAGGGCAGCGCGGATCTTCTCGGTCTCCGCGGCGCTCCGTGACGCCTTCGGGGCCGACTTGCGGCCGGCCGTCCTGGTCTCTGCGGGCTTAGCCATCGTCGCTCCCTCGGCCGCGGACTCCGCGGCGATCGGCCGTGCCTGAACAGGAACCTCCGACGCTCCCGTGGCGGTCCGGCGGGTCCTGCACGGTGCGGTCGCTCCGGCGGGCGCGACCGGTGGGGTGCTGCCGGCGGCGGGATCCGCCGCCGCCGGGTCCCGGGGACGCCGGACGCGGGTGCCGCGCGGCGGTGCGAGGCTGCCGGGCGGCGCCGGGGGCGAACGACGAACCGGACTTTCCGGTTGTCTCGCCTCCCACTCCCGCCCGTCCGACCACGACGTCCCCCAATTGCAAAACGGGCGCGCGGCGGGACGCCGCGCACTCCGGAGGTTGGCAAGAATACGGAACGTACAGACGTCCGACAACATGCCGCACCGATGTTACTGACTTCAACCTGTAATAACCCACAAAACCGGGCAAAAGGAACAATAGCACTATTTGTTGCGTTCGTCCCCGTACTCCCCAAACCAGCGGGCCAGCCGCCCGCGCCGGTTCACCGCCCGCAGCCGACGCTCGACCTCGTCCCGTACCCGCGCGGTGGCCACGATCAACAGGCTGTCCCCCACCTTCAGCCGGGTGTCCGGCCCCGGCACGAAACCGGCACCGTCCCGGGAGACCAGCGTGACCGAGGCACCCACCGGCAACCGCAGCTCGTCCAGGTGTACGCCGACCAGCCGGGAGCCCGGCGGGATCTCCAACTGCAACAGGTCCGCCTGCATCCGTTCCAGCGGAGCGGTCTCCACCCGCAGCTCGGTCGGCTCGGCCGGGGCGGCGATGCCCAGCCGGCGGGCCACCGGGGCGAGGGTGCCGGCCTGCACCAGGGTGAAGATCACCACAAGCACGAAGACGGTGTCGAAGAGCCGGTCGGCCCCGGGCAGCCCCTCGGAGAGCGGAATCGTGGCCAGCACGATCGGCACCGCGCCGCGCAGTCCCGCCCAGGACAGGAACGCCTGCTCCCGCAGTCCCACCCGGACTCCGACCGCGCTGACCAGGACCGACAGCGGCCGGGCCAGCAGGGTCAGCGCCAGCCCGGTGACCACGGCGGGCAGCAGCGCGTTTTCCAGCCGACCCGGGGAGCTGAGCAGGCCCAGCAGCACGAACAGGCCGATCTGGGCCAGCCAGGCCAACCCGTCGGCGAAGCCGAGGATCGCCTGCCGGTGCGGCAGCCGCGAGTTGCCCAGCACCACCCCGGCGACGTAGACCGCGATGAAGCCGGAGGCGTGCAGCACGTTGGCGACGCCGTACGCCAGCACGGTGAGGCCGACCGCGGCGATCGGGTAGAGCCCGGAGGACGGCAGGGCGGCCCGATGCAGGGTCCACCGCCCGAGCATCCCCACCCCGAAGCCGAGTACGGCCCCAGCGACCAGCTCGTAGCCGACCAGCAGCACCTCGTACCACCAGACGTGCCCGGCCAGTGACGTGGTGGAGAGGAGCACCACCAGCAGTACCACCGGGGCGTCGTTCATCCCCGACTCGGCCTCCAGGGTGGTCACCAGCCGGCGTGGCAGCCGCAGCCAGCGCAGCGTGGCGAAGACCGCCGCCGCGTCGGTGGAGGAGAGCACCGCGCCGTAGAGCAACGCGAGCCGCCAGTCCAGGCCGAGCAGGGCGTGCACCACGACCCCGACCACGCCGATGCTGACCACCACCCCGACCGTGGCCAACGTGACGGAGAGGCCGAGTACCGGTCGCAGGGTGCTCCACCGGGCGGTCAGGCCCCCCTCGGCGATGATCACGATCAGCGCGCAGTAGCCGAGCATCCGGGTCAACTCGGCGTCGTCGAACTGGATGCCGAGGCCGGATTCACCGATCGCCACCCCGATGGCGAGATAGACCAGCAGGCTCGGTACGCCGAGCCGGCTCGACAGCCGGACCGCACCGACCGCGACGAGCAGTACGGCCGCGCCGACCAGCAGGGCGACGTCGAGCCGCTCGGTCACGGCTGCCGCGCGCGGGGCCGGGCGATCACCGCACCACCCCGCCGACTCGCGTGCCGGACCCGCTGGCTCGCGTCGCAGACCCGCCAGCTCGCGGGGCGGACCCGCCGGCTCGCGTCGCAGACCCGCCGACTCGCGTGCCGGACCCGCTGGCTCGCGCGGCGGATGGGCGCCGGGCTTCGTGGGCGGCCGCGACCGACCGCGGCGGGAGATCGTGCAGGGCTCACCGGCCGGATCCGTCGCGCAGTTGACGCAGCCGCGCGTCGACCGCGGAGTCGGCCCCGTCGACCAGAAAGAGCTTGTCCCGGCTGGCCGCGCCGGCACGCAGGCTGACCGCCGACGGACGCAACCGGAGCGCCTCGGCGAGCGCCCGCCGGGCCGCCTCGGTGGCCCGGCCCTCGGCCGCCGGAGGATGCACCGCGATCACCAGCGCCGGACCGTACGGGCCGTCGAACCGGCCGCCGACCCGGGCCCGGGACGCGCCGGGCTTGACCCGGACCGCGACGGTCAGCGCCGTGGGTTCGGTCACCGCGCCCACACCGGAACCGTCCACCCTCCCGGGACGCCGGTGGCCGTTGGCGCCCCGCCGTCAGCCCTGGCGCGCATCGGTGAGCAGGGCGGTTGCCGGCGCGCAGCGCCCACACGGAGTGAAGCCGAGCTCCACCGCCTCGCTCACCGGAAGCGGTTCACTTTCCCGACCGGACAGGTGTGGACAGTCGGCAAGGTGGTAGCGCGGCCGGCCGTCGACCACGTACACGTCGTCGAGCAGGGCGGCGACCAGCGCCGCGTCGGCCTCGGAGACCGGCTGGGGCGCCGGCTCGTCCGCCGGGACGTCGTCGTCCGGCTCACCCAGCCCGGCCGGCTCACCCTGCCCGGCCGGATCGGTCGCCGGCGCCGCCGATCCGCCGGCCGGTTGCCGCCAGCCGGTGTCGTCGGTCTCGGCGCCGGGTCGGGCGGCCTGGGCGGGAACGGTGACCTCGACCGGCTCGGTCAGCACCGACCCGTTCCCGGGGGTCGGGTCGACCGCGCCGTTGCCGCCGAGGCGGGGATCCGTCGGCGCCATTCGGGTACCGGTTTGCGGGCGGCGACCGCGCCGGTCGCCGGGCTCACCGCCGCCAGGGGCGGTCAGCCCGTCGTCATCGGGCCCGTCCGGGGCGAAGCCGCTGGCCACGCCCCGTACCGCCGCCGCCTGCCGAGCGCCCACCACCAGTGCGACGGCGGCCAGCAGACTGACCGCGATCGAGCTGATCAGAAGACCGCTCGACCCGCTCCCCAGGCCGAGCACCAGCAGCACGACGGCGGCGAGGATGAGCACGAGACTGCCGACTATCACGGCTCACCCCCGACGCATCGGTTCCGGTTGTCGTAGCGTCCTGTCGCACCGTGCTGCTGTCCTGGGAGGTCAGCGCCCGGTCTCGAGTGCGCCGGAGCGACCGCTCCCGCCGTACGAGTTCGCCAGGCCCGCGGTGGCGAGGCCGGGGGTGCTGCCACCGGACCGATTGCCGTCGGTCCGGGTCATCTCCACCTCAAGGCCCTGGCCACGCCCGTCGAGGTCACGCAACTGGCTCTCCAGGTACGCCTTGAGCCGGGTGCGGTACTCACGCTCGAACTGCTTGAGTTCCTCGATGTGCTTCTGGAGTGCGGTGCGCTTGGCATCCAGCCCGCCCATCGCCTCCTGGTGCCGCTGGCGGGCGTCCCGCTCCAGCGCGTCGGCCTTGGCCCGCGCCTCGCGGGTTACCTCCTCGGCCTTGGTCCGCGCCTCGGAGAGCAGCTGGTCCGCCTCGCGGCGGGCGTCGGAGACGTGGTCGTCCGCCGTGCGCTGGGCCATCATCAGCACCCGGAGAGCCTGCTGCTCCCCGTCGGCGCCGCCGACCGCCGGGCCGCCCTGGGCCCGGACCTGCTCCAGCTCGGCCTGCATCGCCCGGGCGGCCTGCTCGGCCGCAGCCTTGTCGCGCTGCACCCGGTCGAGCTGGGCCTTGACGTCGCTGAGCTCCGCGGCGAGGCGTGGGTCGGGGCCCGGGCCGGCTGGCGCGCCGCCACGGCCACCGCGCTCCACCTGGGCACGCAGCTCGTTGTTCTCCTCGATCAGACGGGCGAGCTCGCGCTCGACCTCGTCCAGAAACGCGTCGACTTCCTCCTCGTCATAGCCCCGCTTGCCGATAGGCGGCTTCTTGAAGGCGACGTTGTGCACGTCGGCCGGGGTCAGCGGCATCGAAACTCCTCGGGTCAGTTGCGGCCGCGTGGCACGCCGGTCACCAGGTTGTTGAACTGTTGATCAACGGCCCTAACACGAATCTCATCAGCACGAACAGGATAACCAGGAGCACAAGGGAGGCCAGGTCGATGCTCACGGTACCAATTCGCAATGGGGGGATCACACGCCTCAACGCCTTGAGAGGGGGATCAGTGACGCTCCACACCGACTCCATTCCCGCTGCCGCCCCCCGGCTCGGTTGCCAACGGCGACCGTACTGAAGGACGGCACCTAGGACAAACCGGGCCAAAAGCACCAGGAGGAACACGTAAACGATCAGGTAGAGGACCTGAAACAGGATGGACAGAAACACGGCAGGCGGATCCCTCGGTCGGGCTAACTCAGGCTGAAAAACCCACCCTCAGCGATCTTGGCCTTGTCCTCGGCGGTGACCTGGACGTTAGCCGGTGAGAGTAGGAACACCCGGTTGGTCACGCGCTCGATCGTACCGCGCAGCCCGAACGCCAGACCGGCGGCGAAGTCGACCAATCGGCGGGCATCGGCCTCATCCATCTCGGTGAGGTTGATGATCACCGGAACGCCGTCCCGGAAGTGCTCGCCGATGGTGCGGCCCTCGCGGTAGGTGGTGACGTGCAGCGTCGTGATCTGGTAACGCTGCTCCGGCTGCTCGACCGGTACCGGTCGCTCGCGCAACTGCGCCTGCGGCGCGAGTGCGAGATTGTCCCGGGTCTGGTACGTCAGCGCGGTGGACGGCTCGGCGCCACTCGGCCGGCTGATCGACCGTACGCTGGATCGCTCCGTGCGGTCGGTCCGCTCCGGACGGTCACCGTCGACGCGGTCATGCTCGACGGAACGGCCCATGTTGCGCTCGGCGAGCCGGGTCCGCTCGCCGGCCCGGGGCCGGGGTGGCGGAGCGTCGTCCTGCTCCTCGTCCTCGTCGGCGAACTCGTCGGCGTACCGGCTCTGCCGGTAACGCGACTCGCGGTAGCCACTCTTCTCGTAGCCACCGTCGTCGTAGGCCCGCTCGTCGTCCTCCTCGACGAGCCCGAGCCAGACCCCCGCCTTGCGCAGTGCACCCATCCCGCGCCCCTCCGTCCGCCGTGCGACACACACCCCCCGTGCCGTGCCCCTGTCACGCGCGTGAACACTGCAGTGCCCACCGGCCCGAGACGGCAACCCCCGGCACGACCGTGAAACTGGTCTCACCCCGACCCCCGCCAGTGGGGATGTCGCCTCAAACAACACTGATGTAGTTTGGTGTCCGATTGCCAGGCTACCGCAGCGTGCTACGCATTCCGAGCAACGCGCTGCCGATCCGCACATGTGTCGCGCCGTAGGCGATCGCCGCCTCCAGGTCACCGCTCATCCCCGCCGACACCGCGGTCGCCTCCGGATGGTCGGCCCGCAGCCTGGCGGCGATCCTGGCCAGCGCGGCGAAGGCGGGCTCCGGATCCGCCCCGAGCGGGGCGACCGCCATCACCCCACCCAGGCGCAGCCGATCCGAGCCGGCCACCGCCGCGGCGACCTGTTCGACCCCCCGGTCCGGGTCGTCAGCGGCGACAAGCGCACCGCCCCGGGCCGCGGCACCGTCCAGGTTGATCTGGACCAGCACCTCCAGCGGGCGATCCCGGTGCCGCGCGGCCGCGTCGGCCAGGGCACCGGCCAGCCGTACGCTGTCCACCGAGTGCACCACGTCGGCGTACCGGACGACGGAGCGGGCCTTGTTTCGCTGGAGCTGCCCGACGAAGTGCCAGCGCGGCCGGGCACCGGCCGCCGCCACCTCGGCCGCCTTCGGCGCGGCCTCCTGGTCGCGGTTCTCCCCCACGTCGCGCACGCCCAGCCCGGCCAGGAGCACCACGTCGGAGGCCGGGTAGGTCTTGGTCACCGCGACCATGGTGACGTCGGCCGGATCCCGGCCCGCCGAGACGCAGGCGGCGTCGATCCGGGACCGTACCCGGGCCAGGTTGGCCGCGAGTTCTGCCCGGCGCTCGTGCTCCGGCGCCGGGAGGGGTGGTTCGGTCATCGGGCTGCTCAGGAACCGTTCTTCAGGAAGTCCGGCACGTCCACGTCGTCGAAGAGCACCCGGCGCGGGGCCTGGGCCGGCGGCGACGGAGGCGGCGAGACCGGCGCGACGGCCGGCGGGCTGACCTTACGGGCCTGCTCGACCGGCTTGTACGCCGGGGCACCGCCGTCGAAGCCGGCCGCGATCACCGTCACCCGGACCTCGTCGCCAAGCGCGTCGTCGATCACGGCACCGAAGATGATGTTCGCGTCCGGGTGGGCGGCGTCGGTGACCAGCTGCGCCGCGTCGTTGATCTCGAAAAGGCCGAGGTCGGAGCCGCCGGCGATGGAGAGCAGTACCCCCCGGGCTCCGTCCATGCTCTGCTCCAGCAGAGGGCTGGAGATGGCCGCCTCGGCCGCCTCCACCGCCCGGTTCTCCCCCCGGGCGCTGCCGATGCCCATCAGCGCGCTGCCGGCGCCGCTCATCACGCTCTTGACGTCGGCGAAGTCCAGGTTGATCAGACCCGGCGTGGTGATCAGGTCGGTGATCCCCTGCACACCGGAGAGCAGCACCTGGTCGGCCTGCCGGAAGGCGTCCATCATGCTGATGCCCCGGTCGCCGAGCGCGAGCAGCCGGTCGTTCGGGATGACGATCAGGGTGTCGCACTGGTTGCGCAGCTCGTCGATGCCGGCCTCGGCCTGCACCTGCCGGCGCTTGCCCTCGAAGGAGAACGGCCGGGTCACCACACCGATGGTGAGCGCGCCCAGCTTACGGGCGATGTTCGCCACCACGGGAGCGCCACCGGTGCCGGTGCCACCGCCCTCGCCACAGGTCACGAAGACCATGTCGGCGCCCTTGAGCACCTCCTCGATCTCGTCGCGGTGGTCCTCGGCGGCGTTCTTGCCGACGTCCGGGTTGGCGCCGGCACCCAGCCCTCGGGTCAGCTCCCGACCCACGTCGAGCTTGACGTCGGCGTCACTCATCAACAGGGCCTGGGCATCGGTGTTGATCGCGATGAACTCGACGCCCTTGAGTCCGACCTCGATCATCCGGTTCACGGCGTTGACGCCGCCGCCGCCGATGCCGACGACCTTGATGACCGCCAGGTAGTTGTGCGGAGGTGTCATCGCCGGTCCTTTCCTTCGATCTCGGCGGCCGCCACCCCGCCCGGCGATCCGGCCGGAGCGAGGCCGACAACCATTCGGTACGAGAGGCGAAGGGTAACCCTCACCCTCTACTAGAGGCTTACAGTTATGTCAACCATTGATCCTCTCGGGGCAACGTATGCGTACGCGCGGCCGAACCCAAGGACCTGCGCGGCGTGTCGGCACGCCCGCCGGCAAACGTCACCGGCGAGCCGGCCGACGGGCGTGTCGACCTGCCCGACCGACGCCACGTGCCGCACCGCCGCACATCCGGCGAGCGGAGCCCGCGCAGCCCGGTCAGCGGAGCCCGCGCACCCGGTCCGCACCGCCCGCGCCGGCGGTCAGCGGATGGTCACCACGTCCGGGGTCCGGACGTCGACGACGTCCCCCTCGCGCGCCAGCAACGACGTCGCCACCTGCGCCTTGGTGTCGCTGCGCGAGGCGTCGCCCCAGAGCACCGTACGGCCGCCACGCAGTTTGACGGTGATCCGGGCCGGGCCCTCCACCACCAGCTCCCCGAGGCGGTCCCGCAGCTCCGGGGTGAGGTTGGCGAGCACGGTCAGCGCCCCCTTCGTCGCGGGGTCGTCGGGCCCGGGTGTACGCAGCCGGACCAGCGGCATCCCGGCCGGCCGGTCCGGTCGGGTCTGGAAGACCACCCCGGCGGCGTCGAGCACCAGAAAGCGCCGGTTCTGCGGTACCACCGCGACCGGGCTGCGTTCCACCACCTCGATCCGCAGGGTGTTCGGCCACTGCCGGGACACCGTCACCCGGGCCACCGGCGGCAACTCGGCGACCCGGGCCCGGACCGCGTCGAGGTCGACCCGGGCCAGTGGAACGCCCTCGGTCACCTGGGCCGCCTGGCGCACCTGGTCGTCGGTGACCAGGGTGGCGCCGACGACCCGCAGCGTCCGGAAGCCGAAGAGCGAGGTGCCGTACACGACCCCGGCACCGGCCAGGCTGAGCACCAGCACTCCGGCGAGTACCGTCCACGGCAGCGCGGCACGCACCCGGCGCTGCCGGGCCCGGCGGGTGAACCGGCGTACCGACGGCGGCACCGCGTCGGTGCCGGCCCGGACCAGCCGCCAGCTCCGGTCGGCACCGCGGCCCGTGCCCGACCGGCCGGTCCCGGGGCGGCCCGCCCCGGAACGCACACCGCCCGCGCCCGGACCGCCCCGGGCGGAGCGTCCCGTGCCCCGTCCAGCGGCGCCCCGGCCACCCTGCCCGGGCCCGCCGGAGCGACCGCCCGGAGCAGCCGGACCTCCGGACCTGCCCCGGGACGTGCCCGGGCTCATCCGGCGTCGCTGGCTGCCCCGGCGCCGTTCGAGGTCGCCCCGGCCTCCTGCCCGGCGGCCCCCGACCGGCTCCCGGCCAGCACGTCGAGCAACTCGTCGCCCATCATCGAGATCGGCGGCGCGCCCATGGTCACCACCACGTCACCCCGACGGGCCCGGCGAGCCACCTCGGCCGGTACCTCCTCCCAGGAGGGCTGGAAGACCTTCCGCTCGGCCGGCAGGTCGATCGCCTCGGTCAGCGCCGCCCCGCCCTCGCCGGGAGCCCGGACCTCACCCGGGGCGAAGACCTCCAGTACCACCGCCTCGTCGGCGATGGAGAGCGCGGTGGCCATCTCCGACAGGAGGTCCCGGGTCCGGTAGAGCCGGTACGGCTGGAAGACGACGATCAGTCGGCCGTCGCCGGCCACCTCGCGCAGGGTCTTGAGCGCGGCGGTCATGGAGGTCGGGTGATAGGCGTACTCGTCGTAGACCTGGACGCCGGCCGCCACCCCCTTGCGCTCGAACCGGCGGCGTACCCCGGGGAAGGAGGCCAGCGTCGACGTCACGGAATCCATCGGCAGGCCGAGCTTGCCGGCGGTGAGCACCGCCGAGGCGCTGTTCAGCCCGATGTGCGCGCCAGGCACCGGCAACCGGATCTCGCCCAGCGACTGCCCGCCCAGGGTGGCGAGGTAGCGTACGCCGCCGGCCGACGAGACCACGTCCGTCAGCCGCAGGTCGGCGCCGGGGTCCGTGCCGTAGGTGTACACCGTCCGCCCCTCGGCACGCAGCTTCTCCGCCATCCGCCGGGTGCCCGGGTCGTCCGCGCAGGTCACCACGAACCCTTCCGGGTCGGTCAGCCGGGCGAAGTCGACGAACGCCTCCTCCAGCCCGGCGTAGTCGCCGTAGGTGTTGAGGTGGTCCTCGTCGATGTTGGTGATGATCGAGACGTACGGCCGGTAGAGCAGGAAGGACCGGTCGCTCTCGTCCGCCTCGGCGACGAAGTACTCACCGCTGCCGTGGTGGGCGTTCGAGCCCACCTCGGAGATCTCCCCGCCGATCACGAACGACGGGTCCTGGCCGGCGTGCTGGAGGATCAGCGTCACCATCGAGGTGGTGGTGGTCTTACCGTGGGTGCCGGCGACCGCGATGGTCCGTCGGCCGGTCATCGCCGCGGCCAACGCCTCCGACCGGTGCAGCACCCGCAGCCCGCGCTCCCGGGCGGTGACCAGCTCCAGGTGGTCCTGCGGGATCGCGCTGGAGTAGACCACGGTGTCGACGCCGTCCAGGTTCGTTGGCGCGTGGCCCATGTGGATGGTGCCGCCCAGCGCCCGCAGCCCGGCCAGCGCCGGCCACTCCCGCAGTTCACTGCCGGAGACCCGCAGACCCCGGGTGAGCAGCAGCCGGGCCAGCCCGCTCATGCCGATCCCACCGACCCCGATCAGGTGAATGCTGCCCAGGTCTTCGGCGGCGAGCGTGCCGACCGGGCTGAACTGCGCGGTGTTCATGACACCAGCCTTCCACTCGGAATCCGTCGGGTCACCGGCTTGCCCACACTCACGGACACCATCACCGGACCGGCTTTCGCTCGCGACTGCGGGGCTCGCAAACCCGGCTCACTCCTCGCGCTCACCGGACCGGCTTCCGCTCGCGACTGCGGGGCTCGCAAACCCGGCTCACTCCTCGCGCTCACCGGACCGGCTTCCGCTCGCGACTGCGGGGCTCGCAAACCCGGCTCACTCCTCGCGCTCACCGGGCCACCGCCTCGTAGACGAAGTCGAGCAGGGCCTCGTCGCCGTCGCGGCGGCCGTAGCCGGCGGCGGCGGCGCCCATCGCGGCCAGCCGGCGCGGGTCGCGGATCAGCGGGATCACGGTGTGCTCGATCCAGGCGGAGGTCATCTCGGAGTCGTCGACCAGCAGCCCGCCGCCGGCTTCGACCACCGGCAGGGCGTTGCGCTTCTGCTCCTGGTTGCTGTGCGGGTACGGCACGTAGACGGTGGGCAGCCCGATCGCCGCCACCTCGGCGCAGGTCATCGCCCCGCCCCGGCCGAGCATCAGGTCGGCTGCGGCGTAGCCCAGCTCCATCTGCGAGAGGTACGGCAGGGTCACGTACGGCACCGGCAGGTCGGCCGGGACGTTGACCGGCTCGTTGCGGGCGCCGATCACGTGCAGCACCTGCACCCCGGCGGCGGCGAGCGACTTGGCCGCTCCGGCCACCGCCAGGTTGATCGAGCGGGCCCCCTGGGAACCACCGGCCACGAAGAGGGTCGGCAGGTCCGGGTGCAGGCCGAACTGCCGGCGTGCCGCCGCCCGGTGCGCCGCCCGGTCGAGCCTGCTGATGCCACGCCGCAGCGGTACCCCGACCACCCGGGCGTTGCGCAGCGACTCTGCCTGGGCCGGCTGGTGCGGGAAGCCGACCGCCACGTGCTTGGTGAACTTCATGCCGAGCCGGTTCGCCACCCCCGGGGGCACGTTCACCTCGTGGATCACGATCGGCAGCTCCCGGCGCCACGCCGCGAGGTACGCGGGCACCGAAACGTAGCCGCCGAACCCGATCACGACGTCGGCCCGTACCTCGTCGATCACCTTTCCGGCGGCCCGGGCGGCTTTCCACATCCGGTCCGGAGTACGCATCAGGTTCATGTTGACCGACCGGGGAAGCTGATACGCCGGGATCTGCCGCAGGTCGTAGCCGTGCGGCGGAATCAGTTCGTTCTCCAGCCCCTTCGGGGTGCCGACGCAGGTGATCCGTACTCCCGGGTCGTGCTGGCGCAGGCAGTCGGCGAAGGCGAGCAACGGGTAGATGTGACCACCCGTGCCTCCTCCCGCTAGCACCACCGACCGCAGCGGACCCATCAGCGTCTCCTCTCGCTCGCCGTACCGGCGCGCCCTCGCCTCGCCCGGCCACCTGCTGGCCCGGCCTCGGGCTCCCGCCGCCGCCCGGTCCCGGCCCGGGACGCGGGCTCTCGGGGGGCCGGCGCGGGTAGCTTCCCACGGCGGCGCGCCGAGGGAAGCGGCGGCAACGGGGCCCAGAGTAGCCGTACCCATCGGGACGCCGGACGGGCGTGCAGGGCACGCGCGGCGTCCGGTTCGGCGCGGGCGAACGAGGCGAGCATGCCGATCGCGGCGAGGGTCACCACCAGGGCGCTGCCGCCGTCGGAGATGAACGGGAGCGGCAGGCCGGTGATCGGCAGCAGCCCGACCACCCCACCGATGTTGATCACTGCCTGGCTGACCAGCCAGGCGGTCGCGGCGGTGGCGGCCAGCCTGCGGAACGGATCGGCGACCCGGCGGGCGATCCGCAACCCGGTGTACGCCAGCACCGCGAAGAGGGCCAGCACCACGGCGCAGCCCACCACGCCCAGGTCCTCGGCGAGGATGGCGAAGATGAAGTCGTTGTGCGCCTCCGGCAGCCAGTTCCACTTCAGGCTGCTCTTGCCCAGCCCCACACCGAACCAGCCGCCGTTGTCGATCGCGTACCGGGCCTGGAGATACTGGTAGCAGTCGGTGAGGCCGCACTCGTCCGGCGGCGGCGGGTTGAAGAACATGGTGAGCCGGGTCAGCCGGTAGTTCTTGGCGCCCTCCTCACCGGACCCGGCGCCGATCGAGGCGGCGGCGACCAGCAACCCGACCCCGATCAGGCCGAAGACCGAGAGGGTGGCGAAGACCCGCTTGCGGATGCCGGCCGCCCAGAGCAGCCCGACCACGACGGCGAGCAGACAGAGCATGGTGCCCAGGTCGTTGTAGCCGACCAACAGGAAGAGCAGGCCGACCACCGGGAAGAGCGGGGTGGCCAGCTCGCGCCACCAGCCGAGCGCGGCGCCCTTGCGGGCGATCATGTCCGCACCCCAGAGCACCAGACCGAACTTCGCCAGCTCGGAGGGCTGCAGCTGGATCGGACCGATGTACAGCCAGAGCTGCCAGGCCTCCAGCGGGCCGAGGACGGCGTCCCGGTCGTCGCCGTTGAGCTTGTCCCACAGGTGCAGGACGTCCAGCAACACCAGCAGCAGGGCCGCGACGCCGAGGGTCGGCAACCCGAGCACCCGGAAGGTGCGGGCCGGCAGGCGCTGGCAGATCCAGAAGGCCACCAGCCCGATCAGCGCGAAGAGCGCCTGCTTGGCGACCATCGCGAAGGGGTTGCCGTCGGCGGCGGACGCCCGGACGCTCGTCGCCGAGAAGACCATCGTCAGCCCGATCAGCAGCAGCAGTCCGGAGCTGGAGATGAGCAGGTAGTAGGAGGCGAGCGGCCGGGCAAGCAACCCGCGCAGCGCGGCGAGCCCACCGGCCAGGTCGACCCCGGCCGGCGGGTCGGGTGGGCGTACCGCGGCGGGGGCGCCCCGGGCGCCGGTCGGGCGTACCCCGGGTAGGCCGTCACCGCCGCCCTCCGGTCGTCCGGTACCGGTGCGCGCCGTTCCCTCGTCCTCCCCCATCCGCCCATCATCGACGCTGGTTCGGCCGCCCTGGCGCAGGCGGCCGACCGGCGTGTCGAACCGGTACGGCGTGTCCCGGCCACCGCCTCGTGGGGGGCGTCGGTAGGTCGTCACCGCCGGGCGGCGTCGGTAGATCGTCACCGCCGGGCGGCGTCGGTAGATCGTGCCCCGGGGGCAGGGGCCAGGGACCGGGGCCAGGGGTCAGGTGACGGCGGCGAGGAACTCGCTGTAGAACAGGCCGAGGGCGATCGCCACCCCGATCCCGGCGATGATCCAGAACCGTACGACGATGTTGACCTCGCTCCAGCCGGCCAGCTCGAAGTGGTGCTGCAGTGGCGACATCCGGAACACCCGCTTGCCGGTGGTCCGGAACGAGATGATCTGGATGACCACCGACATGGTGATGATCACGAAGAGACCACCGAGGATCGGCAGCAACAGCAGCGTCCGGGTGGACATCGCCATCCCGGCGATCAGACCGCCCAGCCCGAGTGCCCCGGTGTCGCCCATGAAGATCCGGGCCGGTGAGGTGTTCCACCAGAGGAAGCCCACGCAGGCCCCGGCCGCCGCCCCGGCGATCAGGGCGATCTCCAGCGGGTCCCGGACGGTGTAGCAGTACGCGCCGCCCCGGACGTAGTCCGAGTCCGCACACCAGTGCCGGTACTGCCAGAAGGCGATCAGCGCGTACGCGGCCAGCACCATCACCGAGGCGCCGGTGGCCAGCCCGTCCAGTCCGTCGGTCAGGTTGACACCGTTGGTCGCGGCCATCACCACGAAGATGATGATGATCACCGAGGCGACCTTGCCGACCTCCAGCGCGTCGATGTCCCGGATGAAGGAGAGCGTGGTGCTGCCGACCGTCTCGGTGTTGGTAGCCACGCCCGACGCGTCGGTCATCGTGCTCGGGAAGGAGAGCGCGATCACCCCGAAGACGGCGCCGACCAGGATCTGGCCGAGTAGCTTGCCCCGCTTGTTCAGTCCGGCGCTGTTCCGCTTGCGCACCTTGAGGAAGTCGTCGATGAAGCCGACCGCACCGGAGAAGACCATCAGCCCGAGCAGCACCAGCGCGGTGATGGTCGGCTCCACCTGGGCGATCTGCTCGTCGGGCAGGGTGGTCAGGGCCACGTGTCCGGCGACGTACGCGATCACCGTGGCGACGATGAAGACCACGCCGCCCATCGTCGGCGTGCCCTTCTTACCCTGGTGCATCACCGGGCCCTCGGCCCGGATCGGCTGGCCGGCCTTGAGCCGGGTGAAGACCTTGATGGCGATTGGCGTGGTGAAGAGCGAAATCAGGAACGCCACACCGATGGCGACGATGACCGCCCTCACGCCGGAACGCCTTCCGTCGAATCCCGCCGACCCACCGCGCTCACCGGGCACCGCCCTCGGACTGGACGGCCTCGGCGCGCAGCGCGTCGGCCACCTCCCAGGTGCGGTAGCGCGAGCCCTTCACCAGGACGACGTCGCCCGGCCGCAACTCGCGGCGCAGCGCCTCGACCGCCGCCGCCTGATCGGTAACCAGCACCGACTCTCCTCCCCAATTCGCCATCGCCACCGCGCCGTCGTGGATCGGCGCGGCCGGATCGCCGACCACGATCAGCCGGTCGACGCCCAGCTCGGCCGCGAGCCGACCGACCTGCTCGTGCCCGTCCCGTTCGAAATCGCCCAGCTCGGCCATGTAGCCGAGCACCGCGAAGGTCCGCCGCCGCTCACCCATCCCGGCCAACGCCCGCAGCGCCGCCGAGGTCGAGGCGGGGTTGGCGTTGTAGGAGTCGTCGATCACCGTCACCCCGTCGGTGCGGTCGAAGACGTCCATTCGGCGGGTCGAGGGCAGGCCGAGCTGACCGAGCGCACCGGCCAACTCGGCCAGCGGCATGCCGAGGTCCCGGGCCACCGCCGCCGCGGCGAGCGAGTTGCCGACCTGGTGCCGGCCGCTGATCCCGAGCCGGACCGCCGCCCGCCCCTCCGGCGTGACCAGGGTGTACGACGCCCGCCCGCGATCGTCCAGGTCGACCTGTTCGGCCCGCACCTCGGCCTCGGCGGCCTCGCCCACCAGCACGACCCGGGCGGCGGTGCGGGTCGCCATCGCGCGAACCCGCTCGTCGTCGGCGTTGAGCACCGCGAGCCCGTCGGCCGGCAGCCCTTCGACCAGTTCGCCCTTTGCCTGGGCGATCGCCTCCTGCGAGCCGAACTCGCCGATGTGCGACACGCCCACGTTGAGCACGACCGCGATCCGGGGCGGGGCGATCTCGCACAGGTAGCGGACGTGTCCCAGCCCTCGGGCACCCTTCTCCAGCACCAGGAACCGGGTCTCGGTGTCGGCCTGCAACGCCGTGTACGGGTGCCCCAGCTCGTTGTTGAACGAGCCGGGCGGCGCGACGGTGGCGCCGAGCCGGGTGGTGAGTTGGGCGACCAGATCCTTGGTGGTGGTCTTGCCGGACGACCCGGTCAGTCCGATCACCGTCAGTTCGGGGAGCCGGTCCAGCACCGCCCGGGCCAGCCGGCCGAGCGCGGCCCGGGCGTCCGGGACCAGCACCATCGGCACCCCGTCGACCGCCCGGGAGCCGAGCACCGCGGCCGCACCACCGGTGGCCACCGCCGAGGCCGCGAAGTCGTGCCCGTCCACCTTCTCACCCGGGAAGGCCACGAAGAGCCCGCCGGGACGTACCTTGCGGGAGTCGAACTCGACCGGGCCGGTGACCCGCAGCGTCGGGTCGGCGGCGACCAGCCGGCCGTCGACCGCGGCGGCCACCTCGGACAGGGTCAACGGGATCATCGGCGGCCCTCCACCAGGTTGCCGAACCGGGCGGCGAGCGCGGCGGCCAGCTCGACCCGGTCGTCGAACGGGTACGTCCGGCCCGCGATCTCCTGGCCGCGCTCGTGCCCCTTGCCGAGCACCGTGACCACGTCACCGGGCTCGGCGAGCCGGACCGCCTCCTCGATCGCGTCCCGGCGGCCGGCCACCTCCCGCACCAGCGCCGACCCGCCGGCCTGCTCGGCACCGCGCCGCACCTCGGCCCGGATCACTCCCGGGTCCTCGCCGCGCGGGTTGTCGTCGGTGACGACCACCAGGTCGGCTCCGGCCGACGCGGCGGCTCCCATCAGCGCGCGCTTGCCGTGGTCCCGGTCGCCGCCGGAGCCGAGCACGCAGATCAACCGGTTGCCGGCGCTGGTCAGGTCGCGCAGCGCCCGCAGCGCCGCCACCACCGCGTCCGGGGTGTGCGCGAAGTCGACCACCCCGCGCACCGGGCCGGGCGCCTCGACCAGTTCCAGTCGGCCGGGAACGCCGGGACAGGCCGCCACGCCCCGGGCCGCGACCGCGGGATCGACGCCGGCGCCGACCAGCGTGGCGATCGCCAGCAGCGCGTTGGCCACGTTGTGCCGGCCGGGCAGCGCCACCCCCGCCTCGACGGCCAGGCCGTCCGGACCGTACGCGGTGAAGGTCTGGGTGTAGCCGGACTCCCGGATCCCGCCGGCCCGCCAGGTCGCGGCCGGATCGCCGACGGCCGAGTAGGTGACGGTGTCGGGCCGGCGCAGCGGTTCGAGCGCCGGATCGTCGTGGTTGAGCACCTCGACGTCGCACCGGCCGTCGAAGAGCCGCGCCTTGGCCGCGAAGTAGTCGGCGACATCGGCGTGGAAGTCCAGGTGGTCGTGGCCGAAGTTGGTGTAGCCGCCGACGGTGAACCGGACCCCGCCGACCCGGCCCATCGCCAGGGCGTGACTGGAGACCTCCATCGCCACCGCCGTGACACCGCGTTCCCGGGCCGCCGCCAGCATCGCGTGCAGGTCGGTGGCCTCCGGAGTGGTCCGGACGCTTTCCACCACCAGGTCGCCGAGCCGGCACTCCACGGTGCCGATCAGGCCGGTGACACCGCCGGCGGCCCGCAGCCCCGACTCGATCAGGTAGCTGGTGCTGGTCTTGCCAGCGGTGCCGGTGATGCCGACGACGGTCAGCCCGGCGGTCGGATCGCCGTATACCGCGCTGGAAAGCTCGCCGAGCACCGCGCGCGGATCCGGCACGACCAGGGCGGGCAACCCGGCCTCGGCCGCCGCCGGGGCACCGGCCGGATCGGTGAGGACGGCCACCGCGCCGGTCGCCGCCGCCGGTGCCACGAACTCGGCGCCGTGCCGGCGGGCACCCGGGAGTGCCGCGTAGAGGTCGCCGGAGTGCACCTCGCCGCTGGCATGGGTCACCCCGGTGACGGCCAGGTCGGCGGCGTCCGGAGGCGGCTCGGCGCCGACTCGCGCGGCGAGATCGGTGAGCCGGACCGGCGTCACGGCGCGGGGACGGGGATTGCCGGGCACGGCGTCAGACCCTACCCCGTCGGAGGGTCCACCCCGCACAGCCGCCCCGGTGGTTTGCCCGCACCCACCGATGATGTCCCGTTCCGGCAGGTCAGCGCGGATAGACGACGAACTTCGGCGGCGCGGTGCCGGTCGAGGGCACCCGATAGTGCCGGAGGACGTACTCCATCATCTCCTTGAAGGCCGGTGCGGAGACGTCGCCGCCACCACCGGACGGGGTGTGCGCGAAGACCGCGATGACGTACCGCGGGTCGTCCGCCTGGTCCATGCCGATGAACGAGGCGACCTCGCCGGGGGCGTACTCGCCGTTGACCACACGGGATCCGGTGCCGGTCTTGCCGGCGACCCGGTAGCCCTCGATCGCCGCCTGGGTGGCGGTGCCGCCGTCGATGGTCACCGGCGCCTCCAGCAGGGTACGCAGCGCGGCGGCGGTCTCCGGCCGCAGTACCTGCCGGGTCTTCGGGTCGGGTACCGGCTTCCGCTTGCCCTTCGGGCCGATGATCTCGCGTACCAGGTGGGGCTGGACCCAGGTGCCGTCGTTGGCGATCGCGGCGTACGCGGCGGCCATCTGCAACGGGGTGACGTCGACGCTGTGCCCGATCGGCACCGACCCGTAGGTCGAGCCGCTGTACTCCGACGGCTTGAGCACCCGGCCGGACGCCTCGCCCAGCACCCCTTCGCCGGTCGGCTGCCCCAGCCCGAACCGGAGCTGGTACTCGTAGACCTTCTCCGCGCCGAGCCGGTCGGCGATCCGGATGGTGCCGACGTTGGAGGAGAACCCGAGCATCCCGGCGACGCTGAGCCGGCGGCCCTGCGCGTTGTGGGTGTCCCGGAACGTCTGGTCGCCCTTGCGGATGCTGTACGGCGTCGGCCAGGCGGTGTTCGGGGTGATCACCCCCTCCTCCAGCCCGGCGCCGAAGATGATGGCCTTGTGCACCGATCCGGGGTCGACCACGAAGCTGGTGGCGGCGTCGTTGCGGTCGCTGGCGTCGTACTTCCGCCAGTCTGCCGCGTCGTAGGTCGGATAGCTCGCCTGGGCCAGCACCTCGCCGGTGCGTACGTCGAGCACCACGGCCGCCCCGGTGGTGCCGTTGACCTCCTGCATCCGCTTGGCGAGGATCCGCTGCACCATGAACTGCAGGTCCCGGTCGATGGTGAGTTGCAGCGAGCTGCCCGGCCGGGCCGGGATGACCCGGCTGTAGCCGCCGGGGATCTCGGCTGCCAGCTCCCCCTTGCCGACCTCGTACTCCCGCTCGCCGTTCACCCCGCGCAGCAGCTCGTCGTAGCGGGCCTCGATCCCCTCCAGGCCGACCCGGTCCTGGCTGGTGAAGCCGAGCAGGTTGGCGGCCAGGTCGCCACCGGGGACCTCGCGCCGCTCGTCCCGCCCGGTGCCGATGCCCTTCAGGTTGAGATTTATGATCTTCTCGGCGGTGCCGACCTCGACGCCCCGGGCCAGGTATTCGAAGTTCGACGGGCGCCCGTCGGGCCGCTTCCGCTTCCGCATCTCCTCGGTCAGCTTGGAGGCGGGGATGCCGAGCAGCGGCGAGAGGGCCGTGGCGGTCCCGGCCGGATCGTCGATCAGTTCCGGGTCGGCGTAGACGTAGCGGGCCTCGACGCTGTGCGCCAGCGCCGCCCCGAAGCGGTCGTAGATGGTTCCGCGGGGGGCGGGCAGGACGACGGTACGCAGCCGGTCGCCGACACCGCCGCCGTCGTACTCCGGGGCGTCGACGACCTGGAGCGCGACCAGCCGGATGCCGATCGTGGTGAACATGGCGAGCGCGAGCAGTGTGCCGAGCCGCAGCCGCCGGTGCGGGTCGGCCAGCCGGGGTGGCCGGCGGGGTCGCCGGGCCGGGCGCCGGGCGGGCGCCGCGGCGGTGGTCCGGGTCGGGCCGCCGGCCGGGTCGGCCGGACGCCGCCGGACCGGCTTGGCGACGTCGGCGCCGCTGCGGACGGGGCGCGGGGTGATGGTGCGTCCGGCGGCGGTCGGCACGGTGCGCCGGGCGGACCGGGCCGCGCCGGACCGGCCGCCGTCGAGCACCTGCAACGCCGGCCGGAACGGGTCGGCCGACCGTCCGGTCCTGGGGGTACGCCGGGATCGGCCACCCTGCTCGGTGGAGCCGCCCGCGACGCCGGGGGTGCGCCGGAGTTCCGGGCTGTCCCGCACGGTCCGGCCGCGCGGGGTGTAGGCCCGGGCGTCGGAGATGCCGCCGATTCCGGAGCCGGAGCGAGCGCCGGAGCCGGTGCCGCGGTCGGTTTCCCGATCGGCGCGCGACGAGCCGCGCCGGGACACCGAAGCGTCCCGGCGCGGCTCGTCGGACCGCGGCGTCACCGGGTCATCCCCCGGCGCCCTGCTGGCTGGTGATCGCCGGCTCGCCGCCGGCGGGCCGCGGTACGCCGATCACCCGACCGTCGGGCAGCCGGATGAAGGCCGGTGGCCCGGAGTCGACCAAACCCAGTTGGCGGGCCCGGGCGGCCAGGTTGCCCGGCACCTCGGCGTCGGCGATCTTCCGCTCCAGCTCCTGCTGTTGAAGGTCCAGCGTGGACTGCTGCTGCTGCAGCCGCTCCAGCCGGAACGCGTTCTCGTTGACCTTGCTGTTGACGACCAGGATGCCGAGCATCCCGCCGACCACCAGCACCAGGATCAGCGCCACGAAGGAGACCCGGGGTCGGGCCACCGGCAGCGGTGGCGCCACCCGGAGCCGGGAGCGCCGGGCCGGCGTCGCCGACTCCGGTGCGCTCTCCGGCAGCTCGTCCGAGCTGTCCCAGACCCGCAGCCCCCGGGCGGATTCCGCCGGCTGCTCCCAGTCCCGCTCACGCAGTGCGGCACTGCCCTGGGTCGGATACCGTCGTGCCCCCCGCGCTCGGGTCTCCGGCGCCGGGTTCGACCGGCCACCGCCCGCCCGCTGCACCGTGGTCCGGCCCCCCGACCGCGGTGTGCGCTGCTGCGCGTCGCGCGTCGCGTCGGGCTGTTCCCGGCGCTCGCGCCTGTTGACGTTCATCTTCCCTCCCCCTGTACTGTCGTGCCGCCGCCGTCGGATGCCGGCCGCGGCATGTCCCGTCGCGCTCCGTCGGACCCGCCCGGTGCCCCCGCACCGGCCGGACCTGTCGTCCCGACGACTCGCCCGGGCCGTTCGCGGACAGCCCGCCTCGTCGTCGTGCTCGCACCGCCGTCCCGCTCGATCCGTTCGGCCGCCCGCAGCCGCACCGACGCGGCCCGCGGGTTCGCCTGGATTTCCGCCTCGCCCGGCAGCTCGGCTCCCCTGCTGAGCAGCCGCAGCATCGGCCCGGTACCGGGCAGCTCGACCGGAAGGTCGACCGGCCCGGTGCTCCGGGCACGGCCCGCGAACACCTGCTTGGTGATCCGGTCCTCCAGTGAGTGGTAGGACAGCACCACCGCGCGACCACCCACGGACAGTGCGTCCAGGGCGGCCGGCAACGCCGTCTCCAGCGCCGCCAGTTCCCGGTTTACCTCGATCCGTAAAGCCTGAAACGTCCTCTTGGCCGGATGTCCACCTGTTCGTCGGGCAGGTGCCGGGATGGACTCCCTGACCAGTTCGGCCAACCGGGCCGACGAGGTGAGCCGATGGCGCTCCCGCTCCCGGACGATCGCCGAGGCGATCCGGCCGGCGAACCGCTCCTCGCCGTAGACCCGCAACACCCGGGCCAGTTCGCCGTGCGAGTAGCCGTTGACGACCTCCTCGGCGGTCGTACCGGCGGACTGGTCCATCCGCATGTCCAGCGGCGCGTCCTGCGCGTAGGCGAACCCGCGATCGGGCGCGTCGAGTTGCAGCGAGGAGACGCCGAGGTCGAACAGCACGCCGTCCACCCGGTCGTGTCCGAGCCGCTCCAGCACCTCGGGCAGCTCGTCGTAGACCGCGTGCGCCAGGTGGATCCGGTC
Organism: Plantactinospora sp. B6F1; assembly: GCF_040120695.1. Lineage (NCBI taxonomy): Bacteria > Bacillati > Actinomycetota > Actinomycetes > Micromonosporales > Micromonosporaceae > Plantactinospora > Plantactinospora sp. B6F1. The sequence continues at coordinate 31,309 of NZ_JBEEAC010000022.1, read as the reverse complement.
GGCGTACCGGTCGAGCCGGGCCCGGGCGTGCGCCAGGGCCTCGGTGTCCCGGTCGAGTCCGATCAGGACGGTACGCGGATGCGCGGCGAGCACCGCCTCGGCGTGCCCGGCCAGCCCGAGGGTGGCGTCGACGTAAACCGTCGTCCGGTCGTCGGCCCGGTCCAGGGCGGGGGCGAGCAGCTCGAGACACCGCTCAAGCAGCACCGGCACGTGCGTACCGCGTAGCTCCCCCATGTCGACCCCCAGTGACCCCTGTCTCGTCCGGACGTGCCCGGTAATGTCGCGCTCGTCGTACCGCCAGATCCCCATCCGCTCAGCTCCCCGAGGCCGACCTTCGGACCCTCGGTGGATCGCGCCTGGCACCGGGGAAGAGGCGCCAGGAACTTCGAGCGGGTGGAGATCTCGCAGTACGTCGGGCGTCGGCACGCGCCGCCCTACAGTCCGCCCGGCAGCACCCCCTCCTCGATGTCGGCGAAGTCCCCTTCGCTCTCCGCGAGGTAGCTCTCCCAGGACCGCTTGTCCCAGATCTCCACCCGGGTGCTCGCCCCGATGACCACCAGCTCCCGGTCCAGTGCGGCGTACTCCCGCAGGTGGATCGGGATGGTGACCCGGCCCTGCTTGTCCGGGATCTCGTCGTGCGCGCTGGCAAAGAAGACCCGGCTGTAGGCCCGGGCCGCCTTGTGCGTCATCGGCTGCTCGCGCAGCTGTCCCGCGATGCGCTGGAACTCGGGCATCGGGAAGACGTAGAGGCAGCGCTCCTGCCCTTTCGTGATCACGACACCTCCCGCCAGCTCGTCCCGGAACTTGGCCGGAAGGATCAGCCGGCCCTTGTCGTCCAGGCGCGGAGTGTGCGTGCCGAGAAACACCGGCCCAACCCCCTCGCCCTACCAACGGCGTTCGCGGCGCCGCTGCCCCCCGGGCCGGCGGGCCCTCCTGGCCCCCCATCGCGCCCCACTCTACTCCACTTCCCTCCACCCGCAACCGGAATCGCCCGGAAAGACCGGCTGTCCTCGGAGTGAAACCGCACGTCAGAAGGGGTGCCCTGCGGTGGAGGGAAACGGGCCTCCCCTCGCCGGGGTCCGCTATCCGACAGCGATACGGCGGTCACTCGGCGCCCGGATTTACCCTGCTTTTTCCGACGCATCCGGCTGCCTCGGCCGCCCGTCCGGAGCGGGGCGGGAGGGAAGTGGAGGGAAAAATTCGCGGGTTTCGTGCGACGGCCACCCGCCCGGCGCCGTCCGGTAACCTCGCTCGCGTGACCGACGGGAAGATGCCTCTCCGGGCAAAGGTGGCCAGTTCGGTATCGCGCACCGCTGCGGCCCTGTCCCGGGCCGCCGGCCGGGGCGACGGCTCGGTGATCGGCGGGTGGATCGGTCTCAAGATCGATCCTGATCTCCTCGCCCACCTGGCGTCCGGCCGGGCCATCGCGCTGGTGTCGGGGACCAACGGCAAGACGACCACCACCCGGCTGGCCGCGGCCGCGGTCGGCGTACTGGGCCGGGTGGCGACCAACTCGTTCGGGGCGAACATGCCCACCGGACACACCTCGGCACTGGCCAAGGCCGGCAGCACCCCGTACGCGGTCCTCGAGGTAGACGAGCACTACCTGGCCCAGGTACTCGAGGCCACCGAGCCCCGGGTGGTGGCCCTGCTCAACCTCTCCCGCGACCAGCTCGACCGGGCCAAGGAAGTGGCGATGATGGCCCAGCTCTGGCGGGCCGCGCTGGTCCGGCACCCGTCGGTACGGGTGGTCGCCAACGCCGACGACCCGATGGTGGTCTGGGCGGCGACCCCACCGGCGACCCGCAGCCCGCAGGTCACCCCGGCAGCGGTCACCTGGTTCAGCGCCGGGCAGCGCTGGCACGACGACTCCTGGGTCTGTCCGGAGTGCGGCGCCCCGATCGAGCGGATGGCGGACCAGTGGTGGTGCACCGGCTGCTGGCTGCGCCGGCCGGAGCCGCAGTGGGTGGTCGAGGACGACGGTGTGCTCGACCCCGCCGGTGACTGGCACAAGGTGGTCCTGCAACTACCCGGGCGGGTCAACCTCGGCAACGCGGCGACCGCGCTGGCGGTGGCGGCCGAGTTCGGGGTACGCCCGACCGACGCGGTGTCCCGGCTCGGTGGGGTCGCCTCGGTCGCCGGCCGGTACGCCCAGGTGGTCAAGGACGGCCGGACGATCCGGCTGCTGCTGGCGAAGAACCCGGCGAGCTGGCTGGAGGCGTTCGACATGGCCGAGGAGGCGCCGACACTGCTGTCGATCAACGCCCGGGACCCCGACGGGCTGGACACCTCCTGGCTGTTCGACGTCGACTTCGCCCCGCTGCGCGGGCGGCAGGTGCTGGTCACCGGCGACCGGGCGTACGACCTCGCGGTCCGGCTGGACGTCAACGGCGTACCGTTCCAGCACGTCAGGACCTTCACCGAAGCGATCACGAGCATCCCGCCGGGCAGGCTCGAGGTCATCGCCAACTACACGGCGTTCCAGGACATTCGAGCGGAGTTGGACCGTGTCAACTGATCCCGCCTACCGCATGCCCGGCCCGGCCGCCGGGGAGAGCACGCTGCGGATCGTCTGGATCTATCCGGACCTGCTCTCCACCTACGGCGACCGGGGCAACATGCTGATCCTGGCCCGCCGGGCCCAACTGCGCGGCCTGCCGGTGGAGTGCATCGAGATCCGCTCCGACCAGCGGCTGCCGGTCTCCGCCGACATCTACCTGCTCGGCGGCGGCGAGGACGGCCCGCAGGCGCTGGGCGCGCAGCGACTGATCGCCGACGGCGGGCTGCGCCGGGCCGCCGACCAGGGCTCGGTGGTCTTCGCAGTCTGTGCCGGCTATCAGCTGCTGGGCGGCTCGTTCTTCGCCAAGGGCGCCAAGTGCGCCGGCCTGGACCTGCTCGACCTGCACTCCGACCGGGGGCCGTCCCGGGCGGTCGGTGAACTCGCCGGTGCCATCGACCCCCGGCTGGGGCTGCCGCCGCTGAGCGGCTTCGAGAACCACGGCGGGCGTACCCATCTGGGCGCCGGGGTGTCGCCGCTGGCCCGGATCAGCGCCGGGGTCGGCAACGACGGCACCACCGAGGGGGCGTGGCGGGGCAAGCTGCTCGGCACGTACTCGCACGGGCCGGCGCTGGCCCGCAACCCGGCCCTGGCGGACCTGCTGCTGCGCTGGGCGACCGGCGCGCCGCAGCTGCCGCCGCTGGACGACACCTGGTCGGATCGGCTGCGGGCCGAACGCAGCGCGGCCCTGGCCGCCGCCCGGCAGTGAGAGTCGCGCCACCTACCCCCGCGGGTCCGGCGGACCGCGTGGTCGGACGCGGTGCGTGAGCGCCGTGCGGTTCGGGTCGAGCGCGCGGCTCGGGTCGAGCGTACGGTTCGGGTCGAGAAAGGGGTGACCGGATTCGTCCGGCTGCCGCTGCGGCAGCGGTCGGCCGCACGATTCGCCGTACTGCTCCTGGTGCTCGGCCTCTTCGGCCTGGTACTGCTGCTGGCGCCCCGGCCCGAGGTGGCCGAGCTGCCCCGGCTGGCCGACCGGCTCGGTTCGCTGGCGCCGGTCGCCGCGATCGGCGGTGGCGCGCTGCTACTGGTCGCACTGGTGCCCCGGACCGCGATCACGGTGGTCTGGGGAGCGATCTTCGGGCCACTGCTCGGCGCCGGCTACACGCTGGCCGCCGCGCTGCTCGCCGCGCTCGCCGGCTTCGCGATCGGCCGGCTGCTCGGTCGGGAGTTCGTCGCGGAACGGGTACGCGGCCGACTGGCCCGGCTCGACGGATGGTTCGCCCGGCAGAGCGTGCTCGGGGTGATCAGCGTCCGGCTGGTGCCGATCGGCGGGTTCGGGCTGGTCAGCTACGGCTACGGCACCACCGGGGCGCGGCTCGCGCCGTTCCTGCTGGGCAGTGTGCTGGCCGCCGCCCCGTCCGCGTTCGGCTACGCGGCGGTGGGTGCGGCGGCGGTCTCGCCCGACGAGGTGAACTGGCTGGCGGTCACCCCGGGGGCGCTGGGCCTAGTCGCCACCGTCGTCCTGGCGGTGCGCTGGTGGCGGGCCGAACGCGCCACGAAGGCCGGCGGTCCGGCGGCGCACCCGGAGTAGCCGGTAGCGGCTCGGCGAGGACACGGACGAGCGGGATCGTGCGATTCACGGTATTTGCCCTATAAGGACCGTTCGGCGATAGGCTGTTGGACGCCGCCGTCCTCCTTCAGCGGCAGCCCCCGGAGGACGGAGGGTCGAGCCTCACCCCGGGGCCGGGTCACCCCCGGCCCCGCGGTGGGCGCTTCCGCCGGGCGCGGCGCCCACGCGCAACGATGGTCAGCGAGGTGACGGGTGAAGTCGTACGCCGAGACAGCCGGCGCGGTGGAGGTCGCCGACACCGCCGTCGTACGCGGCCCGAACGCGACCGTCGTCCGGCTCTCCGTCAACGGCACCGTCCGGAACATGCTGGTCGAACCCCGGGTCAGCCTGCTGGACGCGCTTCGCGACCGGCTCGACCTCACCGGCACCAAGAAGGGCTGCAACCAGGGCGCCTGCGGCGCCTGCACGGTCTGGGTGGACAAGCGACGGGTACTGGCCTGCCTCACCCTGGCGATCACCTGCGAGACCCGCGAGGTCACCACGATCGAAGGGCTCTCCGACGGGACCGATCTGCACCCGATGCAGACGGCGTTCATCAGCCAGGACGCCTTCCAGTGCGGATACTGCACCCCCGGCCAGATCATGTCGGCGGTGGCCTTCCTCGCCGAAGGGCACGCCGCGGACGACGCGCAGATCCGGGAGTGGATGAGCGGCAACATCTGCCGGTGCGCGGCGTACCCGAACATCCGGGCCGCCATCCGGCAGGTCCGGGACGAGGCCGGGACGGGTGGGCCCGATGCGACCGGTTAGCTACTCCCGGGTGGCCGACGTGGCCACCGCGATCGGGACGGTCGCCGCCGACCCGGGCAGCACCTTCCTGGCCGGCGGCACCACCGAGGTCGACCTGCAACGCATCCACGTCGCCGGGGCGAGGCGGCTGGTGGACATCAACGACCTGCCGCTGCGCCAGGTCGAGGAACTCCCCGGCGGCGGGGTCCGGATCGGTGCGGTCGCCCGGATGAGCGACGTCGCCCAGGCCCTGCCGGTCCGGCGCCGCTTCCCGATGGTCTCCCAGGCTCTACTGCTCGGCGCCTCCCCGCAACTGCGCAACATGGCCTCGATCGGCGGCAACCTGATGCAGCGGACCCGCTGCGGCTACTTCCGGGACGTGGCGGCGCCCTGCAACAAGCGCGAGCCGGGTACCGGCTGCAGCGCGATGAACGGAATCAACCGGGGCCACGCGGTCCTGGGCACCAGCGAGTACTGCATCGCCACCCACCCCTCGGACCTGGCCGTCGCACTGGTCGCGCTGGACGCGGTGGTGCTCACCCAGGGGCCGGGCGGGCACCGCCGGATCCCCGTCGACGACTTCTACCTGGCGCCCGGGGACACTCCGGACCGCGAGCACCCGACCGCGCACGGCGAACTCGTGGTCGCCGTGGAGATCCCGCCGCTGGCGATGGCCAGTACGTCGAACTACCTGAAGGTGCGGGACCGGGAGTCGTACGAGTTCGCGCTCGCCTCGGCGGCGGTCGCCGTCTCGCTTGACGCCGGAGTGGTCACCGACGTACGGCTGGCGCTGGGCGGTGTCGCGACCACGCCCTGGCGGGCCCGACGGGCCGAATCGGTGCTGGTCGGCGCCCCGGCCAGCGTCGAGTCGTTCCGGGCGGCGGCCGAGGCGGAACTGGCCGACGCGGTGTCGCACGGCATGAACGCGTACAAGATCGAACTGGGTCGGCGCACGATCGTCCGGGCGCTGCGCACGGTCACCGGCGACGCCCGGATGGTCGGCGGCGACGGAACCGCATCGTGAAAGGACCGCACGGATGAGCCCGGTACTCGGGGCGGCCCTCGACCGGGTGGACGGCCGGGCCAAGGTCACCGGCGCGGCCCGGTACTCCGGCGAACTGAACCTGCCCGACCTCGCCCACGCGGTGCTGGTCGGTGCCCGGGTGCCGAGCGGCCGGATCATCGGGATCGACTGCCGGCAGGCAGGGGTCGCGGACGGCGTGTTCGCGGTACTGACCCATCTCGACCTGCCCCGGGTCGCGGCCCAGCCGAGGCTGTTCCCGTCGCTGGCCGGGCTGACCGCGCACGGGCAGAGCTTCTTCCCGCTCCAGGACGACGTGGTGCACTACGCCGGCCAGCCGGTCGCGATCGTGGTCGCCGACACCGTCGAACGGGCCGAGTACGCGGGCAGCCTGGTCCAGGTGACCTACGCCGAGACGCCGTCGGTGACCCTGCTCGACCAGGGACGCGAGCAGGCGTACGAGCCGGAACGGATCTTCGGCGGGCTGGTGCCCGGCCGGAACCCGACCCGGGGCGACCCGGAGACGGCACTGCGCGACGCCGAGGTGCGCCTCGACCTGACGTACCGGTTCGCGGCCAACCACCAGAACCCGCTGGAGGCGGGGACGACCACGGCGGTCTGGGACGACACCGACCGGCTCACCCTCTACGACTCCACCCAGGGGCCGACCGCGACCCAGCTCAGCGTCGCCGAACTGCTCGGGCTGGCACCGACCCAGGTCCGGGTGGTCAGCCACTACGTCGGCGGCAGCTTCGGCGCCAAGGCACTGATCTGGCCGCACGTCACCCTCGCCGCGCTCGCCGCCCGACAGGTCGGCCGGCCGGTCCGGCTCACGCTCAGCCGGGACCAGATGTTCCACTCCTGCGGCTTCCGCGAGGAGCAGGAGCAGCGGGTCCGGCTCGGCGCCGGTCGGGACGGCACACTCGTGGCGCTCACCCACGACAAGATCTCGCTGACCTCGCACTTCGACGACTGGGCCGAGACCTCCCTGGAGTCGGCCGCGATCGCGTACGCCTCGCCGAACTACGCCGGCGGCTACCGGCTGGTTCGCGGCAACATCATCACCCCGACCTTCACCCGGGCACCGGGCGAGGCGACCGGGATGTTCGCGCTGGAGTCCGCGATGGACGAACTCGCGTACGCCACCGGGGTCGACCCGGTGCAGCTGCGGTTGCGCAACCACACCGACGTCGACCCGGACACCGGCAAACCCTGGTCGAGCAAGGGGCTCAGGGAGTGCTACCAGCGCGGCGCCGAACTCTTCGGCTGGGCCGACCGCGACCCGACCCCCGGCATCCGCCGCGAGGGGCAGTGTCTGATCGGCACCGGCATGGCCACCGCCGCATATCCGGTGGCCGCCCCGATCAGCCCGCAGCGGGCCCGGGCCCGGCTGTACATCGACGGCAGCGCGGTCGTCGAGGCCGGCATCTCCGAGTTCGGCACCGGTGCGCTGACCGCGATGACCCAGGTCGCCGCGGACGGCCTCGGCCTGCCGATCGACCGGGTACGGTTCCTCGGCGGCACCACCGACCTGCCGAACGTCGCCTCGGCGGTCGGCTCGGCCGGCGCGGGGGCGACCAGTGCACCGGTACACCTGGCCTGCACCCAGTTGCGCGACCAGCTCGTCGGGCAGGCGGTGGCCGACCAGCACTCGCCGCTGCACGGCGCCGACCCGGCCGGGGTGGTGGTCCGGGACGGCCGGATGTGCCTGCGCGACCGGCCCGAGGTCGGCGAGACCTACGCCGAGCTGCTCACCCGCAACCACATCCCGGACGTGGAGACGGTGGGCACCTGGATGCCGGTCCTGCCGCCCATGACGGAGCACGCCATGCACACCTTCGGCGCCCAGTTCGCCGAGGTGGCCGTCGACACCGAACTCGGGCTGGTCCGGGTACGCCGGCTGGTCGGCGTCTTCGCCCCCGGCCGGGTCCTCAACCGCAGGACCGCGCACAGTCAGCTGATGGGCGGGATGCTCTGGGGGCTGGGCCAGGCGCTGCTGGAGGCGACCCGGATGGACCCGCACACCGGGCGCTGGGCGAACGCCAGCCTCGCCGACTACCTGGTCCCGCTCAACGCCGACGTCCCGGACGTCACGGTCGACGTCATCGAGGTACCCGACTCCGTGGTCAACCCGCTCGGGGTGAAGGGCGTCGGTGAGATCGGCATCGTCGGCACCGCCGCAGCGATCGCCAACGCCGTCCACCACGCCACCGGCCGGCGGATCCGGCACCTCCCGATCACCGTCGAGGACCTGCTCTGAGCTGCGCTGGGCAGGTGCGTTCCCCGACGGATGGTCAAGCCTTCTGCCCAGCAGGCGGCCAGTACGGGGAAGCCGGCCACCTCGCTCTGGCTCAGCGGACGGACCTGCTGGTAGCCGGCGAGGATCGCGGCCCAGCGTTCGCGATCCTCCTCCGGCGAGTCGGGGCCGCGATCGAGAGCGACCAGATCGTACGCGCGTAGCCCGAACCCACAGTGGTCAAAGTCGAACGTGACGAACCGAGGTCCGCCGCGGCCCGGCCCGTGCCGGCATAGCGTGCCAGACCCGCCGCCACGGGCAACCCTCAATCGCCATCCCGCAGCACGTCCAGGTGAGCCGGACCGCTCACCTGGACGTCCGAGGCGTAATCCGGACTGGTTAACGCCTCGGACGTCCAGGTCGAGACCGGTGCGCCGCCCGCGACGGTGCGCCGGAGGCCGCCGGCCGGGCCATGCGCCAGTCAGACGACGACGCTGACCATCCGGCCCGGTACCACGATCACCTTGCGCGGCTCCCGGCCGGCCAGCTGCGCGGCGACCTCGGCCAGCGCGGCGGACCGGATCGCCTCCTCGGCCGCCTCCACCGACACCTCGACCCGGCCCCGGACCTTGCCGTTGACCTGCACCGGGTACGTCACCGTCTCGGCGACCAGCAGGCTCGGGTCGGCCACCGGGAACGGCTCGTACGCCAGCGACTCGGCGTGCCCCAGCCGCTGCCACAGCTCCTCGGCGATGTGCGGGGCGAACGGCGACAGCATCAGCAGCAGCGGCTCGGCCACCTCACGGGGGGTTGCCGCCAGTCGGGTCAGCCCGTTGGTCAGCTCGATCAGCTTGGCGATCGCGGTGTTCATCCGGATGCCGTCCAGGTCGCCCCGGACCCCGTCGATGATCCGGTGCAGCAGCCGCCGGGTCTGCTCGTCGGCCGGGTCGTCGGTGACCCGCAGCTGCCCGGTCTGCTCGTCGACGATGGTCCGCCAGACCCGTTGCAGGAACCGGTACGCCCCGACCACCGCCCGGGTCTCCCAGGGCCGGGAGACGTCCAGCGGACCCATCGACATCTCGTAGACCCGGAAGGTGTCGGCGCCGTACGCCTCGCACATCTCGTCCGGGGTCACCACGTTCCGCAGCGACTTGCCCATCTTGCCGTAGACCCGGCTGACCTGCTGGTCGCCGAAGTAGTAGGTGCCGTCGACCTCCTCCACCTCGGCGGCCTCGACGTAGCCGCCCCGGTCGTTCTTGAAGGCGTACGCCTGGATCATGCCCTGGTTGTACAGCCGGCGGTACGGCTCGAAGGACGAGACGTGGCCCAGGTCGTACAGCACCTTGTGCCAGAAGCGGGCGTACAGCAGGTGCAGCACGGCGTGCTCCTGGCCGCCGACGTACAGGTCGACCCCTCCGGGATCGCCGGGCGACTGCGGGCCCATCCAGTACCGCTCGTTGGCCGGGTCGACGAACCGGTCCGGGTTGGTCGGGTCCAGGTAGCGCAGCTCGTACCAGCAGGAGCCGGCCCACTGCGGCATCACGTTGGTCTCCCGGGTGTAGCGCTGCGGCCCGTCACCCAGGTCCAGCTCGACCTCGACCCAGTCCTTGCGGCGGGACAGCGGGGTCTCCGGGTCGGAGTCGGCGTCGGACGGGTCGAAGGTGCGCGGCGCGAAATCGTCCACATCGGGCAGCTCGACCGGCAGCATCTCCTCGGGCAGCGGGTGCGGGTCGCCCTGCTCGTCGTAGACGATCGGGAACGGTTCGCCCCAGTAGCGCTGCCGGCTGAACAGCCAGTCCCGCAGCCGGTAGGTGATCGCGCCGGAGCCGTGCCCGTTCGCCTCCAGCCACTCGATGGCCCTGGCCTTGGCGTCGGCGACGAACAGCCCGTTCAGGTCCAGGCCGCGCTCTGGCGCGGCGCTGTTGATCGCCGGGCCCTCCCCGGTGTACGCCTTGCCGTCGAAGTTCTCCGGCGGCTGCACGGTACGCACGATCGGCAGCTCGAAGACCTCGGCGAACTCCCAGTCCCGCTCGTCCTGCCCGGGCACCGCCATGATCGCGCCGGTGCCGTAGCCGGCCAGTACGTAGTCGGCGATGAAGATCGGGATCTGCGCCCCGTTGACCGGGTTGGTGGCGTACGCCCCGATGAAGACGCCGGTCTTCTCCCGGTTCTCGGCCTGCCGCTCGATGTCGGTCTTGGTGCCGGCCGCCTTCCGGTAGCCGTCCACCGCGGCCCGGGGGGTGGCCTGGCCGCCGGTCCAGGCGTCCCGGGTCCCCTCCGGCCAGGCGTCGCCGGCCAGCCTCTCGACCAGCGGGTGCTCCGGGGCCAGCACCATGTAGGTGGCCCCGAAGACGGTGTCCGGCCGGGTGGTGAAGACCCGGATCGGCGCGGCGGCGGTCGGGAACTCGATGTGCGCGCCGGTCGACCGGCCGATCCAGTTCCGCTGCTGCAGCTTGATCGGCTCGGGCCAGTCCAGCGCGTCCAGGTCGTCGATCAGCCGGTCACCGTAGGCGGTGATCCGCATCATCCACTGCTTCAGGTTGCGCTTGAAGACCGGGAAGTTGCCCCGGTCCGAGCGGCCGTCCGGGGTCACCTCCTCGTTGGCCAGCACGGTGCCCAGCCCGGGGCACCAGTTGACCGGCGCCTCGGAGACGTAGGCCAGCCGGTGGTCGTCGACGATCCGCCGCCGCTGCGCCGGGGACAGTTCGGCCCACGACCGGCCGTCCGGGGTGGCCCGGGTGCCCGCCTCGAACTCGGCGACCAGCTCGGCGATCGGCCGGGCCCGGGCGGCGGCGGTGTCGTACCAGGCGTTGTAGATCTGCAGGAAGATCCACTGCGTCCAGCGGTAGTAGTCGGTGTCGATGGTCGCCACCGAGCGCCGGTCGTCGTGCCCCAGCCCCAGCCGGCGCAGCTGCGACCGGTAGTAGCCGATGTTCGCCTCGGTGGTGGTCCGGGGATGGGTGCCGGTCTGCACCGCGTACTGCTCGGCGGGCAGCCCGAACGCGTCGAAGCCCATCGTGTGCAGCACGTTGCGCCCGACCATCCGCTGGTAGCGGGCGTAGCAGTCGGTGCCGATGTAGCCCAGCGGATGCCCGACGTGCAGCCCCGCCCCGGACGGGTACGGGAACATGTCCAGCACGAACAGCTTCTCCGCCTCCGCCCGGGGATGGTCGGGGTCGGCCAGCGCCCCGACCGGGTTGGGCGCCCGGAAGGTCCCCCGCTCGGCCCACCGGTCCTGCCAGCGAATCTCGATCTCCCCGGCCAGCTCGGCCGTGTACCGGTACGGCGGAATGTCCGCGGCCGGCTCGGCTGCCTCGGTCGTCATGTCGTCTCCTCGCTACGTCTCTCCTCGTCGGCCCGCCCTGGTCGACCGAGCTGGCTGAGCACCGAATTCAGGTTTGTGGGCCGGGTCCGTTCTCCGGGCACAAAAAAGCCCCTCACGCAGGAGGGGTGGCCGTGCTGTCGCTGTCTGTCGCGTCAGCACGGCTCGCTAAGGAGCAGGTGGACCCTGGACATGCGGTCATCGTACCGCGCCGCCGGCAGGGCTGTCGCACCCGATTCGGCCGGTATCCGGCCCCCCGGGCTCTCGGGTGTGCTCGGCTCTCCCGCCGAATACGGTTAGCCTGAGTGATGCGGGTGATCCGTGATGCGGGTGATCCGGTTACTCCGGACGGACGTACTCTCCCGCGAACCATACGGTCGGCCCAAGGACTCTTAACTAGCGGCGGCCGTGACCGACGAGGAGGAGGCCCGTGACTCAACAGACCTGGGACGAACTGGGTGGCACGCTGCCGAGCGACCAGTTCCGTACCGCCAGCGACGCGATCGTGGCCAACATCGAGGAGGTCATCGAGGGCAAGACCGCGACGGTCCGGCTCGCGCTCGCCGTCCTGCTGGCCGAGGGCCACCTCCTGATCGAGGACGTGCCGGGTGTCGGCAAGACCAAGCTGGCCAAGGCCCTCGCCCGGTCGATCGACTGCTCGGTCCGGCGCATCCAGTTCACCCCCGACCTGCTGCCCAGTGACGTCACCGGGGTCAGCGTCTACAACCAGGAGACGCACGACTTCGAGTTCAAGCCGGGCGCCGTCTTCGCCAACCTGGTGGTCGGCGACGAGATCAACCGGGCCTCGCCGAAGACCCAGTCCGCGCTCCTGGAGAGCATGGAGGAGCGGCAGGTCACCGTCGACGGTGTCACCTACGAACTACAGGCCCCGTTCATGGTGATCGCCACCCAGAACCCGATCGAGATGGAGGGGACCTATCCGCTGCCGGAGGCGCAGCGTGACCGGTTCACCGCCCGGATCGCGATGGGCTACCCCGACCCCGGTGCCGAGTTGGCCATGCTGGACGTGCACGGCGGCCAGGATCCGATCCACGAGCTGCGGCCGGTCTCCGACGCCGCCACCGTACGGAAGCTGATCGCCACTGTCCGGGTGGTGCACGTGGCGGACGCCGTCAAGCAGTACGCCGTCGATCTGGTCACCGCCACCCGGGAATCCCCCGACCTGCGACTCGGCGCCTCCCCCCGGGCCACCCTGCAACTGCTGCGCACCGCCCGGGCGGTCGCCGCGCTGGAGGGACGCGACTACGTCCTCCCCGACGACCTCCAGGCACTCGCCGTACCGGTGCTGGCGCACCGGGTGATCTCCACGGCGGACGCGCAGCTCGCCCGGCGTACCACCGACGCGATCGTCTCCGATCTGGTGCACCGGCTGCCGTTGCCGCACGAGCGGCAGCGCTCGCCGTACGACACCCGGCCGTCGTCGTCCGACGGCACCGGACGATCCCAGTACGAGCCGCGGAGGCGGTGACGGTGCGCGAGGCACTGCGCGGCCTCACCACCCGGGGGCGGTCCTTCCTCGCCGCCGCCGTGGCGGCGGCGATCTCCGCGCTGATCCTCGGCGAGAAGGACCTGCTCCGGGTCGCCGTCCTGCTCGGCGTACTGCCGCTGCTCGCCGCGCTCTACGTCGGGCGCAGCCGCTACAAGCTCGCCTGCAGCCGCTCCCTGGAGCCGCGCCGGGTGCCGGTCGGGGCCAGTTCCCGGGTGGTGCTCCGGTTGCAGAACATGTCCCGGCTGCCGACCGGGACGCTGCTACTGGAGGACCGGCTGCCGTACGCGCTCGGCAGCCGCCCCCGGGTGGTGCTGGAGCGGCTCGGCGCGCACCAGGCGAGTTCGGTCGCGTACACCGTCCGGGCCGACGTGCGCGGCCGCTACGAGGTGGGCCCGCTGGTGATCCGGCTGACCGACCCGTTCGGGCTCTGCGAGCTGACCCGGGCCTTCCCCAGCGTCGACCCGCTCACCGTCATCCCGCAGGTCACCCCGCTCCCCTCGATCCGGCTGGCCGGCGAGTACGCGGGCACCGGCGAGAGCCGGGCGCGCTCGGTGGCGGTGCACGGCGAGGACGACGCGGCGACCCGGGAGTACCGGCGCGGCGACGACCTGCGCCGGGTGCACTGGAAGTCCACGGCACGCACCGGTGAGCTGATGGTGCGCCGGGAGGAGCAGCCGTGGGAGAGCCGGGCGACCGTGGTGCTGGACACCCGGGCGTTCGCGCACCGGGGTGAGGGGCCGACCGCCAGCTTCGAGTGGGCGGTGTCGGCGGTGGCCAGCATCGCCGTGCACCTGCGGCAGGCCGGCTACAAGCTCCGGCTGGTCAGCGACTCCGGCATCGACGCCAGCGCGAACGACGCCGGCGGCGAGGGCCTGCTGCTGGACTTCCTCGCCGACGTGCGGCTCAGCCAGCGCGGCGACGTGGCCACGCTGGTCGAGCGGGTCCGACAGCGCTCCGACGGCGGGCTGGTCATCGCGCTGCTCGGCACGCTGACCACCGCCGAGGCGGACCTGCTGGCCGGGTTGCGCGGCAACGGCGCGACCTGCATCGCGTTCCTGGTGGACAGCTCGACCTGGCTCAACCTGACCGAGCAGGCCCGCGAAGAGGCGAACCACGCGCACGGCGCCGCCGCGCTCGCTCTGATGCAGAGCGGCTGGCGGGTGGTCGGCGTCGAACACGGCAGCAAGCTGCCGGCACTGTGGCCGCAGGCGGCCCGGGGCTCGCAGGGCTTCGCCTGGCGGGCGGTGCTGGCCGAGACGGTCGCCGGCGGGGTGCGGTGAGATGAAACGGAACCGCAGCACCGGCACGGACGGGAAAGTGTGATGAGGGGACGCCGACACCTGGGGTTCGTGGCGGCCGCGGCCACCCTGCTCGCCGCCGCACCGATGTCCACCATCTACGACCGGTGGACCTGGCTGGTCCAGTGCGCGGTCGTCGTCGCGCTGATCGCCGGTGCGGCAACCCTGACCCGCTGGTGGCGGGCACCGGTCTGGGCCCAGGGGCTCGGCATGGTGGCCGCGCTGCTGTTCGGGCTCACCTGGATCTTCCCGAGCGGGGAGGAGATGCTCTCCCTGCTGCCCACCCCGGACACCCTGACCCACTTCGGCTCGCTGCTGGCCAGCTCCGGCGGGGACATGCGGGCGTACGGCGTACCGGTGCAGGATCTCGACTCGCTGCTCTTCCTCACGGCGCTCGGCGTCGGCGGGGTGGCGATCGTGGTGGACCTGCTCACCGTCGGGATGCGCCGTCCCGCCCTGGCCGGGCTGCCGATGCTGGCGATCTACTCGGTGCCGGTGGCGGTGCACGTCGACAGCGTCTCGGCGGTGCCGTTCGTGGTCGGGGCGGCCGGCTTCCTGTGGCTGCTCGCCGCCGACAACGTGGACCGGGTCCGCCACTTCGGACGCCGGTTCACCGGCGACGGGCGGGACGTGGACGTGTGGGAGCCGTCGCCGCTGGCCGCCGCCGGCCGTCGGCTGGCGGTGATCGGTGTCGCGGTCGCCGTACTGCTGCCGCTGGCCGTACCGGGGATGACCTCGGGGCTGCTCAGCCAGTTCAGCACCGGTGGTGGCGGCGACGGCAACGGCCGGGCCGGCTCGGGCGGCTCGCCGGGCCGGGTGAACCTCTTCGCCCAGCTCAGTGGTGAACTCAACCGCTCGGAGCAGCGCGACATGATCCGGGTGACCACCAGCGACCCCGATCCGTTCTACCTGCGGTTCGCGGTCGCCGACGACTTCGAGCGGACCGGGTTCGGGCCGCGCTCCCCGGAGGGGACCCCGGTGCCCCAGGGCCTGCCGGACCCGCGCGCGGTGACCCGGGGCATCCCGGGCATCAGCCGGGAGGAGTACACCGCGGATGTCGAGATCCTCGACTTCGTCATGCCGTTCCTGCCGATCTACACCGCCCCGGTGAGTACCCGGCAGATCGACGCGAACTGGCGCTACGACGCGACCATGCAGGTCGTCTACTCGGAGCGGGCGTCGTCGCGGAACCGGAGGTACTCCTTCGACTTCGTCCGCTCGGAGTACACCCCGGCCGCGCTCGCCGCCGCGCCGACGCTGGCGCCGGAGCACGCGTTCCGGAAGCTCTACACGACGGTGGAGCCGGTCCGGGAGGTCGAGGAACTCGTCGGCCGGCTGACGGCGGGCAAGCGGAACGACTACGAACGGGTCCGGGCCCTCTACGACCACTTCTCCCGGAAGAACGGGTTCAGCTACGCCCTCAACACCGAGGGCGGCACCAGCGGGCAGGACATCGTCAACTTCCTCACCAACAAGACCGGCTTCTGCCAGCAGTACGCCGCCGCGTTGACCTGGCTGGTCCGGGAGGCGGGTATCCCGGCCCGGGTGGCCTTCGGCTTCACCAGCGCCAACCAGTCGGGCAACACCTACACCCTGACCAACAACAACCTGCACGCCTGGACCGAGGTCTATTTCACCGGCATCGGCTGGGTCCCGTTCGACGCGACGCCGGCGGCCAGCGTCGCCGGCTCGTGGCGTTCCCAGTGGGCGCCGGACCCGGACGCGCCCCCGGAGACCTCGACCAGTACCGACACCCCGACCGGCACGAGCGCCGACCCGTCGGCCGGCCCGGATGCTGCTGACGGATCGGAGCGCCCGCTCGACGAGGCGTTCGACGGCACCGCCGGGATCGCGCCGGAGAGCGGGCCCAACTGGCCGCTCTGGGTGCTGGCCGGGGCGGTGCTGCTGGTCCTGCTGCTCACCGTGCCGGCGCTGCGGCGGGTGCTGCTCCGGCGGCGCCGCCAGGCCCGCGCCGCCGCGGCGGCCAGCGCCCTGGCCTCGGTCGCGGCGGACCGGGACGCGGCCCCGGGGGTGGCCCGGGTGGTACTCAGCGACTCCGAGCTGGCCCGGGCCCGGGCCGACGCACACGCCGCATGGGACGAGCTGGTCGACACCCTGGTCGACTTCCGGCTCCGGGTGGATCCGACGGAGACGCCCCGGGCCACCGCCGAGCGGCTGGTCCGGGAGGGGCTGACCGGCGGCGCCGACGAGGCGATCCGCCTGCTCGGGCACGCCGAGGAACGCGCCAGGTACGCCCGGGAGCCGCTGCGGCACGGTCCGCTCGGCGACGCCCTCCGCTCGGTACGCCGGGCACTGAGCGCCGGAGCCGACCGGCGTACCCGGCTGATGGCCGCCACCCTGCCGCCGTCGGTACTGTCCCGCTGGCGATTGGCGATCATGGACTTGTCGACCGGGTTCGTAACGATCACCGGCCGGATCCGGGACCGCCTGCTGCGGTGGAACCCGCGGCGGGTGCTCGCCGGACGCCCGTCCCGCTGACCCGAGCCGTACCGGTGACGTCGACCGGAAGGGTCCGTGCAACGGCCCACCCTGGAAATCGCGGGGTGGGCCGGTTGGGCTGTGCTCTCTCGTTTGGGCTGTGCTCTCGGTGCGCTGGGAACCCCCAGGGCCAGCAGCTTGGGGGGTCGGGCGGCAGGTGCGGAGGCATGGCGGATCACCACCGCTCACCGGGACGGGTCCCGGCGGTCTCGTCAGCGCGGAGGGTGCCCCACGGACGAAAGACGGTCAGCGGTGGCCTTCTGGCCGCTGACGCCACCTCTCCTCGAGTCGGTCGATGAACGACGAGCGTCGCCCGCTGCGGACGCGGCGGCTGGCGGTGCCGCCGACCACGTGCAGGTCCGGTGACTGGGCCTTGCGCTGCGACAGCATCGCGAACGCGGCCGCACCGAGCATCACCACGAAACCCGCCACTCCGAGCAGCGGAGTTTTGCTCACCGTGCCGTAGACGACCAATGCTAGGCCAGCGATGATCACGCTGACCGCGACGAGCAGGCGACGTCGCGCGTGGAAACGCGGATCGCTGGCGCGCACAGCCGAGGCGAATTTGGGGTCCTCGGCAAGCGACTGCTCGATCTGCTCGAACAGCCGCTGCTCGTGCTCCGAGAGCGGCACGGCACTCCTCCCCGGTCACGTTGGCCGGTCCGGTCGGACCGACAGACCGTGGCAGCCAACCGGCTGCTTACCCGCCAGTCTACGAGGGGGCTCGCGGGTCGGAAAGCGGGACGACCTACGGCCGCGGTTGATTTTCCGTCTGGCGCAGGTCGCGATGCCCCAGGAGACTCGCTGGACGCACCATGGAACGCCCGAATCGGGCAGCCGCCGCGTCCGCCGCCGCCTCCGCCTCCCGCCAGCCGTGCTCGGGCGCGCCGAGCGCGAGCTGTCGCGGTGTCTGGTCGCCGTGGCTGAGTCCCTCGACCCGGACGCCGATCAGCCGGATCCGGTCACCCGGGCCGAGAGCGTCGAACAACGCCCATGCGGTGTCGAAGATCTCCCGCGTCACGTCGGTCGGCCCGCCGAGCGTGCGGGACCGGTTGATCGTCCGGAAGTCGGCGAACCGGACCTTGACCGAAACCGTCCGGCCCACCTGCCCCGCCCGGCGCAGCCGGACACCGACCTTCTCGGCGAGCGCGAGCAGGGCCCGTCGGATCGTCTCCGGCTCGGCCAGATCGGTGTCGAAGGTGACCTCGGCACCGATCGACTTCTCCGCGTGCTCCGGGCTGACCCGGCGCGGATCGCGCCCCCAGGCCAGCTCGTGCAGGTGGGCTGCCGCCGCGTCGCCCAGGCTGCCCCGGAGCATCCCGACCGGCGCCTCGGCAATGTCCCGGACCGTCCGCAGGCCGAGCCGGCGCAGCGTCTCCGCCGCCCGCTCCCCCACCCCCCAGAGCGCCTCGACCGGCAACGGATGCAGGAAGTCCAGAACCCGGTCGGTCGGCACCACGAGCAGCCCGTCCGGCTTGGCCCGGCTGGAGCCGAGCTTGGCCACGAACTTGGTCGGCGCCACCCCGACCGAACAGGTCAGCCCCTCCTGCTCGGCGACCCGGGCCCGGATCAGCCGGGCGATCTCGGCCGGCCGGCCGAGCAGCTTGCGTGCCCCGGCGACGTCGAGGAACGCCTCGTCCAGCGAGAGTGGCTCGACCAGCGGGGTCACGTCGCGGAAGATCTCCATCACCGCCCGGGAGGCGGCCGCCACCCGCGGGAAGTCGGGTGGTAGGAAGACCGCCGACGGGCAGAGCGCCCGGGCCCGCATCGTCGGCATCGCGCTGCGCACGCCGAACACCCGGGCCTCGTAGCTGGCCGAGCTGACCACGCCGCGCGGGCCGATCCCGCCGACCACGACGGGCCGGCCGCGCAGGTCGGGGCGGCGGCGGACCTCGACCGCGACGAAGAACGCGTCCATGTCGACGTGCAGGATCGGCGAGCCGGAGTCGTCGGCGTCCGCGCCGAAGCGCGGATCACCGCCGCGTGGCACGGAGTGGCTGCGACCCATGACGGCAGGTTAACCGCCGGGTACGACGATCGACCCGAAGGTACGACGCGACCCCGCCGACGATGTCGGTTGGCACCGGTCGGGTACCCCCTGAGGATGCCGGCGCGGTGTGTTACGCGGACCTGAGCGTCTGTTGGAGCACGGGCGACATCCGGTCCATCGTGGTGGCCAGCCAGTTGGTGAGCTCGTCGGGCAACGTGTCGTGGATCCAGACCAGACGGCATCGCGCCCGGCCATCCGCGAAGACCTGCATCGAGGTGTTGTCGTGCGCCACGTCGTCCCCGACCCAGGCGTACGCGATGCGGCGGGCCGATTCGTCGCGGGCGACCAGCCGCTCCCGGACGACGGTGCCGTCGGCGAAGGTGAGCGCTCGGACGTCCGGCTCCACCAGCTTGCTCTCGACCAGGGCGCCGCCGGCCATGTGCAGCGGACCGGCCACGAAGTCGCCCACGATGCCCCAGACCGTGTCCGCCGGCGCGTCGATGACGATCTCCCTCTGAACTGATCCCATGACTACTCCAAACGTTAGGTAGGCAGACAGGTCTGTCTGCTCATCGTCAGACTAGACAGAGCTGTCTGTTAGAGTCAAGGAGTGATCGTCAGATCGCGGGAAAGCTCCGCCCGCCGCCGCGTGCTGGAAACGGCGTCGGCGCTGTTCTACGCCGAAGGTATCCACACCGTGGGCATCGACCGGATCATCGCCGAGGCGGGGGTGGCCAAGGCGACCTTCTACCACCACTTTCCGGCCAAGGACGAGCTTGTCCGCGCGTACCTGGAAGCGGAGTACCAGCGCCAGCGGGCCGCGTTGGAGGCGGTACGGCAGGACGCGACCGGGCCACGCGAGGCGCTGCTGGACATCTTCGACCTCCTGGTGCGCAACGCCGCCAACCCACAGTTTCGCGGTTGCCCCTTCACCAACGCCGCGGCCGAGTACCCCGATCCGACCCACCCGGTACGCCGAACCATCGCCGACTACCGCCGCTGGAACCGTGGACTCTTCCGCGACCTGCTGGCCGAGGCCGGCCATCCCGAGTCGGAGAGCACCGCCGCGATGCTGATGATGCTCCGCGACGGCATCGTCGTCGGTGGCGACCTGGACGCGCCCGGCCCCCTGCACCCGCACGCGCGAGAGGCGGTCGGCCGGATCATGGACAGCGCAGGCGCGCCCACCTGACCGATGCGGTTGGACCTGCTAACCGCGCTGCGCCGGTACGACCAGCAGCGGGATCGTCATCTCGGTCGCCGTACACGAGCCGTGGTATGCCACCAGCGTCGTCTCGATCGGGTGGTGCGTCTTCGAGGCGAGTACGACGGTCGGCGCCAGGCAGGCGACCACCACGTCACCGATGCGCGGCAGGTGCGCCTCGGGTACCGGGCCGAACCAGCCGGCCGCGACCGCCTCGGCCCGGGTCGCCACCCAGGCCTGCTCGCCGAGCACCTCCGACCAGGCGGCCACCACGTCGGCGGTCGCCCCGGGCAGGGTGTGCAGGTAGCGGACCCGGGCCTCGCCGGCCACCACCCGTAGCCCGGCCCGCAGCCGGGGGTCGGTGTCGAGGTCGTAGCGTCCCTGCGCCGGGATGTCGAGCTGGCCGTGGTCGGCGGTGACCAGCAGTGCCGCGTCCGGGGGCAGCCCGTCGACCAGCCGGGCGACCAGCGCGTCGACCTCGGCGATGGCGGAGCGCCAGCCGGCGGAGTCGATGCCGCTGAGGTGGCCGTGCCGGTCCACCTCCGGGTGGTAGCCGTAGACCAGGGTCGGGCCGTCCCCGGCGGTGAGCGCGCCGAGCATCTCGCTGGCCAGCGCGTCGACGTCGGCCGCGCCACGGTACCCCCGGCTCCGGTAGGCGGCCACGCTCAGCCCGGTGTTCGCCAGCGCCGGCCGGCTCACCACGGTCACCGCGACCCCGGCCGCCTCGGCCCGCTGGAACTGGGTCGGCAGCGGCTGCCAGCGACGCGGATCGGGATCGTCGCCCGATCCGGCGGCGGTCGCGGGCGCCGGGCCGCCGACCGGCGAGTCCGGACCACCGCCGGGAAAGTCCGGGCCACCGACCGGCGAGTCCGGGCCGCCGCCGGGAAAGTCCGGGCCGTCGACCGGCGACCTCGGCCAGTCGATGTGCGTGAGTACCCGGTCGGTGCCGGGCACGTTGACCCGGAAGCCGAGCACCCCGTGCGCGCCGGGTGCGGCCCCGGTGCCGAAGCTGACCAGGCTGGTCGGGGTGGTGGAGGGGAAACCGCAGGTGAGCGGGCGTCCGAACCGGGCGGCCAGGTCGGTCAGCGCCGGTGCGTGCGGGGCGGCGACCGGCAACTGGTACCAGCCGAGCCCGTCGACCAGCAGCACCGCGATCCGGCGTACCCCGGCGAGTTGGTTGGCCAGCCCGAGCGGATCGGCCCGGCCCGGCACTTCGGGGTCACCGGCCGGCACGCCAAGCACCGACAGGGCGCTCGGCATCACGTCGGCGAGACTGCCGCCGACGTAGTGCGGCCGGACCTGGTCGAGTGGGTTGGTCATGCCGGCCGGCGGGCGAACAGGTGCAACTGGGCGGCGATGTCCCGGTACGGCGGCAGGGCCGAGGCGGCCAACTCCAGCTCCAGCAGGGCCGGCGGATCCGCCTCGGCGGCCACCGCCGGGATCAGGTCGGCGAAGACGCGTACCCCGTGGGTCTGCTCGACCGCCAGCCCGGCGGCCTCCAGCAGCGCGGCGGCGCCGTCGGCGTCGTACCGCCGGCGCAGGGTGTCCCGGGGCCCGGCGTGCCCGTCCGGGTCGCGCAGCATCGTGGCGGCGACGTCCAGGTGCCCGTTCGTGACCCGGCTCAACACGGCGGCGGCCCGGTTCGCCACCAGTACGCTGGCCGCGCCGCCGGGGCGCAGTGCGGTGCCGATCGCCCCGACCACTCCGGCCGGATCGTCGACGACCTCCAGCACGGCGTGACAGAGCACCAGGTCGGCGCTGGCCGGCTCGACCAGTCCGGCGAGGGCGTCACCGTCACCCTGCACCGCGCGTACCCGATCGGCGACCCCGGCCTCGGCTGCCCGCCGGGTCAGCGCGGCGAGCGCGTCCGGACTGGCGTCGACCACCGTCACCAGGTGGCCGGCCTCGGCCAGCGGCACCGCGAAACCACCGGTCCCGCCGCCGACGTCGAGCACGGTGAGCGCCCCGCCCCGCTGCCGGGCAAGCTCACGGCGCAGCACGGTCCAGACCACGGCGGTACGCGGGCCGGACGCCGGGCCGGACGGACGACTCTGGGTTCGCTCCACCCGACGAGCCTAAGCCACCCGGCCCCCGACGTGATCGCCCGCTGCGCCCGGCCGGGCGGGTGCCTCCGGCGGCCGACGAGTTCACGTTTCCCAGGTCCGTCCGGGGCGTCCGGCCCGGGAGAACCGTTTCCGGCCGGGCCGCGTCCTAACTTCATGTGATGGAGGTCGGCGACGAGGAACTGCTGCGCCTCGTCGGTACCGGTGACCGGCGAGCGTTCGAGATGTTCTACGCCCGGCATGCCCCGTGGCTGGCTCTGCGGCTGCGCCGCCGTTGCCGGGATCCGGAACTCGTTGCCGATCTGCTACAGGAAACCTTCCTGGCGGTCTGGCGGGCGGCGGGCACCTATCGCGGCAGCGGTGAGGCGGTGGGCTGGGTGTGGACCATCGCCGCGCACCGTCTCGTCGACGCGAGTCGTCGAGCCCTCGCCCGCCCACGGCCCGCCGCCCCGGCCGACGAGACCCTTCTCGCCTGGTCACCGTCGGCAGAGGAGGAAGCCATGCTGGGCACCTACGACGCGCGGCTGGAACATGCCCTGCACCGGCTGTCGCCAGAGCTGCGGGCGGTGGTGCAGGCGACCGTCCTCGACGGGTTCACCGTGCGTGAGGCCGCCCTGTTGCTGGGGCTGCCAGAGGGAACGATCAAGACCCGGGCCATGCGGGCACGGCGGGAACTGCGGGCGGCGCTGTCGTGAACAGCTTCCACGTGACCGAGGCCGCGCTTCGGGCCTACGCCGAGGACCGGCTCGCCGACGCCGACGCGTGGTCGGTCGAGGCACATCTCGACCGGTGCGAAATCTGCCGGGCCCGACTGCCGTTGGACGAGCCGATCGGACGACTCGTCGCCGAGGTCGGCACGGCGCTCGCGGCGCGCCTGCCGAGCCAGGGACGAACCCGGCCGGGTACCCGGTGGCGGCAGGTCGCGGTGCTGCTCGGCGCCGGACCGGCTGCCCGGGTCGGCTGGCTCGGCTCGGTCGTCGTCACCCTGGCGCTGGCGGTGGCGATGGAGATCGGTCCACCGCCGGCCCGGCCCTGGATACTCCTGCTGCTCGCGCCGCTGCTGCCGGTGCTCGGCGTTGCCGTCTCCTACGGCCGGCACGCCGACCCGCTGCACGAACTGGTCGCCGCCAGCCCGTACGCCGGGTTACGGATCATCCTGTGGCGGACGTTGTCGGTCCTGGCGGTCACGGTTCCGGTCGCGTTGCTCGGAGGCGCGGTGTCCCGGATCGGTACGCCGGTGCTGTGGCTGCTGCCGTGCCTCGGCCTGACCGCTCTGACCCTCGGGCTCGGTTCGCTGATCGAGCCGACCCGGGCCGGCTTGACGGTGGCGACCGGGTGGGCCGTGCTGGTGCTGCTGCCACAGGGCAACGCGTCACCAGTCCCGCCGATCGGCGACGGATGGCTGGTCGCGCCGGCGGCCGCACCGGTGTGGACGGCCGTCATCGCGGCGGCGGTGGTGTTGCTGCTGGCCCGGCAGAGTCGACTGGGCGGAGAGGTGGCTCCCTGATGCGGCGTAGAGAGATCGGGAGCAGTCAGAGAGATGTCGGCACGATGACGGTCAGCATCGAGGGGCTGCGGGTCGGTTACGGCAGACGGGTCGTGCTCGACGACCTCGACATGGAGCTGACAGTGGGCGTACACGGGCTACTCGGCCCCAACGGCGCCGGTAAGACGACCCTGATGCGGGTACTTGCCACGGTCGCCCGCCCGGACCGTGGCCGGGTACGGCTGCTGGGTCACGACATCGCGGACCAGGCCGCGCTCCGGCGGGTGCGCCGGCAACTGGGCTACCTGCCGCAGACGTTCGGCTACTACCCGCGCTTCACCGTCCGGGAGTTCGTCGAGTACTTCGCCTGGTTGAAGGAGATGCCCCGAACCCGGGTACCGCTCGCGGTCGAGCGGGCGTTGGACCGCGTCGGGCTGTTGGACCGGGCCGACGAGCGGATGAAGCACCTGTCGGGCGGAATGCTGCGCCGGGCCGGCATCGCACAGGCGATCGTCAACGATCCACGCGTGATCCTGCTGGACGAGCCGACCGCCGGTCTGGATCCGGAGCAGCGGGTCGACTTCCGGGAACTGCTGCGGGAGTTGGGCGTCGACGCCTGCGTGCTGGTCAGCACCCACCTGGTCGAGGACATCGGTACGGCGTGCGGCCGGGTGAGCCTGGTCGAGGGCGGCCGGCTGGTCTTCACCGGCACGCCCGAGGAGCTGGCCGGCACGGGCGTGGACGGCGGCAGTGGCGACTCGGCGATCGAGCGCGGCTACACCGCCGTACTGCGCAGTGCCCGGGCGGCCCGGCAGTGAGGCGTCCGCTGCGGGTGGAACTGCGTCGGGGTACGGCACCGGGGGCGGCTTTGCTGATGTTGGGTGTCGGCGGGTGGCTGCTGGCCGTACATCCAGCGGACTGGGGCGGTCGGTGGGCCGGGCTCGCCGGGTACCTCCGGACGTCGCTGATGGTGCTCTGCGCGCTGATGGTCGCCGCCGGCGCCTGGCAGGCCGGTCGGGAGCGGCGCCGGGGCATGGCCGAACTACTCGGCTCGACGGCCCGTCCGGGCTGGCAACCACTGGTGGTGGCCTGGCTGGCGGTCTCACTCGCCGGTACCGCCGGGCTGCTCGCCGCCTTCCTCGGCGCGGCGGTGCTGGTCGGCCGGGTCGCCACCTACGCGGGTGGCGGCTGGTGGTGGACCCTGGCGGTGGGCGTCCTCGCGCTCTACCCGGCCGCCGCGTTCGGGGTGCTGATCGGGCGTCTCGTCCCGCTGCGGGTGGTCGCCCCCATCGCCGGCCTCGGCACCTATCTCGGGCTCGCCATCCTCACCTACTGGGACACCAGCGGCGTCAGTTGGCTGTCCCCGGTCCATCCCGGCTCCGGCCCCGAATGGCTGCCGCCCGCCGGGACGCACGCCCTGCAAGCCGGTTGGCTGCTGGCGCTGACCGGCACGCTGCTCGCACTGGCGGCCCGGCTGCGTCGGGCCGCCCTGCTCCTCGGCATCCTCGCCGTCGCCGTGGCGGTACCGATCGCCACCGGAGCCGGCGACGATGGTCTCCGTACCGACCCGGGTGCCGTCGAGCCGACCTGCACGACGGAGGGACCGCCGGTATGCGTGGCCCGAATCAACGGTTTCCTGCTGGACGACCTGGCACCGCTCATCCAGCCGGTGCTGCACCGGGTGGCCGGCATCCCCGGAGCGCCGACCCGGGCGGCGGACGCGGTCCTGCAGGGCGACGGTGAGCCGGGCGGGCCGGCGGACGACACGCTCTGGCTGCACCTGGGAGACCAGCCCACCGCGACCGGCGAGGGCCTGGCCAACCTCGGTTGGCTCCACGCCGACCTGCGCCAGATCGTCACCGCGAACTGCCACCAGCGACTCGCCAGGCCCGATGAACGGGTCTGGCGAACCTTCGATGTCGCACAGGCGTGGCTGTTCGAGGAACGTCCGGCCCTCGACGCCCGCGTCGGACAGCTCTACACGCTCTCCCTCGACGAGCAGCGCGCCTGGTTCGCCGCGTTCCTCGACGCCACGCACCGGTGCGACGTTCCGCGCCTGATCGAGTTGGGGGAACTGCGGTGAACGGCCGGCTCCTGCTGTTGCACACCCGGGCCAGAGGCGGCCCCGCGTTCGCGCTCGGGGTCGCGGTCGTGGCGCCGTTGGCCTGGGCCGCCGGGAGCTGGCTCGCCAGCCGACCCTACTTCGACGGGCCCGCCGCCCGGATACCGGTCGTCGCGCTCGCGCCGCTGCTCGGCGTACTGCTGCTCGCGCCCACCCTGGGCGGGGCCGACGAGGAACTGGAGCGTGGCACTTCGCTTCGCTGGCCGGGTTGGCGAGCCGGCCACATCCTGCTCGGGGTCGCGTCGATCGGCGCGGCGCTGGCCCTGACCGGGCTGCACGCGCCCGGGGTGTTCGGCGCGTACGCCATGGTCCGCAACACCCTCGGTTACGCCGGACTGGTCGCCGCGGCCGCAGTGCTCCTCGGTACTCGCCTGGCCTGGCTGCCCGCGTTCGGATACGCCTGCGCCGTCTACGCCGCGAGGCCTCGGCAGATCGGCGGGGTCGCCGGCGTGTGGGCCTGGCCGCTACAGCCATCCGGCGTGACCGCCTCCTGGCTGACGGTCGCTGTGTTGTTCATCTTCGGTACGGCCGGTTACCTGCATCGAGGCTGCCGGATCGGACCCGTCGCCGGGTAGGGCTCTTCCGCGCAGCTCAGCGGAAGTCGCGGGAGGCGGGGGTGACCGGTGGGGTGATCGCGTCGAGGCGGTCGGCGACCAGGTTGGTCACCCCGTCGTGCCTCTCCAGCCTGCCCCGCACCAGCAGCGCGGTGCTGGTCCGGGCGACCTTCCGGTAGCGCTGCCACAGCCCCGGCGAGCAGGTGACGTTGAGCATGCCGGTCTCGTCCTCCAGGTTGATGAAGGTGACCCCACCGGCGGTGGCCGGGCGCTGCCGGTGGGTGACGATGCCGCCGACCCGGACCCGGGTGCCGGGTGTGACCTGGGCCAGCCGGGCGATCGGCACCGCGCCGGCCGCGTCGAGCTGGGCCCGGACGAACTGGGCGGGGTGGCTCTCCGGGGAGAGCCCGGTGGCCCAGACGTCCGCGACCAGCCGGTCCACCGCGTCCATCCCGGGCAGGGTCGGCGGCTGCGCCCCGGCGATGGTCCCGGGTAGCCGGTCCGGCTTGTCCTGCGCGGCGGCACCGGCCGCCCAGAGCGCGGCCCGGCGAGTCAGCCCGAAACAGGCGAAGGCGTCCGCGGTGGCCAGCGCCTCCAGATGAGCGGCGGTCAGCCCGACCCGGCGGGCCAGGTCCGCCATGTCCCGGTACGGTCCGTGCGCGGTCCGCTCCCGCTCGATCCTCTCCGCCAGGTCGTCGCCGAGGGTGCGGATCCCGGACAGGCCGAGCCGGACCGCCGGGCCGCCCAGCCCCCAGCGGTGCGGCGGCTCGCCGGGTGCGCTCCCCCACCGGGTTTCCGGGGTCGATTCCAGGGTGGCCTTGGCAGCACTGGCGTTGACGTCCGGCCGGCGTACCTCGACGCCGTGCCGGCGGGCGTCGTCGACCAGCGTCTGCGGCGAGTAGAAGCCCATCGGCTGGGCGTTCAACAGCGCGGCCAGGAAGGCCGCCGGGTGGTAGCGCTTGAGCCAGGAGCTGGCGTAGACCAGATAGGCGAAGCTCATCGCGTGGCTCTCCGGGAAGCCGAAGCTGGCGAAGGCGGAGAGCTTGAGGTAGACGTCGTCGGCGACCTCGCCGGTGATGCCCCGCTCGGCCATCCCGGCGTAGAGCCGGTCCCGGATCTGCGCCATCCGCTCGGCCGAGCGTTTCGACCCCATCGCCCGGCGCAGTTCGTCGGCGCCACCGGCGTCGAAGCCGGCCAGGTCGATCGCGAGCTGCATCAACTGCTCCTGGAACAGCGGCACCCCGAGGGTCTTCTCCAGCGCGTTGCGCATCAGCGGGTGCGGGAAGGTGACCTCCTCCAACCCGTTGCGGCGCCGGATGTACGGGTGCACCGAACCGCCCTGGATCGGGCCGGGCCGGATCAGCGCCACCTCGACCACCAGGTCGTAGAACTCCCGGGGCTTGAGCCGGGGCAGGGTCGCCATCTGGGCCCGGCTCTCCACCTGGAACACCCCGACCGAGTCGGCCCGCTGCAACATGTCGTAGACCTCGGGGTCGTCCAGGGACATCGCACTCAGGTCGAGGGTCGACTCGATCATGTCGTACGCGTAGTGCAGCGCCGAGAGCATGCCGAGGCCGAGCAGGTCGAACTTGACCAGCCCGACGCTGGCGCAGTCGTCCTTGTCCCACTGCAACACGGTGCGGCCCGGCATCCGCCCCCACTCGACCGGGCACACCTCGATGACCGGCCGGTCGCAGATCACCATCCCGCCGGAGTGGATGCCCAGGTGCCGGGGGAACGTCTGGAGTTCGTTGGCATAGGTGATCACGTGCTCGGGGATGTCGTCCACGTCGACCGCCGCCACGCTGCCCCACCGGTCGATCTGCTTGCTCCAGGCGTCCTGCTGCCCGGGCGAGAAGCCGAACGCCTTGGCGACGTCCCGCACCGCCGACCGGGGCCGGTACGAGATGACGTTGGCGACCTGGGCGGTGTGCTCCCGGCCGTACGTGGCGTAGACGTGCTGGATCACCTCCTCCCGGCGGTCGGACTCGATGTCGACGTCGATGTCCGGCGGCCCGTCCCGTTCCGGGGCGAGGAAACGCTCGAAGAGAAGCCGGTGCCGGACCGCGTCCACATTGGTGATCCAGAGCGCGTAGCAGACCGCGGAGTTGGCCGCCGAACCCCGGCCCTGACAGTAGATGTCGTTGTCCCGGCAGAACTTCACGATGTCGTAGACCACCAGGAAGTAGCCGGGAAAGCCGAGCGCGTCGATCATCCCCAGCTCGTGGTCGAGCTGCCGGTACGCCTCCGGGTGCGCGTCGCGGGGGCCGTAGCGCCGCAGTGCGCCGTCCATGGTCAGCTCGCGCAGCCAGCTCATCTCGGTGTGCCCGGGCGGCACCGGGTAGTCCGGCAGCCTCGGCGCCACCAGGTTGAGGTCGAAGGCCAGCTCGGCGCCGAACTCGGCGGCCCGGGCCACCGCGCCGGGATAGGCCGCGAACCGGGCCGCCATCTCCGCACCGCTGCGCAGGTGGGCGGTACCGGCCGCCGGCAGCCAGCCGTCGATCTCGTCCAGGCTGCGCCGGGCGCGTACCGCCGCCAGCGCGGTGGCCAGCCGGCGGCGGGACGGGGTGGCGTAGTGCACGTTGTTGGTGGCCACGGTGGGCAGCCCGGCGGTGGCGGCCAGCTCGGCGAGCGCGTCGTTGCGGTCTCCGTCGTACGGGTCGCCGTGGTCGGTCAGCTCCACCGCCACCGTCTCCGCCCCGAACAGCGCGGTCAGCCGGTCCAGCTCCCGGGCCGCCGTCTCGACCCCCTCGGTGAGCAGCGCCGCCGGTACCGTCCCCTTCCGGCAGCCGGTCAGCACCAGGACGTGGTCCCGCAACGCCTCGGCCACCTCCTCCAGCTCGCCGTAGACCGGGCGGCCCTTCTCGCCGCCGCGCAGCTGGGCCCGGGCGATGGTGCTGGCCAGCCGGGCGTATCCCTCGGGGCCGTGCGCGAGCACCAGCAGGTGCCGGCCGAGCGGGTCCGGCTCGCCATTCTGGGGGCCGGGCAGCCCGAGCGACAGTTCGGCGCCGAAGATGGTGCGCAGCCGGAGTGCCCGGGCCGCCTCGGCGAACCGCACCACCCCGTAGAACCCGTCGTGGTCGGTCACCGCCAGCCCGGTCAGGCCCAGCCGGGCGGCCTCCTCGGCCAGCTCCTCGGGGTGGCTGGCCCCGTCGAGGAAGCTGAAGTTGGTGTGCGCGTGCAGTTCCGCGTACGGCACCGCGCCCTCGACCGGGGTGGGCAGCTCGGCCGGGGTGTAGCCGGGGCGCTTGCGGGTCCAGGCCGGGGAGTCTCCGCCGTCGGCGTCGACCGCGAGCGGATCCACCACGTGCAGGTGTCCGCTCCGGCGGGGCGGCCGTCCGGAGAGCGCTCGTTCCAGCTCCGACCAGGGCACGTCGGGATTGTGGAAACTCATCCGGTCCCCACCCGGACCCTGGTCACGGGCCACCTGGGGCTGGTCGCGGGCCACCGGGAGCTGGTCATGGGCCACCGGGGGCTAGTCATAGATCGCCTCCACCCACCAGCGTCCGCCGGCGAGGGAGAGCAGCATCGCGGCGCCGTCGGCCAGCCCCACCTGGAACCGGGCCCGCCGGCTGGCCTCGGCCGGAGCCCACCAGCGTTCGTCGACCGGCCAGGGGCCGGCCCAGCCGACGATCTCACCGGTCCAGCCGGCGGCCCCACCGGCCCAGCCGGCGACACCGGCCGGCGCGCTGATCTCCAGCCGGGCCGGCGACGCACTCACCTCCAGCCGGGCGGTGACCCGGACCGGTTCACCGGTGGCGTCGAGGACGGCCGCCGGCATCGGCTCGGGCAGTACGACGGCCGGGGCCGGGGCCGACAGTCGGCCCGGCCAGGGCGGGGCGGGCTGCCGGAGCGGGACCCGTTCGTCGCCCCACGGCACGAACCGGGCCTGTTCGGCCGGGGAACGTCCGCCGCCGAGCACGGCGGTGACCACCGCCTCGGGGCCGAGCAGGCCCTGCACCCGGCTCAGGGCCCGGCGGGCCCGCTCGCGTTCCTCTCCGGTCTCGCCCCAGAGCCCCGGTTGCAGGCCGAGGTGCGCGAGTACTCCCTCGGGGACCAGCCGCAGCCGGACGATCCCGGCGGTCGGACGGGCCGGGCCGGGCCGCCGACTGGTCCCGGAGATCCAGCCGTCGAGCTGCCAGCGCACCCGGTCGGCGATCGCCGTCGCGGTCAGCAGGCCGTCGTGCCGCCAGATCCGGTGGAGTTCCTGACCGTGCGCGGTGACCGCCTCGATGCCGAGCCGGGTACAGGCCAGGGCGTGCCTGGCGAGTCCGTCGTGCAGCCGCTCGGCGAGCGCCCGGGCGGCGAACGCGGCGGCGTCGACCCGGTCGAGCGGCTCGTCGTACGTCTCGGTCACCGCCAGGTCGGGTGGCGGGCGCCGGACCGCGAGCGGCCGGTGGTCCCGGGCGCTCGCCAGCCGGTACGCCAGCGCCCCGTCGAAGCCGAACCGCGCCAGTACGTCCCCGGCGGGCAGCGCCGCGAAGTCCCCCAGGGTCCGCAGGCCCAGCCGGCGCAGCAGGTCGACCAGGGACGGCCGGCCCAGCGTCCCGAGCGGCATACCGGCGAGGAACTCCGGGGTGCCGCCGGGCGGCACGATCCGCCCGGACCGGGCGGCCAGCCCGGCGGCGAAGACCCCGTCGGCGATGCCGAGCTGGCACTCCACCTCGCAGGTCTGGGCGATGTGTTCGACGATCCGTTCGGCGGCCAGTTCCTCGCCGCCGAAGTAGCGGGCTGGTCCCCGGGCGGCGACCGCGCACATCCCCGGACGGATCACCTCGACCCCGGCGACGATCTCCGCTACGGCGGCGACCACCGGCTCGAAGGCGCGGGCGTCCCGGCCGGGGTCGTGTTCCACGACGGTCAGTTGCGGGCAGCGACTCTGCGCCTCCCGCTTGCGCAGCCCCGGTCGCACCCCGTCGGCCCGAGCCGCCCCGGAACAGGCGACCACCCGGTTGGCGTGCAACACCGCGACCGGCGTGGCGGCGGAGATCCCGTCGACGATGTCGGCCGCGACCACCGGCCAGTCGGGGCACCAGACCAGCATGGTACGCGCGGCGACGGGCTGCGAGGACACGTTGATCCACACCTCCTTTGACCTGCGGTTAAGCCGATCTTAGAACGTGTGTTCGAGTCGCGTTGTCCCGGCTC
>NZ_JBEEAC010000021.1:0-126774 GCF_040120695.1 Plantactinospora sp. B6F1 | reverse complement strand
ATAGGGTTACGGCGGTTATGGCGGAAGGGAAACGCCCGGTTACATTCCGAACCCGGAAGCTAAGCCTTCCAGCGCTGATGGTACTGCACTCGGGAGGGTGTGGGAGAGTAAGACACCGCCGGACATCTTAGTTTGCAGGGCCACCCCGGTCGGGGTGGCCCTGCACTGCGTGATGCGGCGATCTCGCCATGAGGAAGGATGTACCCCGTGAGTGCAGGAGCGCATGGCGGAGACCGCCCGCGCCGTCGAGACGACCATCCGGACCGCCGTAGCGGCGGTCGGGATGATTCCCCGCGTCGAGACGCGCGTCCGCCCTATCGCGGGGACCGCGATTCGCCTGGCGCATCCGGAGACCGGGGAGGCTATCCGGCTGGGAGTCGTCGGACCGAGGGCCGGGGAAGCGACCGCCGTGACCGCGCAGCTCCTCGTGAGGGTGAGCGCCGCGACCGTCCGGCTGCCCGCGACGGGGCCGGCTACCGGGACGGCCGCCCTGGCGGCTACCGGTCCGGTGGTGAAGAGCGACGCGGCGGCGGCTTCCGAGACGGGCAACGCGGCGGCGGCTTCCGGGGCGACCGGGATGCCCGAGGTGACCGCGACTTCCGGGGCGACCGTACCGGTGGTGCTGGCCGGTTCGGCGCCGACGATCGGCGGTCCGGTGGTTACCGGGGCTCCCGTGGTGACGACGTCGGTGGCGGCGGATACCGCGACTCCGGCCGGCGGGACGGCGACGCCGGCTTCCGGCCCGGTGGTGGCTACCGGGGTGGCGACGGCCGCCAGGGTGGCTACCGGGGTGGTGACGGGCGCCGGGACGACGACTTCGGCTCGGGACGCACGGCCGGACGCCAGGACAACCGTCCGGCCGGCACGGGCCCGCGTGATGGCACCGACAGGGACGGTGGCTACCGCGAGCGGGGGTACCAGTCCGGAGGACGGGACGACTCCAGCCGCGGTGACCGTCGCCCCCGTACCGACTACTCCTCACGGGGCGGTGACTTCCGAGACGACCGGCGGGGCGAC
Organism: Plantactinospora sp. B6F1; assembly: GCF_040120695.1. Classification (NCBI taxonomy): domain Bacteria; kingdom Bacillati; phylum Actinomycetota; class Actinomycetes; order Micromonosporales; family Micromonosporaceae; genus Plantactinospora; species Plantactinospora sp. B6F1. Next base: position 125,757 of record NZ_JBEEAC010000021.1, on the reverse strand, counting down.
CGTGACCCGCGTGGTGGCCGTCCCCGAGACGAGGGCCGGCGCGGCGAGTCCCGAGGTGCCGGCGGCGGCTACCGGGGTTACTCCGGTGGTGACGATCGGCGCGGTGGTGGCTACCAGGGTCGGGGCGGTGGCTCCGGTGGTGACGATCGGCGTGGTGGCTACCGGGGCGAGAGCGGTGGCTTCCGGGGCGGCTCCCGGCCCGGCTTCCGTGACGACCGACGGGGTGGTGGCGATGGCCGTGGCGCCGGCTACCGCGACGACCGGCGGGGCGACGACCGACGGGGCGGTGGCGACGCGCGTGGCGCCGGCTACCGCGACGACCGGCGGGACGGTGGTTACCGGGGCGAGAGCGGCTACCGGGGACGCTCGGACCGGGGGTCCGGCGGTGAAGGCGGACGCGGCGGTGACCACCGTGGCGGACCGTCGGGCGGCGCGGACCAGCGTGGCGCCGGGCGGCGCTTCGGCGACGACGCGGGTCGTCGTGGGTTCGACGGCCGAGGCCGGGAAGGCAGCTTCCGAGGTTCGGACCGGGACGGTGCGCGTGATGGCGACCGTGGCGGTTTCCGCAGGTCGGACCGGGACGGCCGGGGCGCTGCCCGGGAGGGCTTCCGGCCGGCTGGTGCCGACCGTGCCGACCGTGGCCGTGCCGACGAGGGCCGGCGTGACCGGAAACCTCGGCAGGGGACCGGCCCGTCGGGCCGGAACGGAACCGGTGGGGACGACGCTGGCTACACCCGCTCCGGCGGCCAGGATCGACGTGACCGCTCCGACCGCCCGGGTGCTGCCGGGGACGTCGCCGGCCCTACCCTGCCGGAGGAGATCGTTGCCACGGATCTCGACAGTGCGGTACGAGCGGAGCTTCTCTCGCTGGCCAAGCCGGTCGCGGATACGGTCGCGCGGCATCTCGTCGCGACCGGAGTGCTGATCGACGAGGACCCGGGCCTGGCTCTGGAGCACGCGCTTGCCGCGCGGCGGCTGGCTGCCCGGATCGCACCCGTGCGGGAGGCGGTCGGGCTGGCGGCGTACCGGGCGGGTGAGTGGCAGACCGCCATCGCCGAACTCCGGACGTACCACCGGATGAGCGGGCGGCAGACCCACCTGGCGGTGATCGCTGACTGTGAGCGGGCGCTCGGGCGTCCGGAGCGCGCGATCGACCTCTACCGGGGCGCCGACCGCGAGTCGCTGGATGCGGCCGGGGCGGTGGAGTTGTTGATCGTGGCGGCCGGGGCCCGTAGCGACATGGGCCAGGGCGACGCGGCAGTGGCGATGCTCCAGGTGCGTGAACTGACCGCCGCGCAGGCCGAGCCGTGGACGGCCCGGCTGCGTTACGCGTACGCCGACGCGCTGCTCGCGGTGGACCGGGCGGAGGAGGCGCGGGAGTGGTTCGCCAGGGCGGCCGAGGTGGACGAGTTCGGTGAGACCGACGCCGCCGAGCGGCTGCTGGAGCTCGACGGCGTCGTGCTGGAAAGCGACGAGGACGAGGACGACGCCGAGGGCGAGGCCGATAACGAGGTCGGGGACGACGCGGCCGGGGTCGAGGAGGCTCGACCGGTCGGCGATGCGGAGCCGATCGACTCGGAGTTGACCGACGCGGAGCCGGTCGATGTGGAGCTGAACGACGGGGACGCGCCGACACCGGGGGCCGAGACGGCCCTGGCGCCCGCCGATCCTGAGCCGAGCGAGCCGAGCACGGACACCGGAGAGGACGCGGAGGTGGCTGAGGCTGACCGCACGGTGCCTCCGGTGCGTGGCGCGGAATCGTGAGCCACTCCTCGCCGGGCGGCCGGCTGGTCGACGCGTACGAACTGGTGATCTTCGATCTGGACGGTGTGGTCTATCTCGTCGACCGGCCGATCGTGACGGCGGTCGCCGCGGTCGGCCGGCTGCACGCCGAGGGCAAGCCGCTGGCGTACGCGACGAACAACGCCTCCCGGCGCGCCGACGAGGTCGCCGCGCTGCTCACCGGGATGGGGCTCACCGTGCGGCCGCAGGAGGTGCTCACCTCGGCGGCCGCCGCGGCGGAGTTGCTGGCCCACCGGTTTCCACCGGACTCTCCGGTGCTGGTGGTCGGGGCAGAGGCACTCCGGACCGAGGTACGTGACGTCGGGTTGCGTCCCGTCTCCCGGCTGGAGGACGCGCCGGTGGCGGTGGTGCAGGGCTACGGGCCGGAGGTCGGCTGGGCGGAGCTCGCCGAGGCGGCCCTGGCGATACGGGCCGGCGCGGACTGGTTCGTGACCAACACGGACCGGACACTGCCGACCGCCCGTGGTCCGGTGCCCGGAAACGGCTCACTGGTCGCGGCGGTGCGTACCGCGCTCGCCCGCGACCCCGACGTGGTGGTCGGCAAGCCGGAGCCGGCGCTGTTCACCGCCGCCGCCCGGCGGTTCGGTGCGGCCCGCCCGTTGGTGGTCGGCGACCGTCTGGACACCGACATCGAGGGCGCGGTCCGGGCCGGGATGGAAAGTCTGCTGGTACTCACCGGGGTGTCGGCGCCGGTCGACCTGCTGCGCGCGGCGCCGTCGGCCCGGCCGGACTTCGTGGCGAGCGACCTGGGCGGCCTCTTCGACCCGGCCCGGGTCGCCCGGCTGAGCGCCGATCCCGCCGAAGGGGCCGGCGCCGGCTGGCAGGTGGTCGACGGCGGTCCGACGGTTCTCACCGGGGAGGGTACGAGGATGGCCGCACTGGCCGCGCTCTGTGCGGCGAGTTGGTCGGGAGTGCCGGTCGACACCCTGGAGCCGGGATCCGAAGCGGCCCGGAAGACTCTCGGGGAACTTGGCCTGCTGCCCTGACCGTGAGTGACATCGGCGGGACGGCGTGGACGGGCCAGCTGTGGTCAGAGCATCTGCGGTCAGAGCATCTTGCGGAGCTTGAGCAGATCGAACGGGTTGGCGTTGATCGACATCTGCCGGGACGCGAGGGCCTTCGGCACGTCCAGCTCGCCTCGGACGAGGCGGATCAGGTCGTCACTGGTGGTGCTCAGCGCGATCTTCGCCTGCGGGTCGTCCCCGTCAGCCAGCTCGACCAGGCGTCCACCGGTCAGCCGGCCGTGGAACGCCGTACCCAGGTCGGTGATCCGGCAGGCCAGGGTGCGGTCGAGATCGACCTGCTTGCGTACCTTGTCGGCGTTGGCGTCCATCCGGGCCGCCAAATCGTGCAACGCCTGCCGGCACTCGTCCACGGTCGCCATCGTCGTGCCCCCTCGCATCACGCCACGCCCGTCCCCGGGCACCGTACCGCACTGGGCGGACCGGGGCGCCCGGTAGCGTGACAACCTGAACAGTCGGCACCCGCGAAAGGACCGAGGTATGCAGGACGCGTGGCGGGCCTACCTTGAGCTGGCCCTCGGGCTGACGGAAGCGTCGAAGAAGCGTGCGCAGGCCGCCGCCAGGAAGCTGGTCGGATCCAGCGGAGCCACGGCCGCTCAACTGCAGACCATGGCCGAGGAGCTGGTTTCCACCGGGATGGCCAACCGGGAGGCGCTGATCCGGATCATCCGGGTCGAGATCGACCGCACCCTCGCGGCCCTCGGGCTGGCCAGCGCGGACGAGGTCACGGCGCTGACCGACCGGGTCGCCCGGTTGGAGCGGGAACTTTCTGCCGCCCGGGCGGGGGCGCCGGGTGGCGCCGTCGGTGCGGCGGCGACGGAAGCGGGCGAGGGACGACCACCGGGTCGGGATGCGCCGGCCGGTAGTGACAGGCCAGCCAAGAAGACCGTGGCGAAGAAGGCGGTCGCCAAGAAGGCCGTGGCGAAGAAGGCCGTGGCGAACCAGCCGACGGCGAAGAAGACCGTGGCGAGGAAGGCGGGCGCGAGCAAGGCGGTGGCCGTGAAGAAGTCGGTTCCGGGTAGGGCCGTGGCCAAGCGGACGGCGCCGCCGGGCGGCGATGCGGCATGATCCTCACTGGAGACCGGGTCCGCCGGGTTGACGGGCAATGCGGAGGAGCGGCATGAGTCAGGTACCCCTACCGGGGTCGTTCCGGCCGGCTCCGCCCGTTCCCGGAACGGCCCGTCCGGCTCCCGGCCCGGCGTCGGCGGGCGAGCGGAGCAATGCCACCGGCCCGGACGGCGACGGCTCGGGCCACCCCGCCGTGGACGCGGTACTTCGGGCGATGGCGAACGCCGCGAACCTGCCGCCTGCCGACCAGATCGCCCAGTACGAGGCGGCGCACCAGACCCTGCGGGAAACCCTCGCCACCATCGACCAGGCGTGAGCCCAGCCCCCTCGGAGAACTGCGATGGCACGTCGTACCCGGCTCGACGCCGAACTCGTCCGCCGTGGGATGGCCCGGTCCCGGGAACAGGCAGCGGCGCTGGTCGAGGCCGGGCGGGTGCAGACCCGCGGGGTACGGGCGCAGAAGGTGGCCGCGATGGTGGACCCGGCGGATCCGGTTCGGGTGCTCGGCGAGGACCCGAGTACGGAGTACGTCTCCCGGGGCGGCCACAAACTGGCCGGCGCGCTCGCGGCGTTCGCCCCGGACGGGCTGGACGTCACCGGCCGGCGCTGCCTGGATGCGGGAGCGTCGACCGGTGGTTTCACCGACGTGCTGCTCCGGGCCGGCGCCGCCGAGGTGGTGGCGGTGGACGTCGGCTACGGCCAGCTGGCCTGGACAATCCGGTCCGACGAGCGGGTCCGGGTATTCGAGCGCACGAATGTGCGTACCCTGACGCCCGACACCATCGGCGGCACGGTGACCCTCACCGTCGCGGACCTGTCGTTCATCTCGCTCCGCCTGGTACTGCCGGCGCTTGCCGGCTGCACCACCCCGGACGGTGACCTGGTGCTGATGGTCAAGCCGCAGTTCGAGGTGGGAAGGGAACGGGTGGGCAGCGGTGGGGTGGTACGCGATCCGCAGCTACGGGTCGAGGCGGTGCGCACGGTGACCGACGCGGCGGCCGGACTCGGTCTCGGCCTGGCCGGTGTGGTGGCGAGCCCGCTACCGGGGCCGAGCGGCAATGTGGAGTTCTTCGTCTGGCTGCGCGCCGACGCGCCACCGCCGGACGAGGCGCTGGTGGCAGCGGTGGTGACGGCCGGGCCGGCGGTGGCGCGGGAGGGAGTCCGATGACCCGGACGGCGCTGTTGGTCACGCACACCGGACGGCGGCGGAGCACCGAGCATGCCCGTACGGTCGCTGCGGACCTGATCCAGGCCGGCTTCGAGGTCCGGGTGGTGGCCGAGGAGGCCGACGACCTGGACCTGCCCGGGGTGACCCCGGTGAGCCTGCTCGGCGCGGCCGAGGGCGCCGAGATCGTCCTCGCGCTCGGCGGCGACGGTACCTTCCTGCGCGCCGCCGATCTGGCCCGGCCGGCGAAGGCACCGCTGCTCGGTATCAACCTCGGAAAGGTCGGCTTCCTCGCCGAGGCCGAGATCGACGACCTGGATCAGGCGGTCCGGGACATCGTGGACCGGAACTACACAGTGGACGAGCGGCTCACCCTCGACACCCGGGCCGAGTTCGAGGGCGGTCCGGTGATCGATTCGTGGGCGCTCAACGAGGTGAGCGTGGAGAAGGGCGAGCGGGCCCAGATGCTGGAGCTGCTCGTCGACGTCGACGACCGGCCACTGTCCCGGTACGGCTGCGACGGTGTGGTCTGTGCGACGCCGACCGGCTCCACCGCGTACGCGTTCTCGGCCGGTGGCCCGGTGGTCTGGCCGGAGGTGGAGGCGCTGCTGCTGGTGCCGATCAGCGCGCACGCGCTGTTCAGCCGGCCGATCGTTACCGCGCCGACGGCGAGCTTCACCATCACGGTGGACCCGTTCACCACCCTGGCGGTGCTCTGCTGCGACGGTCGCCGGGTCTACGACCTGCCGCCCGGGGCCAGGGTCACGGTGCAGCGGGGTGCGCTGCCGGTGCGAATCGTCCGGCTGCGCACCCGGCATTTCACCGACCGGCTGGTGGCGAAGTTCGGCCTGCCGGTGCACGGCTGGCGGGGCAACCGCCGCTGACCACGGCGGGGTGCCAGCGGCACCGGACAGCACCGCGATCCACAGGCCGCTACCGTGGCCGGACAGTCGCCCGACCCGCCGGTGCCCGCCGGCCGGCAACAGGGCGATCCGCCGGTGCCCGCCGGCCGGCAACGGGGCGATCCGCGGGCCGACGGACGGGCGGACGTATGCCGGACGGACGGGCGGGCCGCGGGCCCGATACCGCTCGGGTACGTGTGCCGGGTGGTCAAGTGTCGGGGACCGCTACTACTGTCGGTGCCTGTGCTGGAAGAGCTGCGCATCACCGGACTGGGTGTCATCGAGGACACCACACTGCCGCTGACTCGCGGCATGAACGTCATCACGGGCGAGACCGGCGCCGGAAAGACGATGGTGGTGACCGGTCTCGGCCTGCTCTTCGGCGGGCGGGCCGACGCCGGCCGGGTGCGGGCCGATCCCGGCCGGGCCGTGGTGGAGGGGCGGCTGCGGCTGACCGGCGCCACCGCGACGGCGGTGCACGCCCGGGTGGTGGACGCCGGCGGTGAGCCGGACGAGGACGGCTCGGTGCTGCTCAGCCGTGCGGTCACCGTGGAGGGGCGGTCACGGGCGCACGTGGCCGGTCGCAGCATGCCGGTGTCGATGCTGGCCGAGGTGGGCGAGCAGGTGCTGGCCGTGCACGGCCAGTCGGACCAGCTCCGGCTGCTCCGGCCGGCGGAGCAGCGGGCCGCGCTTGACCGGTTCGGCGGGTCGGAGCACGAGAAGCTGTTGGAGAGCCTGCGCGAGTCGTACACCCGGTGGCGGCGGGTCTCCGACGACCTGGCCGACCGGCGGCGCAACGCGCGGGAGCGCAACCAGGAGGCCGACCTGCTGCGGCTGGGTCTCGACGAGATCACCCGGGTCGACCCGCAGCCGGGTGAGGACGAGGAGCTCAAGGCCGAGGCGCAGCGGCTGGAGCACGCGGAGGGGCTGCGGACCGCCGCGCAGACCGCCCAGCTCTGCGTGGCGGGCGCCGCCGAGCCGACCGACGAGATGGCCGACGTGACCACCCTGCTCGGACACGCCCGCCGGACGCTGGAGGCACAGGCCGGGGTGGACCGGACCCTCGGTGACCTGTCGGGGCGGCTGGAGGAGGTCGCCACGCTGGTCGGCGACATCGCGGCCGAGCTGTCCGGCTACCTCGCCGCGCTGGACGCCGACCCGGCCCGGTTGCAGGTCATCTACGAGCGCCGGGCCGCGCTGCGCGGGCTGACCCGCAAGTACGCCGACGATGTCGACGGGGTGATCGCCTGGGCGGACCGGGCTCGGAGCCGACTGTCGGAGCTGGACACCTCCGATGAACTCCTCGACGAGCTGGATCGGGAGCGGCAGCGGTTGGCGGGCGAGGTGGCCGAGTTGGCCGGCCGGCTCTCGGCGGCCCGGCGCGAGGCGGCCACCCGCTTCGCCGAGCAGGTGACCGTCGAGCTGGCCGGGCTGGCAATGCCGCACGCCCGGATCGAGGTGGCGGTGTTGCCCCGGCCGGCCGGCAAGGCCGAGCCGACCCTCACCGTCGACGGGGCCGAGGTCGGGGTCGGCCCGGACGGGGCGGACGAGGTCGAACTGCGGCTGCTGGCCCATCCGGGCGCCCCGGCGCTACCGCTGCAGCGCGGTGCCTCCGGCGGCGAGCTGTCCCGGGTGATGCTCGCCATCGAGGTGGTCTTCGCCGGCTCCGGCGGCCCGCCCACGCTGGTCTTCGACGAGGTCGACGCCGGGGTCGGCGGGCAGGCGGCGGTGGAGATCGGTCGACGGTTGGCCCGGTTGGCCCGCAGCCACCAGGTGCTGGTGGTGACCCACCTGCCGCAGGTGGCCGCGTTCGCCGACCGGCACCTGGTGGTGGCCAAGGACACCGGCGGTGCGGTGACAACCAGCGGGGTTCGGGTGGTGGAGGACACCGAACGGGCCCGGGAGCTGGCCCGGATGCTCGCCGGTTTGCCGGACTCCGATCTGGGTATCGCGCATGCGGAGGAACTTCTGGCGGTGGCTGCCCGGGAACGTCGCTCCTGAGGCCCCGGCACCGCGTACGCGACGGAGCGTGAAACTTTCGGTCACGTACCGTGGTACCGAATCGAATGATGTGATGCCGACCACATCCGACCGGGCATGAATATGGTTCCCTTGGGGTGGCGGCCCTGCTCAGGCATGTCGCGACAGAAAGCTCTGCCCCACATGCCAGGATGGTTGGGATGCGTTTACCCACGTTGCGCCGGGCCCGGAGCGCCGAACCGGGCAAAGTCGTCGGCACCGCGCGGCTGGATCGCCGGACGAAGCGCCTGGTCAGCCGGCTCCGTCCGGGCGACGTCGCGGTGATCGACCATGTCGACCTGGACCGGGTCGCGGCCGACTCGCTGGTCGCGGTCGGCGTCGCCGCGGTGCTCAACGCCAAGCCGTCGGTCTCCGGCCGCTATCCGAACCTCGGGCCGGAAGTGCTGATCAAAGCCGGGATCCCGCTCCTCGACGACCTCGGCGAGGGCATCTTCCAGCAGATCCGGGAGGGTGACACGGTCCGGATCGACGGCAACACCGTGCTGCTCGGCGAGGAACCGGTCGGGCACGGCAGCCGGCAGGACGCCGAATCGGTGGCCAAGGCGATGGCCGACGCCCGGGAAGGGCTGTCGGTGCAGTTGGAGGCGTTCGCCGCCAACACCATGGAATACCTCAAGCAGGAACGGGAGCTGCTGCTCGACGGGGTCGGCGTGCCGGATGTCGAGACCCCGATCCGGGGCCGGCACTGCCTGATCGTGGTCCGGGGCTACGACTACAAGGCCGACCTGGACGTGCTGCGCCCGTACATCCGGGAGTTCAAGCCGGTGCTGATCGGCGTGGACGGCGGCGCGGACGCGCTGGTGGAGGCGGGTTACACGCCAGATCTGATCATCGGCGACATGGACTCGGTCACCGACGACGTACTGCGGTGCGGCGCCGAGGTGATCGTGCACGCGTACCCGGACGGCCGGGCGCCGGGACTGGCCCGGGTGAACGGCCTCGGCGTGACCGCGCAGACCTTCCCGGCCGCGGCCACCAGCGAGGACCTGGCGATGCTGCTCGCCGACGGCAAGGGCGCGTCGCTGATCGTCGCGGTCGGCACCCACGCCACCCTGGTCGAGTTCCTGGACAAGGGGCGGGGCGGGATGGCCTCCACCTTCCTGACCCGGCTCAAGGTCGGCGGCAAGCTGGTCGACGCCAAGGGGGTCAGCCGGCTCTACCGGCAGAGCATCTCCGGGTCGTCGCTGTTGCTGCTGGTGCTCTCGGCGTTGGCCGCGATGGCATCGGCGGTCGCCGTCTCCACCGTCGGTAAGGCTTACCTCGGGGTCGCCGCCGAGTGGTGGGACAATGTCGTATTCCAGCTCGGACAGCTCTTCTAGTCAGTGCTGGTCTCCTCCCGGCCCCGAGTGACGATCAAGAGGCTCTTGTCGTGATCAATTTCCGGTACCACGTGGTCTCGCTGACCGCGGTGTTCCTCGCCCTGGCGATCGGCCTGGTCGTGGGTACCGCCGCGCTGAACGGTCCGGTGGCCGACTCGCTCAAGGACCAGGTCAACGCGCTGGGCAAGAAGAACGAGCAGCTGCGCGAGTCGGTGAACAGCCTCGAAACCGAGGTCCAGCGTGAGGAGGACTTCGTCCGGGAGGCGGCGCCGCACATGCTCAAGGGCACCCTCGCCGGCCGGCGCGTCCTGCTCCTGGTGCTGCCGAGCGGGCAGGACCAGGTCGAGGGGATCGTCGAGATGCTCCGGCTGGCCGGTGCCTCGGTCACCGGGCAGATCGACGTGCAGGAGAAGTTCGTCGACCCGGACAACAGCGTCCTGCTACTGGGCGTCGCGGCCAGGGCGGTCAGGCCCACCGTCCCGGACGTCGGGCTGCCCAGCGGTGAGGGGGTGGAGAAGTCCAGCGCCCTGCTGGCCAGCGCCCTGCTGGACCGCCCCGAGGGCGGCTCGCCGGTGACCGAGGCCGACCGGCGTTCCGTGCTGGACGACTACAGCGAGGAGGGCTACCTCAACGTGCCGGAAAAAATCACTGGTCCCGCCGAGGCGGTCGTGGTGGTCAGCGGGCAGCCGTACGTGGACCGGGACGCGGCCCGCAAGGACCGGGCGGTGGTCCAGCTCGCCGAGCAGTTCGACAAGGCCGGGGCGATCGTGGTCGCCGGCAACGGCAGCAGCGGCGGCAACCTGGTCGCCGAGGTACGTCGGGACCCCGCGCTCTCCAAGACCATTTCCACCGTCGACAACACCAACACCGTGGCCGGGCAGGTGGTCACCGCGCTGGCGCTGGGCCGGCAGACAACCCAGAAACAGGCCGGCGCGTACGGCGTCGGCGCGGGTGCCGACTCGCTGCTGCCGGAAATGCCGGAGTGACCGCCCGGTCAAGGAGCGCCGGGGCCCGGGCGCTCGGTGTCGGCGCACTGCTCGCCGGCGCCGCCCTGCGTGGCGTGCTCGCCGGCCCCTGGGCGGCCGGGCTGCGCCGTACCAACTTTCGGGGGCGCACCGTCACCCTCGCCGCCGGCCCGGCGCTCGCCGCGGGAGCGGCCGTGGGTGCCGCCGCCGGCGCGCCGAGCCGCCCGGCCGGGGCCGCCGCCCTGGTCGCCGGCCTCTCCTGCGGGACCGTCGGGCTCTATGACGACGTGGTCGGTGCCCGGCCGGAGCAGAAGACCGCCAAGGGCTTCGCCGGGCACCTCGCCGCGCTCCGCCAGGGGCGGGTGACCAGCGGCGTCGTCAAGATCGCCGGGGTCGGTGCAGCCGGGCTGGCCGCCGCGGCCCTGCTCGCCGCCGACCCGGCGGTCCGGTCCCATCCAGGCCGCCGCCGCGCCGGGACCGCCGGCGGAGTCGTCGACCTGCTGCTCGGCGCGGGCGTCATCGCCGGTACCGCGAACCTGGTCAACCTGCTCGACCTGCGGCCGGGACGGGCACTCAAGTCCGGCGTGCTGCTCGGCGCGCCACTGCTGCCCGGCCCGACCGGTGGGCTCGCCGCCGGGCCGGTCGGTGCGGCCGCCGCGCTGCTCCCGGCCGACCTCGACGAACGCGTCATGCTCGGCGACAGCGGGGCGAACGCCCTCGGCGCGCTGCTCGGGGTCGCGCTCGCCGCCCGTACCGGGCCGGTGGGGCGGGCCGGGGCACTCGCCCTGATCACCGCGCTCACCGCCGCCAGCGAGAAGGTCAGCTTCACCCGGGTGATTCAGAACACCCCGGGGTTGCGCGAGCTGGACGCCCTGGGCCGGCGACACTCCTGAGGTGAACAGGCCGGCACCCCTGGTCGGCGCCGGGCGGGTGGCCGGGGCCGCAACGCTGATCGCCGTACTCACCGTGGTCAGTCGACTGGTCGGGTTCGGGCGTACCGGAGTCTTCACCTGGGTGATGGGCGACTCCAGCGACCTCGGCGGCATGTACGTGGTGGCGAACAGCGTCCCGAACATCGTCTTCGAGATCGTCGCCGGTGGGGCGCTGGCGAGCCTCGTCGTCCCGCTGCTGGCCGGCGCGGTCGTGGCCGGTGACCGGGCGGCGGTCGCCGCGACCACCGGGGCGCTGCTCACCTGGACGGTGAGCCTGCTGGTGCCGCTCGCGGTCGCGGTGGCGCTGCTCGCCGAACCGATCGTCGGGCTGATCTCGGACCACCGCAGCGCCGCCGAGATCGCAGCCGGCGCCCGGATGCTCCGGGTTTTCGCCCCACAACTGCCGCTGTACGGCATCGGCATCGTGCTGACCGGGGTGCTCCAGTCGTACCGGCGGTTCGCCTGGCCGGTGCTCGCCCCGCTGCTCTCCAGCGTGACGGTGATCGGGGTCTACCTGGCGTTCGCGGCCGTCGAGGGGGTGCACCCCACCATCGCCCGGGTCGGGTGGGACGGCGAGCTCATCCTCTCCCTCGGCACCACCCTCGGCGTGGTGGTGCTCTCGCTGTCGCTGCTCCTCCCGGTGCGCCGGCTCCAGCTGCGGCCCCGGCTCGGGTACCGGTTCCCCACCGACGTCCGGGGCAGGATCGGCGGGCTCGCCCTGGCCGGCGCGGTGACGGTGATCGGCCAGCAGGTCGCCCTGGTGGTCAGCCTCCGCCAGCTCAGCGGCGGACCGACCGGTGCGGAGATCGTGTTCAACCTCGCCCAGACGGTGTACCTGCTGCCCTGGGCGGTACTCGCCGTGCCGCTCGCGGTCGCGGCGTACCCGAACCTGTCCGCCGCGCACGCCACCGGCGACGAGTCGGGATACCGCAGGACGCTCGCCCCGACAGCCCGCCGGGTGCTGCTGTTCAGCTGCCTCGGCGCGGCGGCGCTGATCGGTACCGCCGAACCGGTGGCCCGGTTCTTCTGGCCGGAGAGCGGGCCCGCCGAGGTGGCCGCCATCGCCGGGTTCGCACCGGGCCTGCTCGGCTACGGTCTCTTCGCCGTGCTCACCCGGGCCCTGTACGCGCGCGGCGCCACCCGGCCGGCGGCGATCGCCACCCTGGCCGGCTGGCTCGTCGTCCCCTTCGCCGCAGTGGGCTTCTCCGCCGCCTTCCCGGTTGACTATCGGGTGTTCGCGGTCGCGGTGGCGAACTCGGTCGGCATGCTGGCGTTGGGCGTCCTGCTGGTCGTCGCGGTCCGGCGCAGCGCCGGCCCGGCGGCGTTGACCGGAATTACCAGGTCGGCACTGGTCGGCCTGCTCGCCGCGGCGGCCGGGGCGGTGGTCGGGGTGGTGTGCGCGTACCGGCTGCCCGGCCTCGGGGTTGGCACCCCGGCGCGAGTCGACGCACTCGTGCAGGGCATGCTGTCCGGAGTCGCCGTGGCCGCGGCTTTCGTCGCGGTCGCCTATCCGCTGGACCGGCACGACGTCCGGCCGCTGCTGGCGACGCTGCGCGGACGGCTGCGCGGCGCGCTGGCGCTGGCCCGCCCGGGCAGGTCGACGACCGGGCAGCGGCGGGGCGGGGCGGAGACGAAACGCGCGGAGCGGCCGGACGCGGCCGACCCGGGCGAGGACGACGGGAAGGAGCGGGTGTCGCGGTGAGCGAGCGGGGTGGGCCGGCTCGACCGGGGGACCGCGCCGAACCGGACGTGTCGGGCCTGACGGCCAGCGCCGGGCGTACCGAGCCGGACGTGTCGGGCCTGACGGCCAGCGCCGGGCGTACCGAGCCGGATATGTCGGGCCCGACGGCCAGCGCCGGGCGTACCGGTGCGGTCGTCCTGGTGCTCGCCTCCAGCACCGGTGGAGTCGGCCAACACGTCCGCTCGCTCGCCGGAGGGCTGGCCGGCGCCGGAATGGCGGTCACCGTCTGCGGTCCGGCCGCGACCCAGGAGCAGTTCGACTTCACCGCCGCCGGAGCCCGGTTCGTTCCGGTGGAGATCCCGGCCAACCCGACCCCGGCCGACGCGCGGGCGGTCTCGGCGCTACGCCGGGCGCTGGCCGGACCGGTCGACGTGGTGCACGCGCACGGCCTGCGGGCCGGCCTGGTGGCGGTGCTCGCCCGCCCCGCCGCCCCGGTCGTGGTGACCTGGCACAACGCGGTGCTCGCCGGCGGACTGCGCGGGCGGCTCTCCCGGCTGGTGGAGCGGATCGTCGCAAGGCGGGCCCGGGTCTGTCTCGGCGCCTCCGCCGACCTCGTGGAGCGGGCCGCCGCCCTCGGCGCCCGGGACGCCCGGCTCGCCCCGGTGGCCGCGCCCACCCTGCCGGCGCCCGGGCGCAGCCGCTCGGCGGTACGGGCCGAGTTCGGTGTCGCCCCGGACCAGCCGCTGATCCTGTCGGTCGGTCGGCTGCACCCGCAGAAGCGGTACGACGTACTGGTCGACGCCGCCGCCCGGTGGCGGGAACTGGATCCGCCGCCGGTGGTGGTGATCGCCGGCAGTGGTCCGAGCTACCTGCCGCTGGCCGCTCGGATCTCCGCCGCCCGGGCCCCGGTGACGCTGCTCGGGCACCGCACCGACGTGGCCGACCTGCTGGCCGGGGCTGATCTGGCCGTGGTGACCAGCGACTGGGAGGCGCGGCAGCTCTTCGCCCAGGAGGCGTTGCGGGCCGGCGTTCCGCTGGTGGCGACCGCTGTCGGCGGGGTGCCGGAGCTGGTGGGCGAGGCGGCGGTACTGGTTCCGCCCGACGACGTGGTCGCGGTCGACGAGGCGGTGCGGGCCCTGTTCGACGATCCCACCCGCCGGGCCGAACTGGCTCGGCTGGCGACCCTGCGGGCGGCCCAGTGGCCGACCGAGGAGGAGACCGTCGCCGCCGTCGCCACCATCTACGCCGAGCTCGGGGCGCTCCGGCCCTCCACCGGCGGCCCGGAGAACCCGGTGGCGGTTCCCGTCGACCCAGGGCCGGCCGGACCCGGCCCGGCGCCGGAGGAGTCCGACCGGCCCGGTGGGGGTCCGCCACCCTCCGTCGGCCGGTCGCCCTCCACCGGCCGGGGGACCGGCTCGTCGGCGGGGCGCGGCTGATGCTGCGCCGGCTGGTGCCCGTACTGTTGACCGCCGCGGTGGTGGCCCTCGGCGTGGCCGCGCTCGTCGTCCGGCCGGCCACCCGCACCCCGGAGCAGACCGTCGACTACGTGCTGCTGGCCGGGGTGCCCGGGCTGCGCTGGGACGACGTCGATCCGGCGACCACCCCGACGCTGTGGCGGATGGCCGAACACGGTGCCATCGGCTCGCTGTCGGTCCGGTCGGCCCGGCAGCCGACCTGTCCCGTCGACGGCTGGCAGACCCTCGGCGCGGGCAACTACGCGGCCTGGGATGGCAGCATCGTCACCGGGCAGTGCCCGCCGGTCAGCGTCACCGTCGAACAGCCCGGAGGGGCCAGCGCCAACCTGCCGGACCAGCGGACCACGGTGATTCACAACCGGGACAAGCTCCCCTGGGGCGCCATGCCGGGTGCGCTGGCCGAATCGGTCCGCTGTACCAACGCGGTCGGCCCGGGGGGCGCGGTCGCCGCCGCCCGGCCGTTCGGCCGGGTCGACCGGTACGCCGCGGAACTGCCGCCCGATCCGGCTCAGTGGCTCGCCGACTGCGTACTCAGCATCATCGACCTCGGCACCGTCAGCGGCGACGACCCCGCCGTCCGCGCCGCCGCCGCCCGTCGCGCCGATGCCACGCTGGCCCGGGTACTGGCCGCCCGGCCCGAACGGTCCCTGGTGCTGGTGGCCGGGGTCGCCGACACCGACCAGTCGTCCCGGCTGCACGTCGCGGTCGCGGACGGCCCGGGTTGGGGACGTGGCTGGCTGACCTCCCGCAGCACCGGCCGGGACGGCTACCTGCAGCTCGTCGACCTGGCGCCCACGGCGCTGGCCGCGCTGGGCCGGCCGGCGCCGAAGCGGCTCTTCATCGGCCAGCCGGCGGCGGTGGTCGACGGCCGTCCGGCGGACCTGCCCACGGCGATCGCCGCCCCCGCCGACGCCGACCGGGAGGCCCGGGCCCAGCAACGGGTCGCCAAGTGGTTCTTCCTGCTGTTGGCCGGGCTGCAGTGCCTGCTGGCGGTGGCCGTACTGCCGCTGCTGCGCCGGGCACGGCGCGACCCCCGCCCGTCCGGCCCGGCCCCGGTGCCCCGGCGGGTGGTCGCGACGGTCGAGGTGCTGCTCATCGCTGCCGCCCTGGCGATTCCGGCGGCGCTGGTCGCGGATGCGGTCCCGTGGTGGCGGGGCGAGCACGCCGGCGTCTATTTCGGCCTGGTCACGGCGGTGGTGCTCGGCCTGGCCACCGCCGCGGTGCGGCTCGCCCGGGCCTATCAGCGCACCCTCTGGCCGCTGGGCAGCGTGGCGGCGCTGGCCGCGCTGGTCGTCGGTGCGGACGTGATCACCGGGGCACGCCTGCAACTCAACGGCGTGACCGGGTACTCGGCCCTGGAGGGCGGCCGGTACGCCGGCCTCGGCGTCGTCGGGCTCGGGGTCTTCATCGCCGGCAGCCTGCTCTCGGCGGCATGGCTGGCCCAGCGGGTACGCCGCAGTTGGCGGCCGGCCGTGGTGGTACTGGTCGGCGTGCTCGGGGTGATCGTGGTCGGCAGCCCGTACCTGGGCGACGACGCGGTGGGCGCGGTCGCGCTGACCGCCGGGGTGAGCATTGCCGCCGCGATCAGTACCGGCGGCTGGCTCAGCCTGGGCCGGCTCGCCTGGGCCACCATCGCAGGCCTGGCGGTGACCGTCGGGTTCGCCGTGATGGACCTGCGGCAGCCGCTCGACCAGCGGGGCAGCCTCGGCCGGTTCCTCACCGCGGTCGGCGACGGTACCAGCGGGCTGACCGTGCACCGTTCCGGTGCGGCGAACCTGGCCGCCCTGGCCGGCAGCCCGCTCACCGTCCTCGCGCTGGTCGGTGCGGTTCTGGTGTGGTTCGCCCTGCTCCGTCCCTGGGGTGGGCTCAAGCGGCTGTTCGGGATCTATCCCGCCATGCGCGGCGGAATGGCCGGTATTACCGTCGCCGCGCTGATCGCCGGCCTGCTCGGCGGGTCCGCCCTCAACGTGGCGGGTGCGGCGGCGGCACTGGCCGTGCCGATGGCCGCCCTGGCCGCGCTCCGGGTCCTCGACCACGCCACCGATCGGACCATGCCGCCGACCGGACCCGGCCCGGCCGACCCGTCCGGCCCGGCCGACCCGTCCGGCCCGGCCGACCCGGCCGACCCGGCTAGCCCGGCGGACCCGGCAGGCCCGGATGCCCCGTCCGACTCGGATGCCCCGTCCGACTCGGATGCCCCGTCCGACTCGGCCCCGGCGACCGGCTCTGCCCCGGGCCGCGCGAAACCCGGGCCGGCGCAGGCGTCGGCCGAGGTACCGGCCGGCTGACCGGCACCGGACCTGCGGTGCGGACGGGTGCCCCCGGCAGCCCCGGCCGGCCTGGTGTTACCGTGGAATCCCGTGGATCACGTGGATCACCTCGGTGGTCCGACACCGGTTCGCACGACCGCGACAGACGACCACGGGAGCAGGCCTTGGCCCCTTCAGTACGGACGACCAGGCATATTTTCGTCACCGGGGGGGTTGCCTCCTCACTCGGTAAGGGCCTGACCGCCTCCAGCCTCGGAAACCTCCTCACGGCGCGAGGCCTTCGGGTCGTGATGCAGAAGCTCGACCCCTACCTGAACGTCGACCCCGGCACCATGAACCCGTTCCAGCACGGTGAGGTCTTCGTCACCGACGACGGCGCCGAGACCGACCTCGACGTCGGGCACTACGAGCGGTTCCTCGACCGCGCGCTATCCGGAAAGGCGAACGTCACCACCGGGCAGATCTACTCGGACGTGATCGCCAAGGAGCGCCGCGGCGAGTACCTCGGGGACACCGTGCAGGTGATCCCGCACATCACCAACGAGATAAAGGCCCGGATCCTGGCCATGGCCGACCCGGACGACGACGGCCGCACCCCGGACGTGGCGATCACCGAGGTCGGCGGCACGGTCGGTGACATCGAGTCGCTGCCGTTCCTGGAGGCGATCCGTCAGGTCCGGCACGACCTGGGCCGGGACAACTGCTTCTACCTGCATGTCTCGCTGGTGCCGTACCTGGCGCCGTCGGGGGAGCTGAAGACCAAGCCCACCCAGCACTCGGTCGCCGCGCTGCGCAGCATCGGTATCCAGCCGGACGCCATCGTCTGCCGCTCGGACCGGGAGATCCCGGACAAGCTCAAGCACAAGCTGTCGCTCTACTGCGACGTCGACCGGGAGGCGGTGATCGCCGCACCGGACGCGCCGAGCATCTACGACATCCCGAAGGTGCTCCACCAGGAGGGCCTGGACGCGTACGTGGTGCGCCGGCTCGGGCTGTCGTTCCGGGACGTCGCCTGGCAGAGCTGGGACGACCTGCTGGAGCGGGTACACCACCCGCGGCACATCGTCCGGGTCGCGCTGGTCGGCAAGTACGTCGACCTGCCCGACGCGTACCTGTCGGTGAGCGAGGCGATCCGGGCCGCCGGCTTCGGTCACCGGGCCCGGGTGGAGCTGCACTGGGTGCCGAGCGACGAGTGCGTCACCGCCTCCGGCGCGGCGGCCGCGCTGGCCGGTGTCGACGGCATCGTCATTCCCGGCGGGTTCGGGGTACGCGGCATCGAGGGAAAGATCGGCGCCGCCCGGTACGCCCGGGAGAACGGCATCCCGATCCTCGGTCTCTGCCTCGGCCTCCAGTGCATGACCATCGAGGTGGCCCGGAACCTGGCCGGGCTGGACGGCGCGAACTCGCTGGAGTTCGACTCCAAGGCCCGGCATCCGGTGATCGCCACCATGGCCGACCAGGAGGACATCGTCGCCGGCCGGGGCGACCTGGGCGGCACCATGCGGCTTGGCGCGTACCCGGCGCGGCTCGCCGAGGGCTCGCTGGTCGCGCAGGCGTACGGCGAAACCGAGGTCAGCGAGCGGCACCGGCACCGGTACGAGGTGAACAACGCCTACCGGGACGCGCTGACCAAGGCGGGTCTGCACATCTCCGGTACCTCCCCGGACGGCCGGTTGGTCGAGTTCGTCGAACTGGAGCGGTCGCTGCACCCGTTCTTCGTGGCGACCCAGGCACATCCGGAGCTGAAGAGCCGGCCGACCCGGCCGCACCCGTTGTTCGCCGCGTTCGTCGGTGCGGTCGTCGCCTACTCGTCGGCGGACCAGCTTCCGGTGGATCTGGCGCCGGCCGACGGCGCCGCCGCCACGCTGGTCGCGGAGCGGTCCGAGCTGACGGACCTCGCCGAGCCGGAGAAGGGCGCCGGACGCAACGGGCAGAGCCGGGCCGCGAGGGCCCGCTCGTCGTCGTGACCCCGGGTCGGCACGGTGGCGCGTGAGGGGTGGAGAGGCGGCGGTGCGGGCGTGAACGGTCGGGCCGACGGGCACGGCTACGAGGTACGCGAGCGGCGGGAACGGTTCCGGGGCAAGGTCTTCTCGGTGGTCACCGACCAGGTCGCGATGCCGGGCGGCCGGGTGGTGCCCCGGGACTACGTCCGGCACGTCGGGGCGGTCGGAGTGCTCGCCCTCGACGAGCGGGGGAGAGCGGTACTGATCCGGCAGTACCGCCACCCGCTGCGCCGGGTGATCTGGGAACTGCCCGCCGGGTTGACCGACGTCGCGGGTGAGGCGCTGCCGGCGGGTGCGCTGCGGGAGCTGGCCGAGGAGGTCGATCTGGTCGCCGGCCGGCTCGACCTGCTGGTGGACGTGCACACGTCACCGGGGTACTCGGACGAGCTGATCCGGGTCTTCCTGGCCCGGGACCTCTCCGAGGTGCCGCCGGAGCAACGGCACGAGCGGCACGACGAGGAGGCCGGCCTGGAGGTGACCCGGGTCGACCTGGACGAGGCGGTCTCGATGGTCCTGGCCGGTGAGATCACCAACGTCGCCTGTGTCGCCGGGGTGCTCGCGGCGGCCCGCTCCCGGGATCGGGGCTGGGCAGGGCTCCGCCCCGCCGATTCACCCCTGCCCTGACCACGCGCACCGCCGACGATCCGCGGCTTCGACCGATTCGCGGGATCCCCGTGGCTGACATATCGTCAAAGTTCGCGGTTACCGCCTGTCACAATGCTGGCTGCCGCAGCGCCACTCCGGTCCTAGACTTCCGCGGGCGGGACGGTGGACCGCGGTGGCAACGGAGCCACCGCGCGTCGCGCGGCCGGGGCCGGTTACCCCGGAGGGAGGTGTCGGAATCGTGAAGGTCGGAATTCCGCGCGAGGTCAAGAACCGCGAGTACCGGGTGGCAATCACCCCAGCCGGGGTGCACGAGTTCGTCCGAGCCGGCCACGAGGTGTATGTGGAAAGCGGCGCCGGAACCGGCTCGTCCATCACCGACGCCGAGTTCGCCGCCGCCGGGGCCACCATCCTCGGTGCCGCCGACGAGGTGTGGGGAGTCGCCGAACTGGTCCTGAAGGTCAAGGAGCCGGTCGCCGAGGAGTACCACCGGATGCGCGAGGGACAGGTGCTCTTCACCTACCTGCACCTGGCCGCCTCCAAGGAGTGCACCGACGCGCTGCTCGACCGGTCGGTGACCGGGATCGCGTACGAGACCGTCGAGCTGCCCGACCGGTCGCTGCCGCTGCTCGCCCCGATGTCCGAGGTCGCCGGGCGGCTCGCCCCGCAGGTGGGGGCGTACCACCTGATGCGCTCCGGCGGCGGGCGCGGCGTGCTGATGGGCGGCGTCTCCGGGGTGTACGCCGCCAAGACCGTGGTGATCGGAGCCGGTGTCTCCGGCCGGAACGCCGCCGCGATCGCGCTCGGCCTGCAGGCCGAGGTGCTGCTGCTGGACCGCGCGGTCGGCCAACTCCGCCAGGCCGACGCCATCTACCGGGGTCACCTGCAGACGGTGGCGTCGAACACCTACGAGATCGAGCGGGCGGTCCTCGACGCCGACCTGGTGATCGGCGCGGTACTGGTGCCCGGTGCCAAGGCACCGACGTTGATCAGCAACGAGCTGGTCTCCCGGATGAAGCCGGGCAGCGTGCTGGTGGACATCTCGATCGACCAGGGCGGCTGCTTCGAGGACTCCCGGCCGACCACCCACGACGACCCGGTCTACCCGGTGCACGAATCGCTGTTCTACTGCGTGGCGAACATGCCCGGCGCGGTGCCGCACACCAGCACGTACGCGCTGACCAACGTCACCCTGCCGTACGCCCTCGAACTGGCCAACCACGGCTGGCAGGAGGCGCTGCGTCGCGACCCGGCGCTCGCGCTCGGGCTGAACACCCACGCCGGCCAGGTCACCTACGGCCCGGTCGCCGAGGCGCACGGGATGGGCGTGCTACCGCTGGCGGACGTCCTCGGGTGAGCGTGCGGAGTGAGCCGGGTTTGCGAGCCCCGCAGGCGCGAACAGAGGTGTACCAGTGAGGGGAGGCCCCGGGACGAGTCGCCCGGCAACCGCGCCGAAGGTCGCCGGTGACCCGGGCCGTCCGGGCGCCGGCCCGACCGTGCCGCCGCAGCCGGCCGGTGACGGACCCGAACCGTCACCGGCACTGCGCCGCGCCGTGCGCACCTACCTCGACCACCTCACCGTCGAGCGCGGGCTGTCCCGGAACACGCTCAGCTCGTACCGCCGGGACCTGGACCGGTATCTGGCGTCGCTCGCCGCCGGCGGCGTCGAGGACCTGGCGGCGGTCGGGCCGGCCGAGGTCGCCGCGCACGTGGCCCGGCTGCGGGCCGGGGCGGACGGGCACCCGCCGCTGGCGGCGGCGTCGGCGGCCCGGGCCGCCAGCGCGGTCCGCGGCCTGCACCGGTTCGCGGTCCGGGAGGGACTGGTCGGCCAGGACCCGAGCCGGGACGTACGCCCGCCGGTCCCGCCCCGTCGGCTGCCCCGGGCGCTGGAGGTCAGCGAGGTGGTCCGGCTGCTGGAGAGCGCCGGGGCGGTCGACGCCACCGGGCCCCGGGTCGCGCTGTCGCTGCGGGACCGGGCCCTGCTGGAGTTCCTCTACGGCACCGGCGCGCGGATCTCCGAGGCGGTCGGCGCGGCGGTCGACGACCTCGACCTGACCGACGGGTCGGTGCTGCTGCACGGCAAGGGGGGTCGGACCCGACTGGTGCCGGTCGGCGGATACGCCGCCGAGGCGGTGCGGGCCTACCTGGTGCGGGGCCGGCCGACGCTGGCCGCCGCCGGTAGGGGCGGGCCGGCGGTCTTCCTCAACGCCCGCGGTGGGCCGCTGTCCCGGCAGAGTGCCTGGACCATCCTGCGCCGCGCCGCCGCCCGGGCCGGGTTGCCGGTGGACGGTCCGCGCGCGGTCTCCCCGCACACGCTGCGGCACTCGTACGCCACCCACCTGCTCGACGGCGGTGCCGACGTACGGGTGGTGCAGGAACTGCTCGGGCACGCCTCGGTCACCACCACCCAGGTGTACACCTTGGTCACCGTGGACCGGCTCCGTGAGGTGTACGCCACCGCGCACCCCCGGGCGCGGGGCTGACCCGGGCGATCCCGGTCGCACCACCGACGGGGTACTGTCGGGCGGCGGGTGCGATTCCGGCCGGGTGGTGGCGGTCGGCGGCCGGCTCGACACGCCGAGACGGTGCCCACTACGGTGCTGCGACGTGGCGTAGAGTCGGGATCTGGCGAGGCCTCGTGAGGCGGCAATCGAGGTTCGCGGCGGCGCCGCACAGGACACCGTTCGGCTCCGACGCCGGGCAGTCGTCGGGAGGGGGCGTACGAGGACATGGCTGGAAACGGCGACCGTGCCGAGGCGTGGACCTCGACCTTGCGCGAGCAGCAGTCCGCCCTGGACCTCGGTGCCGAGTTGGGTCCAGCCGACCCGGCCGCGTACACGATGCGCAAGCCGATCCCGGAACCGATGCCCACCGACCGGCACGGACCGGCCCGGATCATCGCGATGGCCAACCAGAAGGGCGGGGTGGGCAAGACCACCACGACGATCAACCTGGGCGCCGCACTGGCCGAGTACGGTCGCCGCGTGCTCCTGGTCGACTTCGACCCGCAGGGTGCGCTCTCGGTCGGTCTGGGCGTCAACCCGCACAACCTCGACCTGTCGGTCTACAACCTGCTGATGCAGGACGACGTCACCGCCGAGGACGTGCTGATCAAGACGGATGTCGCCGGGCTGCACCTTCTGCCGGCCAACATCGATCTCTCGGCCGCCGAGATCCAGCTCGTCAACGAGGTCGCCCGGGAGATGGCCCTGGCCCGGGTGCTGAGGTCGATCCGCAAGGAATACGACTACGTCCTGATCGACTGCCAGCCGTCGCTGGGCCTGCTCGCCATCAACGCCCTGACCGTGGCCGACGGCGTACTGATCCCGCTGGAGTGCGAGTTCTTCAGCCTGCGTGGTGTCGCGCTGTTGCTGGACACCATCGACAAGGTCCGCGAACGGCTCAACTTCGACCTGGAGCTGGAAGGCATCCTCGCCACCATGTACGACAGCCGCACCACACACTGCCGTCAGGTGCTCCAGCGGGTGGTGGAGGCGTTCGGCGACAAGGTGTACCAGACCGTGATCACCAAGACGGTCAAGTTCCCCGAGTCCACGGTCGCCGGTGCGCCGATCACCACGCTGGATCCGGCCTCCTCCGGCGCCCGGAACTACCGCCAGCTCGCCCGAGAGGTGATCGCCGCGCAGGCCGAGCGGTAACCAGGTGGACGGTTCCGACCGGCGGCGGCCGGCGGTGGTGCGTTCCGGTTGTCCCGGCCCGGGTCGGCGCCCGCCTTGTCCAGGATCATCTCGTGCGAGACGGCACCGGAGCGGCGCTGATGGCTGACGGTCCGGAACCGGTGGACTACGGTCGTCGGGTGAGTTCCCCGCCCACCTCCCCGGCCGCGTCGGACCCGCGGCCGGCCCTGTCGGATCCATCGCGGTCCGTACCGGATCCGCTGCAGTCGGCACCCGGCGACACCCAGGCTGACGCTCAGCTCGGCGCTCAGGCCGGTCCCGAGGTCGTGGCCGAGGCGGCGGGTGGCTTCACCGTACGGCTGGCGAACTTCACCGGCCCGTTCGATCTGCTGCTACAGCTCATCGGCAAGCACAAGCTCGATGTGACCGAGGTCGCCCTGCACCGGGTCACCGACGAGTTCATCGCGTACATCCGGGCGATGGGGGACGACTGGGACCTGGACGAGGCGAGCGAGTTCCTCGTCGTCGCGGCCACCCTGCTCGATCTCAAGGCCGCCCGGCTGCTGCCGGCCGCCCAGGTCGAGGACGAGGAGGACCTGGCCCTGCTGGAGGCCCGGGACCTGCTCTTCGCCCGGCTGTTGCAGTACAAGGCGTACAAGGAGGCCGCCGGGCACATCTCCGAGCTGGAGACCATCGGCTCCCGTCGCTACCCCCGGGCCGTCGCACTGGAACCGCGGTACGCCGAGGCGCTGCCGGACCTGGTACTCGGGATCGGCCCGGACCGGCTCGCCGCGTTGGCGGTCCGGGCGATGACTCCGAAGAAGGCGCCCGTGGTCTCCATCGACCACGTGCACATGGTCCGGGTGAGTGTCCGGGAACACGCGGCGCTACTGCGCGACCGGCTCCGCCGGGCCGGGATCGCCACCTTCCGAGTACTCTGCGCCGACTGCGAGTCCACTCTTGAGGTGGTCGCCCGGTTCCTGGCCCTGCTGGAGCTGTATCGGGAGGGGCTGGTCGGCTTCGCCCAGGTGGAGGCGCTCGGCGAGCTGACCGTACGGTGGACCGGTCCCGAGGACGGCGGCGCCGAACTCGACATCGACGAGTACGCGGGCGCGCCGGCACCACCGGAGCGGCCCGCTGGCGACGACGGACCGGCGGCGGTACCGGTGGAGAGTGGCGACACCGGACCGGACCCGATCGACCCGGCCGGGGCGCCGACGGAGCCGGCCGGGATGCCGACGGAGCCGGCCGGAATGGCGACCGGGGACGAGACGCAGGAGGAAGCGCGGTGACCAGCGAAAAACGACCCGACTCGCTGGCCGAGCAGGCGGCGGCCTGGGTGCCACCGTGGGAACGGTCAGCAGGAGGCCGTTCGCCGCAGCGCTCCGCCGAGTCCGCCGAGTCCGCGGAGTCCGCTGAGGTTGCGGGGCCGGCCGAGTCCGCTGAGTTTGTGGGGCCGGCCGAGTCCGCTGAGTTTGTGGGGCCGGCCGAGCTCGCTGAATTTGCCGGGCCGGCCGAGTCCGCCGAGAGGGCTGAAATCGCCGAGTCGGCCGAGTCGGCCGAGTCGGGTGCCGGGGCGGTCTCGGCCGAGGACATGGCGGTCGCCGAGCAGCCGGGCGCGACGGCGGACGCTGAGGAACGCGGTGCGGAGCCAACCGAGGTGGTGGGCGTACCCGAGGATGCCGGTCCGGACGCGGCGGGTGGGCCGGCGGCGGCGCGGGTGCCCGACGGCGTCGGCCGGTCCGCCGGGGCGCTGGCGCTGATCGACGACGACGAGCTGCGCGGTGCCCTGGAGGCCATCCTGCTCGTGGTGGACGAGCCGGTCACCGAGATCCTGCTGGCGCAGGTGCTGGAGCAGCCGACCGAGCGGGTCTCGGCGATGCTGGAGCGACTGTCCGCCGGTTACACCTCGGCCGGGCACGGCTTCGAGTTACGGCGGGCGGCGGGTGGCTGGCGGCTCTACACCCGACCGGAGTACGCCGCCTATGTCGAGCGGTTCGTGCTGGACGGGCAGTCCGTCCGGCTGACCCAGGCGGCGTTGGAGACGCTCGCCGTGGTCGCCTACAAGCAACCGGTGACCCGGTCCCGGATTTCGGCCATCCGGGGTGTCAACTGTGACGGGGTGATCCGTACCCTGGTCACTCGCGGCCTGGTGGAGGAGTGCGGCACCGAACCGGAGAGCGGAGCGTTCCTGTACCGGACGACAACGCTGTTCCTGGAGAAACTCGGGCTGGACTCCGTCGCCCAGCTGCCGCCGCTGGCCCCGTTCCTGCCCGACGACGTGGAAGAGATAGCCGATGCCCCGCGATGACAGTTCCGATGCCCCCGCCGCGGAGCGCCTGCAGAAGGTGCTCGCCGCGGCCGGCGTCGGCTCCCGGCGTGCCTGCGAGGACCTGATCTTCCGGCGCCGGGTCACCGTCGACGGACGGGTCGCGCAACTCGGCGACAAGGTCGACCCGGCCACCGCCGTCATCCACGTCGACGGTGAGCGGCTGGTCACCGACACCCGGCTGGCCTACCTGGCGATGAACAAGCCACGTGGCGTGGTCTCGACGATGGCGGACGAGAAGGGTCGCACCGCGCTGGCCGACTTCCTCGGCCGGGTGGAGCAGCGTGTCTACCACGTCGGGCGGCTCGACGCCGACAGCGAGGGACTGTTGCTGCTGACCAACGACGGCACGCTGGCGCACCGGCTGATGCACCCGTCGTACGGGGTGCCGAAGACCTATCTGTGCGAGGTGGCGGGGCCGCTGTCCCGCACCGCCGGCCGTCGGCTGAAGGCCGGTGTGGAGCTGTCCGACGGCATGGTCCGGGTCGACGAATTCCGCTTGGTGGACACGCTGGGACGTACGGCCCAGGTGGAGTTGACCCTGCACGAGGGGCGCAAGCACATCGTCAGGCGGCTGTTGGAGGAGGTCGGGCACCCGGTGTCCCGGCTCATCCGTACCGCCATCGGTCCGATCCGGCTCGGCGACCTGCGGCCCGGGCGTACCCGCCGGTTGACCAATGCCGAGATCGCCGCCCTCTTCAAGGCGGTCGGTGACTGACCCGGGCCTCCTGGGTTTCCGTGGTTGGCCGTTCTCGCGCGGTTGCTGCGCTGGTGGTTGCCGGGGGCCGGTCCACCCGTCGGCGGTGGCGGCGGCGAGCGGCGGTGCTGGGTGTGTGGCTGGCCGCCGGCCTCAGGTGTCGGGCGCGGGCCGGTCCGGGGGACGGGGCATGATGGACGGCGACAGGTGGCGGCGCCGCCCCGGCCGGCTGCCCGGGTGAACTCGGCAGTACCGGGCATATCGCCCAGTGATCGGTGGAGGAGGAGACGGTGGCGGAGAAGGTACGGACCGGGCGATGTGTGGTTGCCGTGGATGGCCCCTCCGGTTCGGGGAAGTCGACCGTCTCCCGCCGGCTGGCGGGCGCACTCGACGCCCGCTACCTCGACACCGGGGCGATGTACCGGGCCGTCACCTGGGCGGTGCTGCGCTCCGGGGTCGACCCGCAGGACGCCGAGGCGGTGGCCAAGGTGGCGGGGGAGACCGACCTGAAGATCGGGGTGGACCCGCAGGCGCCGAGCGTGACCGCCGACGGCATCGCAGTCGACCGCGAGATCCGGAGCCCGGAGGTGACGGCTGCGGTCTCGGCGGTGTCGGCCGTGCCGGCGGTACGGGAACTGCTCGTCGCGCAACAGCGGGAGATGATCGACGCCGCCGGCCGGATCGTGGTGGAGGGCCGGGACATCGGCTCGGTGGTGGCACCCGACGCCGACCTCAAGGTGTACCTGACCGCCTCGGCCGACGCGCGGGCGCGACGGCGCAGCGCGGAGAACGCCGCCGACCTGGCCGCCACCGCCGCCGACCTGGCCCGGCGGGACCGGCTCGACTCCACCCGGACCGCGGACCCGCTGCGGCAGGCTCCGGACGCGGTGGTGCTGGACACCACCGCGCTGGGTATCGACGAGGTGGTCACGCGGCTGCGAGCCCTGCTCATCGAGCGGCGGCCGGGCCGGTGACCCGGTCGATCGGCGGAGCCGGTGCGGTAGTGGACAACCGGGCTGACACCCGGCGGAACGATGCCACCGGGATCTTCCGTGGTGGTGCAATCGAGGAGGCGGCGTGAACGCGGGGGACGGCTGGGTCGAGCTGCGGGAGCCGGATATCGTCGACGAGGCCGAGCCGACCGGCCCGGTGCCGGTGGTGGCCGTGGTCGGGCGACCCAACGTCGGTAAGTCGACGCTGGTCAACCGGATCATCGGTCGCCGGCAGGCGGTGGTGGAGGACACTCCCGGGGTGACCCGGGACCGGGTGCCGTACGACGCGCAGTGGTCGGGACGACAGTTCACCGTGGTCGACACCGGCGGCTGGGAGCCGGACGCGAGGGATCGGGCCGCCGCCATCGCCGCGCAGGCCGAGAATGCCGTCGCCACGGCCGACGTGGTGCTGTTCGTGGTCGATGCCACGGTCGGGGCGACCGACGTCGACGAGGCCGCCGTACGCATGCTCCGGCGCAGCGCCAAGCCGGTGCTGCTGGTCGCGAACAAGGCCGACAACACGGCCGTGGAGATCGAGGCGACCTCGTTGTGGTCGCTCGGTCTGGGCGAGCCGCGGCCGGTCTCCGCGCTGCACGGCCGGGGCTCCGGTGACCTGCTCGACGCGATCCTTGAGGCATTGCCGGACGCGCCGCCGGTCACCGAGGCGGGCCCGCGCGGGCCACGCCGGGTGGCCCTGGTCGGCCGCCCCAACGTCGGAAAGTCCAGCCTGCTCAACCGGCTCGCCAAGGAGGAGCGGGCGGTGGTCGACGCGGTCGCCGGCACCACGGTCGACCCGGTCGACAGCCTGGTGGAGATCGGCGGCGAGGTGTGGCAACTGGTGGACACCGCCGGGCTGCGCAAGCGGGTCGGCAAGGCCAGCGGCACGGAGTACTACGCGAGCCTGCGTACCGCCGCCGCGATCGAGGCGGCCGAGGTGGCGGTGGTGCTGCTCGACGCCAGTAAGCCGATCAGCGAGCAGGACCAGCGGATCCTCAGCACGGTCACCGAGACCGGCCGAGCCCTGGTGATCGCGTTCAACAAGTGGGACCTGGTCGACGCGGACCGCCGCTACTACCTGGACAAGGAGATCGAGCGGGAGCTGCGTCGGATTCCCTGGGCGATCCGGATCAACGTCTCGGCCAAGACCGGGCGGGCGGTGGACAAGCTCGCGCCGGCGCTGCGTACCGCGCTGGCCAGCTGGGAGACCCGGGTTCCGACCGGGCAGCTGAACCAGTGGCTCACCGCGCTGGTGCAGGCGACCCCACACCCTGTGCGGGGAGGCCGGGCACCTCGGGTGCTCTTCGCCACCCAGGCCGGCACCTGTCCTCCCCGGTTCGTGCTCTTCACCACCGGCCCGTTGGACGCCGGCTACCAGCGCTTCGTCGAACGCAAGCTCCGCGAGGAGTTCGGCTTCGCGGGCAGTCCGGTGGAGGTGTCGGTACGCCCCCGCAAGAAGGTCGGTGCCGGCGGGCGGGGCAGGCCGCACGGCTGAGTCCGCCGCCAGCCCACGGTCAGCACACCTCGTTCAGCGCCGCTGCCCCACGACAAGCGGACCCCGGGACAATGACCTATCTTCCTAGGATGATGTAGGGGTGGTGATCGGGTGTGCGCCCCGGTGCCGCCGGGCCGGTTCGGACGAGGGGGACGGTGGGCCGTTGCGCGTCCGAACGGGTCCTGCGCTACGCTGTACCGGCTGTCGCACGGAGCGCCGGGCGGGAGCGGGACGTGGCGCAGTTTGGTAGCGCACTTGACTGGGGGTCAAGGGGTCGTCGGTTCGAATCCGGCCGTCCCGACAGACAGAAAGCCCTGACCAGCAGAAACGCTGGTCAGGGCTTTAACATGTGTCTATGGAGTTTTGAACCTCCCCCCGAATACCCCCCTTTTACGGGTGTCGGCAACCAGGTTTGTCATCCGTGTGCATCGTTGCGTCCTGCAGCTTCGGGGGCCATCAGGGGGCGGTGCCGAGGCGTTCAAGGATCTCGGAGACGTCCGGGGCTTGGACGGGCTTGGCGATGTAGTAGGCGTCGGTGACCTCCTCGCTGGAGTGTCCAAGCTGCGCCGACGCGCTCCTGGTGTCCGCCTTGTGCTTGATAAGGGTGGCGACGGTCTTGCGGAAGGTGTGTGGGGTGACCCAGGCGAGGTCGGTGTCGGCACGGGCTTGGCGCCACTGACGACGGACGTTGTTGGGGGAAAGCCATGTGCCGCGTCGGGAGGCGAAGATCGCATCGTGGAGGTTGTCGGCGGCGACGACTTTGCGGGCCAGCAGCATGCCGACCGCGAACCGAGGCAACACGACCATCCGATAGCCGGCGTCGCTCTTGGTCCAGGGTTGCCGGAAGAAGGAACGTCGTCCAGGTGGTGGCGGTGCGCTGGGGCGCCGGGTCGATACCGGCCTGCTGCAGGAATTCCCAGACGGTGGAAGCCGCGACCTGCACACCCAGGATGAGCAGTTCGCCGTGGATGCGGCGGTAGCCCCATGTGGTGTTTTCGCGGGGCCAGGCGTAGCACCAGCTGGCGGATTGACCGCACGGTTCGTGGCCGTCCGCCCCGCCGGGGTCGGGAGATTCCGGCATGCCGGCGGGCGATCAGGTCACGATGCCAGCGCATCACGGTTTCCGGGCGGACCAGCAGCCGCAGGCCGTGCAGCATGTCGCGCGGCAGTCGGTGCAGCAGGGCGGCCAGCCACGCCCGGTCAGCTGGGGTGAACCGTACCCGTTCGCCGTGCAGTTGCCGTTGGAGGATCATGACCTGGTGGCGCGCTGAGGCACTCCGGGGCCGGACCTAGCGCCGGCCCGCCGGTTCTGGCGCGGCGAGTATCCGGATGACGGGCGCCGATGCGGCGAACGGCCCGGGCACAACCTCACCTCGGAGGATCCCACAGAGGTCGGCGCTCAGGTCCAGATCAGACCCGTCGGGGTTGGTGTAGCCCATCTCGGCTTGGTAGCTGGTCCCGAGGCGCTCGGTGGTCACCGGGGCGACCACGTGTGTGCCGCCCGGGTGGGTCACCTCGACGCGAAGGGTGCCGGCTGCGGTGTCGAGCACCTCGACGCGCACGGGTGATGCGCTTGTGATGATGGCCGTGGGTTCCGCGCGGAACGGCTCGGCGCCCTCCGCGTAGAGGTTGCCCTCGACCCAGACCGAGAGGCGCGGCCCGGCCAGCGCGCTGCCGTCCTCGTTCGGGTACTCCTTCGCCGTGGGGTAGGCGTCGTACTGCGAGGTGCCCACCGGGGTGGGCACGAAGGTGGCCTGCCCGGGCACGCCGTCCATGTCGATCGCGCCGGACCAGAAGCTCGCGAGCGTCGGCTCCGACTGCGGTTCGGTGTGCTCGGCGCGCGCGCGGTCGCCGACGAAGACGTTGTTGTAGAACCGGTTGTCTCCACCGAGGATGTTCGATACTCCGTAGACGGCCGTGGAGTGCGGCAGGTGGTACGGGGTGTACCGCTGGTGCTCAGTGCAGTTCGCGATGCGACCGGCGATGTAGTTGTGCACGTAGGCGCCGCCGGTGGACATGTCCTTGACCGCCCACGGGGACAGGAAGAGGTTCGAGTCCACGAGGTACGGGCCGTGGCAGACCTCGACCATGAAGTCTTCGGCGGTGGAGGCGTAGAAGACGTTGCGCCGCACCAAGGTGCCCTGGGCCTGCCAGTCGAGCCACAGGGCTCGGTGCGTGTGATGGATGGTGTTTCCGCTGATCACGGTGTCGATCGCGGCATGCAGCTTGATGCCGGCTACCTCGGCGCCGTGCCACTGTCGCTTCACGTGGATGCGGGAGATGTGGTTGTCGCTGATGGTCGAGAACGCCGCCCCCAGGTGCCCGACGATGCCGGCCTGCTCGCAGTCCCGGATTGTGTTGCGGCGCACCGTGTGGGAGCCGACGTGGTCCCGGTCCCACGGGTGCGGCTCGCCTGCGGCGGGCCCGCGCAGGGCGAGCGCCCGCTGGATCACCTCGCGCTCGCGCTGTGTGCCGCCCTTGGCGCCCTTCGGCCCTGCGGCCGCCTCGTTCTGCCCGGTGCTGGCCTCTTTGCCCAGCGAGACGCCGACGTTCTTCGAGTCGGTGATCGTGTTGTCCTCGATCACCCAGCCCTTCGACCAGTGCGGGCCGATCAGGCCCTCCTGCAGCGCCGTGGGCGGGGCCCACTGCGTGGCGGCCTTCGTCAGGGTGAAGCCGCGCACCGTAATGTGGTCGATGCCCGTGGCGGCGGGCCAGAAGACGAACGTGCGCGCGTTGATCTCGATCTGGTGCTCCGCCGGGTCGGCGCCCCCGAAGTTCGCCCAGATCGTGGTGACGTCGTCGCCCACCTCGGAGTACCAGGTCAGCAGCGAGCCCGCGTGGTCGAACGAGTCCACGGTGACCTCGGGGCGCTCGACGCCGGCCATGGTCAGCGACTCGTACAACGACTTGCCGTCGAGATACACCTCGCCCGTGTGCCAGGTGTTGACCTGGTCGAAGAACCAGTCCCCACCGATGCGCTCGAGGTACGGGTTGCGCGACCCGAACAGGGAGTTCGGCACGGTCGCCACCCAGACCCGGCCCGCCGAGCCCGCGCGCGGATGCCAGTCGGCGATCACCTCAGCACCCGAGATCGTCACCGTTTCGAACAGGCCGTCCGCGCCCAGCGCAGCCTGGTAGGTGATCGGCGCAGCAGCCGTACCGCCGCGCGGCGGGTTCACCCACTCGCGGTACACGCCTTCGTGCACGACGACGGTGTCCCCCGGCTGAGCCAGCGCCGCGGCAGCACCGATCGTGAGCAAGGGGGCCTCCGCGGTTCCGGCGGCGGTGTCGGAACCAGACTTCGCGACGTGCAGCTCCACGCCGGGAACCTCAGCCTCAGGGACGGGGAAAGTAAGAGCGCTGCTGACCATTGATGATTTCCATTTCTAGAGTTTCTATCGATACCTAGACTCGCAGAGCGCCGTACGATCAGAAACTGCCGTCGCCACCCACCCAGTGCACCACTCGTTCTGCATTTGGAGTCCACCTGAGGGCTGCGGCACCCGACTCCGAAGTTGCGCGGCCAACCGTACGGCAGCCGGCGCGGACCGGGATTCCCGGCATATCTCACTCGATCTGCGTGAGCACCAATGCCGCGGCAGAGAACGGCTCATCCAGCTCCACGGCTACTAGTTCCTCGGTCAGCTTGACCACGATCTCGCGGTGGGAGTAGAGGTCGCTGACCTCGTACCTCCCCGGTGGCAAAGGAACCTCGATCGGAGTTCGCTCAGCGGCTCCGAACCGGTGGGCGACGACCAGGATCTGGGCGCCGTCGTTGGACAATCGCCGGACTGCCTGCCACCCTTCGGGGTGCCGATAGCTCCTCACCTTTGGTCCGAACCGGTGACTGACACCGTTCTTGATCACCGGGACCGCCGACCTGTAGAAGGAGATTGCCCGGGAGACCACAGCCCACTGCTCGTCACTCAGTTCGTGGATCTCGCCCGATAGGCACATCCGGCCGAGCATGGTCGCGGTGAGCGAGTACGCAAGCCGCTGTGGGGAGTCCTGCGTGCGCAGCACTGCCCAGATCTGGCTCTGCCGCGGGAGCAGTGCGCGTTGCACGTTGGCGGCGATGATGGGGATCTCCGCGCACTCGTGGGCGTCCGAGAAGGACGACATGCTTGTGAGGGCCAGCATCGAGGGCTCCAGCCGGTGGCCGCCAGACGCGCAGTTCTCAATCACGAGCTCCGGCATCTCCTCGCGGATCATCCGGAAGAAGTCCTGGACTGCGGCCATCTGCTGTCGCAACCCCTCGCCGAGGGACTCTGCTCCGTCGCACCCGATTCCGATGCTGTTGTTGTAGTCGACTTTGAGATAGCCGAAGCCGTTGGCCTTGAGGAAGTCGATCATCCGCTCTTTGAGGTACCCGATCACGAACGGGTCGCGGAAGTCCCAGAAGCGCCGGTCGCCTACGGTGACGGGGACGCCGTCGCGCTTGAGCAGGTGGTCGGTCAGCGTGAATGACGTGGCCCGGGAGCCGACCGTCTCGAACTCGAACCAGATGCCGGGGATCATCCCGGCGGACCGCATGTGATCAAGCGCCTCGGTCAGCCCGTCGGGGAACGTTCGGCGGTCCAGTTCCCAGTCGCCGTGACCGTTGAACCATTCACTGCCCTCGGCCTTGTACCAGCCGCTGTCGATGACGAGATATCGGATCCCTTTGCCCGAAATCCGGTCGACGATCGCCCCAAGGTTCTGCGGCGACGGCGAACCCCAGGTGGTGCAGTATTCGTTGAAGATGACGGGCAGAGCCTCTTCGACCGCCGGCACATCCAGGAAGAGCTGGTGGCGAGCCGTCAACCGGTGGGCGGCGTCGTCCACTCCACCCTGCGTGACCGTCAGGTACGCGACGGGGGTACGGAACTCCTCCCCGGGAGCCACGCTCTTCGTCCAGTGGCCCAGCTCACGGTCCGCTAGCCCGCCCGACAGGTTGAGGGCGGCGTCCGTCCGGCCCAGCTCGATCTGCCACGAGGCCGGGTGGGCAATCTGCACGCCCCAGCAGACGCCAGCGCGGCTGTCCTCGACGAACGCCGTCGGGAAGAACCCGTGCACCGGCCAAGATCCGACCTGACCGAAGCGCAGACACCGATCCCAGCTGGCCCAGGCCGGCTCCAGGCTCAGGTCCTCGATGTGGTCAGACACCAGACGCCCCTCGCCCGACCAGGCGCTGCGCAGCCTGTGCAGGATCAGATCGCCGGGGGCGTCGCCCCCGGCGAAGGGTGTCAGGCCAGTGAGCGAGAACGACGAGAGCAGCTCTAGCGTCGCCGTGTCCGGTCCCTCGTTGCGAAGGACAGCAAATGAGTCCAGCGCGGCCTCGCCCGATTGCCACCGCAGATGGTGTTCGACGAGGCACCCTTGGTGCGTGCGCAGGAGGGTCACGACCGTGACACCGGCATCGGTCGTGTCCTCGCGCTGCGACTCGACGGTGAGCGTGGCGACAGTGCCTCCGTTCCGCAACGAACGACCGGCCGAACCGCCCGGGTATGTGTCACCGAGGGTCTTGATCTGCACGAGCGAGTCGATGGCAGACGACGTCTCGGCGATCTGGCCTGCCATTGCGGCCGGGAAGAGCATCAGTCCCACCGGCCCGCCCGGACCAGGCTGCATGTAGCGGGCGATCGTGTCCCCGAGGACGTAGTCCTTCAGGACCTCCACAACTACTCCTTTCAAGACCGTGTCGACGTAGCACCCAGCGGTGGCCGCGATTGGGGGAGATGATGGCAGAGGTCGTGCCGACGGCAGCGGCGCTCTCGGCGGTGGTGGTCGACGCGCCCGCGATGAGGTTGCGCAGGAAGAGCGACAGCGGGAAGAGGTTGTTGGTGTCGTCGAGGTAGAGGAATGCATGACGGAGCCTCACCCCGACCCAACTCAGGTCCACGGCTGGAGAGCGTCAGACCTCCGCCTCCTTCGGCTCCAGTTGCACGTACCCCCGGGCGACGAAGAACCGCTCGAGCAGGTAGCACCACCACAGGAGGATCAGGCCGGGCGCCACGAACACCGCGGGCATGAAGTTCCAGATGGCGACGCCCCCGAGGACCACGGCGATCCCGAGCAGGAACGTCAGGCTGGGCGTCGTCAGCCCCAAGGTGAGCCCGTTGCGCACCTGGCGCCAGGTGGGGTTGGTGAAGCGGGCTTCGAGGGGGAGGCACCAGAAGATCAGGAGCAGGAGGAAAAGTCCGACGACCATGAGCGGCACCCAGATCTCGGCCAGCCCGAGAGTGGGCAGGTAGGAGAGCGTGAGGATGCCGACGGCCGCGACCAGGACGGCCAGCAGGCCGATGACGGTCGCCTGCCTCCAGCTCTGCCGCAACGCCTTCGTGGCGATGGCCCAGAGGCCTGCGTCCTTGCCCAGGACGTACCGGCGGCAAAGCTCGTAGGCGACAACCGTTCCCGCTCCCGCCGTCACGACAAGGCCGAGGCTCACGAGCCACAACAGGCTGATCACGATGACGGAGCCGAGCGCGTCCAGGATGCGCCACAGTCGCGATGCGGGGTTGAAGCGGAAGATGATCGGGGCCTTTCGGTGCGGAGTTGCGGGTCCTGAGGACGGGGTCGGCCTCCCGCGTGTGCGGAAGGCCGACGCCATCAGCCCTTCACGGAGCCGATCATGAGACCGGACACGAAGTGCTTCTGCAGGAACGGGTAGACGAACAGGATGGGGACGGCCGCCACCATGGCGATCGCCGACCGCAGCGCGATCGGTGTGGTGATCTGCCCGCCGTGTGCCGCGGCCGCGTCGCCCCCGGCGTTCGCGACGTTCACGCCGGCGTTCATCGAGCTCGCCAGCAGCTTCTGCAGCTCGTACTGCAGGGTGGTCAACGCCGGATCGCCCGAGTTGTAGAGCAGGGTGTCCAGCCAGGAGTTCCAGCTGCCGACGGCCACGAACAGACCCACCACGGCCAGCGCGGGTTTGCACAGCGGCATCACGATCTGCCACCACGTGCGGAACTCGCCCGCGCCGTCCATCCGTGCCGACTCGAAGATCTCGTCGGGGATCGACTTCATGTACGTGCGCAGGATGATCAGGTTGAA
Organism: Plantactinospora sp. B6F1; assembly: GCF_040120695.1. Taxonomy (NCBI): domain Bacteria; kingdom Bacillati; phylum Actinomycetota; class Actinomycetes; order Micromonosporales; family Micromonosporaceae; genus Plantactinospora; species Plantactinospora sp. B6F1. Next base: position 90,326 of record NZ_JBEEAC010000021.1, on the reverse strand, counting down.
CGCGCTGATGATCGTCGGCACCCAGTAGGCCTGGAAGCTGTTCAGCATGCCCAGGTCCTTGATGAGCAGGTAGTTGGGGATCAGCCCGGCGTCGAAGTACATCGTCAGCACGAAGATCAGCGTGATCGGGCGGCGGAAGATGAACTCCTTGCGGCTGAGCGCGTAGGCGAGCATCGAGGTGAAGAACAGGTTTGTCGCCACCACCACGACCGTCTTCAGGACGCTGATGAAGAACGCCTGGTAGATCGTGTGCATATTGAACACGACCTTGTAGTTCTGCAGCGAGAAGTCCCGAGGCCAGATGCCGATCCCGCCACGGACGGCGTCCGAGCCGTCGTTCAGGGAGATGGCGAGCGTGTTCAGCAGCGGGTAGAGCATGATCGCCGCGAGGGCCAGCAGGAAGGTCGTGTTGAGCGTCGTGAAGATGATCCGCTCGATCGTCCATTTGTGAAGCGGTGAACTGTTTCGTGATGCGCGCCGAGCCAGAGGCTTCGTGACAAGGGTGCTCGACATGAAGTCCTCCTAGACCAGCGTCTCTTGGTTGAGGCGCTTGGCCGCCAGGTTCGCCGAGCCCACCAGGATGATGGCGACGACGGTCTTGAAGATGCCCGCGACGACGGCGAGGTCGTAGTTGCCCAACTGGTAGCCGTAGCGCAGCACGAAGACGTCGATGGTCTCGGCCCTTTCGGAGATCAGGCCGTTGCCGAGGAAGTACGGCAGCTCGAAGTTCGTGGACAGGATCCAGCCGGCGTTGATGATGAGCAGCACGACGATCGTGGGCCTGATGCCCGGCAGCGTGATGTGGAACATCTTGCGATAGCGGCCTGCTCCGTCGACCTCGGCGGCCTCGTACAGGCCCGGGTCGATCGCGGTAATCGCGGCCAGGTAGAGGATCGTGTTCCAGCCCAGCTCCTTCCACAGGCTCGTCCCGGCGACGATCTGCCAGAAGTAGTTCGGCTCGGTCAGGAACAGGACCGGCTGGTCGACGAGGTGCAGGCTCATGAGTGCCTGGTTGATGAACCCGCCGGACGACGGCAGCGACAGCGCCACCGACGCCAGGCTCGCCACGATCACCCAACTGAGGAAGTGGGGCATGTACGTGATGTTCTGCATGATCCGCTTGAACGGAGCGTTCTTGACCTCGTTCAGCAGCAGCGCCAGGACGATGGCCCCGAGGGTACCGACGGTCAGGGTCAGGACCGACTGTCCAATCGTGTTGATCACGACCCGGAAGAACCGCTCACCCATGACACCGGTGAACAGGTTGTAGAAGTTCTCGAGGCCCACCCACTGCTGGTTCCATAGGCTGCGGTCACCCGGCCAGGGGCTGCTGCCGCGAGCCGGCTTGAAGTTCTGGAAGGCGATCGCCCAGCCGTAGACCGGGACGTACTTGAACAGGATCTGGTACAGCAGCAGCGGGACGGCCATCGCGAGCAGGGCTCGCTGCGCCCAGACCAGGTCCCAGGTGATCTTGCGCTTGGGATCCTTCGCTGCATTTCTTCGGGCCTTGCGGTTCTGGGCACGCGAACTGCTCGCGGGCTCCGGTTCGAGCCCGGTGGCGGTCACAAGGGTGCTGACCGTGGCGTCCGTCATCTGTCAAACCTTGTCGTCAGGAGCAGTGGGTGGTAATCGAGAACGCGTCGTGGTGAGGGGCGCACGCCCCCCACCACGACTGCTCGCAGACTGTTACCAGTCGGCCAGACGCTGCTTGATGCCAGCGTTGATGGCGTCCTCGTACGCCTTGACGTTGATCTTGTGGATGGCGTCGACGTAGGCCGCCCATTTCGCCTCGAAGTCGGCGGGCTTGCCGGCGATGATCTTCGGCAGGTGCTGCACGCTGGCGTCGGTCAGCTGCTGGTTGACCTGGTTGGCTTCGTCGGAGAGCGTGATGTTCCACGCCGGGTAGTACTTGGGGTTCTCCACCTGCGGGTTCATGAACTCAACCCAGGTCTTCTTGCCGTACTTCTCCATGAACTTCTTGTCGTAGTCGCTCAGCGTCGCGAAGAACTCGGCGGGCTGGTCGTCGGGGCTGTAGGCGTTGCCGTCGGAGAACTTGCCGTTGCGCTTGGGCAGCACGTCGAGCAGCGCGACGAGACGGTTGGAGGCACGCCAGGTGATGTCCTTGTAGTTCTTCCGCTGCTCGTCCGTGCGGGAGAAGACGCCGTCGGCGCCGACCTGGTAGTCCTCGCCCGCGATGCCCCAGGAGAGAATCTTCTGCCATTCCTCGCTGAGCATGGTGTCGAGGAACTTCAGTGCCTTCTTCGGCTGCTTGCTGGAGACCGAGACGCCGAACCCCTGGTTGGTGTTCATGACGGGACGGTCGGCGTAGTAGGGCTTCGCCCCGTCGTAGACGGGCATGAGGGGCACGTAGGTGTACTCGTCCTTGCCGGCGCTCTGCAGCGACTGGGTGGCGGTCCCGAAGTTCCAGCCCTGGTCGTGCATGCCGAGGACGGCGCCGGTGGCCAGCTTCGCGGTGTACTGGTCGAACGTCAGGGTGAAGGACTCGGGGTCGACGAGACCCGAGTTGTACTTCTCGTTGAGGACCTTGTAGAACTTCTTCGCGATGTCCTTGTCGGCGTAGATCGACGCGTGGTTCTCGCTGTCGACGATGACGCCACCGTTGTTCGGGTGGCCTGCCAGCTGCGCCGGCGGGTTGGTCATGCCCCACTCACGGCCCGTGGACGCCAGAACCTCGAAGCCGACGGTCGGGGCGCCGTCGGTCTGGGGGTGCTTCGCCTTGTAGTCCGAGATGAGCTGGAAGTAGCGGTCGAGCGTCATGTTGTTGAGGTCCGGGTAGCCGGCGTCCGCGAGCACACGCTTCTGGATCCAGAACGCGGGACCGTAGTAGGTGCCGCCCGTGACGCCGCCGTAGAAGCGGTTGTAGTTCGGGAAGATGTACAGGCCCTTGTCCACCTCGTCGCCCGAGTAGCTCATCTTCTTGTAGCCCTTGACGTGCTCGGCGAGGTTGGGGTAGTCCCCGGTGGCCAGCATGTCGTCCAGGCGCAGGAGAGCCCCGCCCTCCAGGAGGCGCAGCTTCAGGTCGGTGGTGCCGACGAGGTCGGGGTACTCACCGCCCGCGAGCATGACACCGATCTTCTGGTCCACGTTGTCCGGCGTGACGATCTCGTACTTCAGGGTGACACCGAGCTTCTCCTTGAGCAGCTTGGTGATCTTGTTGTCGGGTGCCGGGGCCTGCTCGGCCGACGTGATCCAGACCGAGAGCGTCGTCGGGTCGCTGGGGGTCAGCACTCCCGAATCGTCCTTGTCCGCGCTGTCCGGCGTGCAGGCAGCCAGGGCGATGAGTGCTGTGGCCGCGGCGGCCACGGTGAGCCGCCGCCCGGCCCGGCGCGGGACGCCGAGTTTGAAATGATGCTTCATGTCTCTCCTTTGAGGAAACTGTCCGGGCGATGCTGGCCGGAAGCTGTGCGCTGCGGACGTGAGAGGGGGCCTCGCGTCCTCATCCCGTCGCGATTCCGTCGCGATTTTAGCGATAAAGTAGAGATGGGATCGCGTGCCGTCAAGCCCTCGCGCACGCACCGAGACGACACCGTGACGTCTCGGTCCACCCGCAAGGAGCCGCATGCGCCACACCCTCCAGAACGACGCCCCCGCCGACGGGTTCGCCGACTGCTACCTGCTCGGTAACGGTGCCCTGGGCGCCGCCGTTCACGGCCGCCCGGGCACCGAGCGTCTCGACCTCAACCTCGACACGCTCTGGTCCGGGGGGCCCGCCGCCCCCGCGGTTTGGGGCGACCCGGGAGACGTGGCGCCGTTGCGTGCGGCCGTGGCCGCGGGCGATCATCGGCTAGCCGACGAACTCGCCCGGGCGCTGCAGTCGGACCGCTGGGTGCAGGCGTTCCAGCCCCTCGGATGGATCGAGTGGGAGCATGATCGGGCCCAGAGCGGCAAGACCTCGGCGGCGTACCGGCGCAGCCTCGACCTGTCCGCCGCGGTCGCGGTCACCGACGCCGGCACCGGTGTCCGGCTCGAGACCTTCGTGTCCGCTTTCGACGACGTGCTCGTCGCCCGCGCCGACGGCGCGCCGACCGCCGCGCCGCTTCTGTGCAGCCCGCACCCCGTGCGCACGACGTCGTCCACACGGTCCGGGGTCACGTGGGTGACCATGTCGGGACGGGCGCCCGCGAACGTCCTGCCGCACTACGTGCCGGACGACCTGCCAGTCGTCTACGCCGACGACGCTTCCGACGAGGACGGACTCGTCGACGCCGGCATGGGGTTCGCCCTCGTCGTAGCGTGGGTTCCGGACGAGCGGGGCGGGCGCCTCGTCGCCGCCGCCGAGAGCGGGTTTCGCGGGTGGCGGGCCAGGCCAAGCGCCGATGTCGTCGCGCTCGCGCAGGTAGCCCGTGCGCGCGTCGAGGCGGCCCTCGGCCTCGGCGTCCACGAGCTGCGAGCGCGCCACGTGCGTGCCCACCGGGCCCTGTGGGAGCGCTGCGAGCTCGACCTGTCAGCCTCTGCTGCGAGCAACCCGCACGCGAAGAAGGCGGAGCTCTACTTTGACCTCGGCCGCTACCTGCTCGTGGCCGGTTCGCGCCGCGGGACCCAGCCGCTCACGCTCCAGGGCATCTGGAACGCCGACGTCCGCCCGGCCTGGAGCAGCAACCTCACCACCAACATCAACACCCCGATGAACTACTGGGGCGCGGAGGCGACAGGGCTGGGTGAGCTGCACGAGCCGCTGCTTGACCTCGTCGCGGACCTGCTCGATGCGGGACGGCGAACGGCGCACGAGACGTACGGCGCCCGCGGGGCGTGCGTGCACCACAACACCGACCTGTGGCGGTTCACCGATCCTGTGCCGGGTTTGCCGCAGTGGGTGAACTGGGCGTCGGCCCTGTGGTGGCTGACGGACCACGCGGTCCAGCACCACGCCTACCTCCCGCCCGGGCCCGAGGCCGAGTCGGTCCTGGAAGACCGTGTGCTTCCCGCCCTGCGGGCGTGCGCCGCGTTCGCGCTCGACATGCTCGTCCCGCACGCCGACCGCGCGCTCGTGGTCAGCCCGTCGTCCTCCCCGGAGCATGCGTTCCTCGCCGAGGGCGAGCCCTACGCCGTGACCTGGGGCAGCGCGATCGACCAGGAGCTCGTCCATGACGTCCTGACCCGCACCGTGGAGCTTGTCGGAGGCCACGGCCGGGATGCTGAAGACGCCGACCTCGTGTGCGAGGCGCGCGCCGCGCTGGGAAGGCTGCGTGCGCCCGCGACGTTCGGCGGCGTCCGGGGAGAGTGGGCGGACGACCTCGAGCCGCAGGAGCCCGGGCACCGGCACCTGTCTCACCTCTACGGAGTCTTTCCTGGCAGTCGGTGGGCCGCCGGCGAGCCAGACGAGGACATCGAGGCGTCACGCGCCGCGCTCTCGCTTCGCCTTGCCGAAGGCTCAGGCTACACCGGGTGGAGCCAGGCGTGGGTGTTGTGTCTCGCCGCGCGGCTGCGTGACGGGGTGCTCGCCGAGCGCGCGATCGAGACGCTCCTCGGCCCGCTGTCGTCCCGCTCGCTGCTCGACCTGCACCCGCTCGAGGGATGGCCCGGCGGAGCGGTCTTCCAGATCGACGGGAACCTCGGTGCGGTCGCCGGCATCGCCGAGCTCCTGGTGCAGTCGCACCACGAGGTCGTCACGATCCTGCCGGCATTGCCCGCCGGATGGCCATCGGGGCACGCACGCGGACTGCGCGTCCGGGGCGGTGACGTCGTCGATCTCGAGTGGCGGGACGGGGTGCTGTCGAGCGTTGTGCTCCACGCCTCGGCGACGCGTGAGGTGACCATCGACGTGCCCGGAGACGGACAGGTGCGCATCAGACGCAGAATGTCGCTGCGGGCCGGCGAGACGGTGACCGTGGTGGCGCCGTAGGCGTTCGATGGTGCCGGACCCGTCACTGGGTCACCAGAAGTTTGCCCCATCAGCTCGGTGGACGTACTTGCCATGAAACGTTTTATCGATAATATGACGGCGCTCCCGCAGTGTGGCCAGGCGGCGAGCGTCTCGTCAGGGGTTGCTGAGCTGGCAGAACGTCGTGAAAAGGAGGATGCATGGTGAGGATGGCGGACGTCGCCCGTGAGGCGGGCGTGTCGGTCATGACCGTGTCGAACGTCCTCAACGAGCGCCTCCCGGTCGGCGAGCCGACGCGTGCCCGTGTCATGGCCGCCGTCGAGGCTCTGGGGTACGAGGTCAACCTGACCGCGCGACACCTGCGCGCGGGACGGACCGACACCGTCGCCTTCATCGTACCCAGCTTCCACGACTACTTCGGCGAGGTCGCCGACAAGATCGCGCCGCTGATCGAGGCCGAGGGGCGGCACCTCGTCCTTGAGCGGACGAGTGGCAGCCCGGAGCATGAGATGGCGGCGCTGAGCGTCGCGCGACTCCAGCTCTACGACGGCGTCCTGCTGTCCGTCGCCGGCCTCGACCGCGACCAGCTGGACCGCGTGCGCACGTCCAAGCCCATCGTGCTGCTCGGCGAGCGTGACGTGCCCGACCGCTTCAACCACGTGCGGCTGGCGAACGAAGAGGGCGCCCGCCTCGCGACGGCGCACATGATCGAGCACGGCTCGCGGCGCATCCTTGCGCTGGGCTGCACGTTCGACACCGCGCACATGATGACGTCGGACCGCCGCATTGGCTGGGAGCGCGCACTTCGCGATGCCGGCCTCGACGTCGACGCACGCTATGTGGTGCCCATCTCCGCCTACACGCCGGCGGCCGCACGCGATGCCGTGCTCGACGTCATCGCGTCCGGTCTGCCCTTCGACGGCGTCTTCGCCGTCACCGACGTCATCGCGCTCGGCGCCGTCGCGGCCCTGGCAGAGAGCGGGCTTCGTGTGCCCGTCGATGTCCAGCTCGCCGGGTTCGACAACCTCGACATGGCGAGCTTCGTCCCGCCCGGCCTCACCTCCGTCGACGCGAACCATGAAGGTGTCGCCGAGACGGCGGTGGGTCTGCTGCTCCGGCAGATGGCGGGCTGGACCGGCCCGGCCGAGCACGTCGTCGCGCCCGTCCGTCTCGTGGTGCGTGGCTCCACCCGCAGTGGCGCGTAGGGCCTGCGCTCGCGCGCGGAACGCCGCGCGCCGCTCTAGCCCGAATCGGTCGAAGGAGACCATGCTGTGAGCACCCCTGCGCGCACTTCCGCCTTGCGCGCCGTCCCCGCATCCCCGATCGCCGGGACGCGGCACCGGCCGCTGCCGATCCCGTCCGTGCGTCTTGTCGGTGGTCCGCTGGCAGCCTGGCAGCAGCGCAACGGCGAGGCCACCATCCCGCGCTGCATCGAGCAGCTGGAGGTCTCCGGTGTCCTCGACAACTTCCGCCGGCTCCTCGGGGAGTCGGACGCGGAGTTCCGCGGCCTCGTGTTCGCCGACTCCGACCTCTACAAGGTGATCGAGGCCGTCGCGTGGGAGATCGCCCGCACCCGCACGCGCGCGTTCGACTCATGGCTCGACGACGTCATCGCCCTGGTGGCGCGCGTGCAAGAGCCCTCCGGGTACGTGGACACGTGGAACGCGTTCGGGTCCCGCCATCGCGACGAGGCGTTCGGCGACGACTACGAGCTGCCGTCCGAGCGCGCCTACGCCGAGACGTGCGCCACCGTCGCCGACCTGCTGTGGACCTGGCGGATGCTCCTGGCCGACGGCGGCGCCGGCACCGCCCGGTACGCGGAGACCATCGAGCGAGAAGTTCACAACGCGCTCGCGGCCGCCGTGGACGCGACCGGCACCCGGTTCTTCTACGCCACCCCGCTGCAGCAGCGGCGCGACCACCACTCGGAGGAGAACGCGCCCCGCGAGCGGGCGCCCTGGTACGTGTGCGCCTGCTGCCCACCGAACATCGCCCGCACCGTCGCTCAGCTGAGCGCCTACGTCGCCACCGTCACCGATGGCGCGCTCTGGCTCCACCAGCTCGCGGATGCGGAGATCGACCTGCCCGCCGAGCTCGGGACGGGCACGGTCCGGATGGTCACGGGCTACCCCGCCGACGGGCGGGTCGAGATCCGCGTCGAGGGCGACGTCGTCCCCGGCGCCGAGCTGTCCGTGCGCATCCCCGGATGGTCGCCGCGCTCCACCGTGGTGGGCCCCGACGGCGCTCGCGAGCGCGACGGCGACGGGTACGCCCGGGTGCTGCTGGAGCCGGGCGCCCGCTACGTGCTCGACCTCAACCTGACGCCGCGGCTGACCACCGCCCATCACCGCGTCGACGCGCTGCGCGGAGCGGTGGCCGTCGAACGGGGACCAGTTGTCTACTGCGTCGAGCAGGCGGACCTGGATGCACCGTTCGACGTCGACGACCTCGCGGTCCTGCCCGTGCCGATCACCGTCGGCGAGCGCGACACGCTCGTCCTGAGGTGCCGCGTGATCAACGCCGCGGACGGCCTCTACGGCCCCGACGCCGCCACCGAGCTCGGCGACGAGCACACGGTGACAGCGATCCCGTTCTCGACCTGGGGCAACCGCGCCCCCGGCCCGATGCGGGTCTGGCTTCCGCGAGCTCCTCGCTGAGGCCTGCAATGACGGAACACGCAACTGATGGGAAGACAATGACGACGACCACGACCGCAGTGATCGACCTCGACCTGCCCGGCGCCACGATTAGCCGGCACGTGTACGGACACTTCGCCGAGCACCTGGGGCGCTGCATCTACGGCGGGTTCTGGGTGGGTGAGGACTCGCCGGTCGCGAACGTGCGGGGTATCCGCTCGGACGTGGTCGAGGCGTTGCGGGCGATCTCGATCCCGAACCTGCGCTGGCCGGGCGGCTGCTTCGCCGACGACTACCACTGGCGTGACGGCATCGGCCCGCGCGAGAGCCGCCCGCGAATGGTCAACTCGCACTGGGGCGACGTGGTGGAAAACAACGCGTTCGGCACGCACGAGTTCATGGACCTGTGCGAGCTGCTCGGTGCGGACCCGTACGTGTCGGGGAACGTGGGGTCCGGGTCGGTGGCGGAGATGTCGGACTGGGTGGAGTACCTGACCCGGGCGGACGACTCACCGATGGCGGCGCTGCGGCGGGCGAACGGGCGCGAGCAGCCGTGGCGGGTGCCGTTCTGGGGCCTGGGCAACGAGGCGTGGGGCTGCGGCGGCAACCTGCGCGCCGAGCAGTTCGCCTCGCTGGCCCGGCAGTACGCGACCTACACCCGCAACCACGGCGGCAACCTGCTGTACCGGATCGCGGCGGGCGCGAACGAGGCCGACCTGCACTGGACCGAGACGCTCCTGCGCTCGTTCGACGACCTGGCGGCGGACCCGGCCGGGTCGGCAGGCCCGTTCCAGGCTGTGTCGCTGCACTACTACACGATGGCCGGGTCGTGGTCGGACAAGGGCGACGCCACCGGGTTCAGCACCGACCAGTGGTACGTGACCATGGCCCGCGCCCGGCGCATGGAGGAGCTGCTCACCCGGCACTCCACGGTCATGGACCGCTACGACCCGCACCGCAAGGTCGGCCTGGTCGTGGACGAGTGGGGCACGTGGTGGAACGTGGAGAAGGGCACCAACCCCGGGTTCCTGTACCAGCAGAACACGCTGCGCGACGCCCTGGTCGCCTCCGTGCACCTCGACGCGTTCCACCGTCACGCCGAGCGCGTGGTCATGGCGAACATCGCCCAGACCGTCAACGTGCTGCAGGCCATGATCCTCACCGACCCCGACACCGGGGCGCTCGTGCTCACCCCGACGTACCACGTCTTCGCCATGAACACCGGCCACCACGACGCCGCCGCCCTCGCGGTGCACCTGCGCAACGTCGAGACTCGTGCCGTTGACGCGACCGAGCTGCCGCTGGTCTCGGCGTCCGCGTCGGTCAAGGGCGACACCGCCCTGGTCTCGCTGTCCAACCTCGACGCCGAGACGGACCGCACCCTCGTCCTGGACCTGCGCGGCCGCGATGTCGTCGGGCACACCGCGCGGGTGCTGACCGCCACCGCGCTCGACGCGCACAACACCCCCGAGCAGCTCGACGCCGTCGCCCCCAGCGACCATGCGGGCGTGCGCCCCCACCCCCGAGGGCTCGAGGTCGACCTGCCCGCCCACTCCTACGTCACCGTGGCGCTCGAGCTGCGCTGATGGACCGACCGAACCTGAACATCCGCGACGGCGGGGCGGGGGCAAACTTCACCAACCCTGTCATCTTCGCGGACGTGCCCGACCCGGACGTCGTCTTCGACGGCCGGTACTTCTACATGGTCAGCACGACGATGTACTTCGCACCGAGCGTGCCGATCATGCGCTCGAGCGACCTGGTGCACTGGTCCATCGTCGGGTATACTGCGGCGATCCTCGACGACGCGGACGCGCTGGCGCTGCGCAACGGCCAGGACGCGTACGGCCAGGGCAGCTGGGCAGCGAGCATCAGGTTCCATGACGGGACCTACTACGTGTCGGTCGGCAGCCTCACCACGCAGCAGACGTACGTCTACTCGACTCCCAACATCGAACGCGGGCCGTGGAGCAGGTCGGTGCTCGACGGGTACGCCCACGATCAGTCGCTGCTGTTCGACGGCGACGACGTCTGGCTTGTCTACGGTGGCGGGTCGATCGACCTGCGCAGGCTGCGGCGGCACGACGACGGGACCCTTGCGTGGGACGGCCCGGCGACGCGGCTCGTCGAGGACGCCAACGTCGACCAGACCAGCGGTCTGAACGCCGAGGGCGCTCACGCGTACAAAATCGGGGGCTACTACTACGTCTTCATGATCGAGTGGCCGTCGGGTGGCATCCGCCAGGAGGTGCTGTGGCGGTCGACGTCACTAACGCCGCAGTCGGCGGGCGGCGTGTGGGAGGGCCGAGTCGTGCTCAGCCAGGGCGTGACGGTCGGGGGCCGACCCGGAACCGGCGTGGCCCAGGGCGGAGTCGTCCAGACGTCCGATGGGCAGTGGTACGCCATGCTGTTCCAGGACGAGGGCCCGCTGGGTCGTTCGCCTCAGCTCGTTGGCGTGACCTGGGACGACGACGGGTGGCCGGTGTTCGCTCTCGATCCGCAAGCGCCCGCGGCGGCCGCACGGACGGCCGGTGCCGGGGCCGCCGTCGTCGCCTCGGACGACTTCGACAACCTCCTTGAGCGTGCGGGCCACTGGAACATGGCCAACGCGGACCTCCTGGCAGAGTCCGCCGAGAACGCATGGAACGGGTCGAACCTGGGGCTTCAGTGGCAGTGGAACCACAACCCGGACAACCGGTTCTGGTCGCTCACCGAGCGGCCCGGACACCTTCGGTTGACCACGGGCAGCGTCGCGTCGAGCATCCTCGATGCGCGCAACACGCTCACCCAACGCACGCTCGGACCCACGAGCTCCGGCGCCATCTCGCTGGACGTCTCGCACATGAAGGACGGGGACGTCGCAGGCATCTCCGCCTACCAGCGCAAGTACGGATACATCGCCGTGACGATGGAGAGCGGGACCAAGAGCCTGGTGATGCGCCGGGCAGGCGGCGACGGCGTCATCGCCTTCACCAGCGCACCGGTGCCGCTGCGGGCGGACGTCGTCTACCTGCGCGCGGACGTCGACTTCCGGGACGCCGTCGATACGGCGTCGTTCGCGTACTCGTACGACGGCAGCAACTGGACGTGGCTGGGCGACACCGTGCAGATGCAGTACGACCTCACGCACTTCACCGGGTACCGGTTCGCCCTCTTCAACTACGCCACTGCCGAGCCCGGGGGATACGTCGACGTGGACTGGTTCCGTGTCAGCGACACCACCGGGCTCGCAAACCCTACTCACCGACGGAGCGAAGGAACTCTCCATGACTGAGCAGGCGACGTCAGCCCTGCTGATCGACGGACAGGCACCCGCCGAGGTGCCGCTGCATCACGTGTGGAACGAGTGCGTCGGTGCTGGCCGCGCGAACGAGGCGTTGCGGGCGGACTGGCAGGCGCACTTCCGCGAAGCCGTCCAGGTGCTGGGCGCCCGGCACGTGCGCTTCCACGGCCTGTTCCACGACGACATGTTCGTCTACCGGACGGACAACGGCGGCGGCTTCGGCCCGAACCAGCCGCTGCCCGAGCCGGTCTACACGTTCGCGTATGTCGACAAGGTGTTCGACGCGATCCTCGACGCGGGCGCCCGCCCGTTCGTGGAGCTCGGGTTCATGCCGCGCCAGCTCGCCACCCAGACCGAGACGCTGTTCTGGTGGAAGGCACACTGCAGCCCGCCGAAGGAGATGGGCCGCTGGGTCGCGCTGGTCGACGCCACTGTGCGGCACTGGATCGAGCGGTACGGCATCGACGAGGTGCGGCAGTGGCCGTTCGAGGTGTGGAACGAGCCGAACCTCGTGCCGAACTTCTGGACCGGGACGCGCACCGAGTACTTCGAGCTGTACGAGGCCACGGCGCGCGCGATCAAAGCCATCGACCCCCGGCTGCGGGTCGGCGGCCCGTCGACGAGCGTGTTCGTCCCCGACGCCCGCTACTCCGGAGAGACCCACGACCCGTCGCTCGAGGTCGAGACCGCGGTGGCCACCGACCCCGACGCGCTCGACTGGCAGCCGGTGTGGATCCACGAGCTGATCGAGTACTGCGCGCAGCGCGGGCTGCCGATCGACTTCCTCTCCACCCACCTGTACCCGACCGACTACGCGGCGGACTCCCTGGGCAACGTCAGCGCGATCACGCGCCAGAAGGACGCCACGTACGTCGACCTGCAGGTCCTGCGCAATATCATCGAGAACAGCCCGTACCCGGACGCCGAGTTGCACATCACCGAGTGGTCGACCTCGCCGTCGAGTCGCGACGCGATCCACGACACGCTCTTCGCCGCCGCGTACATCGTCCGGGCGTTCCTCAAGGGCGCGCCGCTGGCCGACTCGATCTCCTACTGGACCTTCACCGACGTGTTCGAGGAGGGCGGCGGCGGCATCGGCCCCTTCCACGGAGGCTTCGGGTTCGTCAACGAGAACGGCCTGCACAAGCCGACGTTCCACGCGATGGTCATGCTCCACCGCCTCGGTGACCGCCTCCTGGCCGAGCTGCCCGACGGCGCCATCACCCGCTCGTCCGCGACAGGTGACGTGTCGGCCATCTTCTACAACTACCCCGCCGAGATGGGCACGACGGGGCTCGCGTCCCGCAACGGCTACGCCGAGACGCGAGCCCTCGCCGAGATGGGCCCCGAGCGCCGCGTCCGGCACCGGGTCGAAGGGCTGCGCCCGGGCACCGAGCTCACCGTGGAGATCCTCGACTGGGAGCACGGGAACGTCGCCGAGGCCTGGTACCAGATGGGCGCCCCGCTCAACATCACGCGGGAACAGACCGCCGAGCTGCGCCACGTCGCCGACGGCCTCCACCGCAGCACGCTGACCGTCGGCGACGACGGCGTCCTCGACATCGACCTCACGCTGCCCGCCTGGGCGGTCGCCTCGGTCGCGCCGACGCTCCCCGGCGGCCAGCGCCCGGATCGGGGGGTCGACGAGCCAGGCAGGATGAGGCCATGATCAGACTGCTCGTGCCCGAGCTCGAAGCGCGCCGGCACCTCATCGAGGGGTACGCGCAGTTCCCGGACGTCCCGGAGGACGTCACGAACCTTTGGAAGGCGCCGTTCGGGCCGCGCGTAGCAGGGCGTCGAACATGCGGATCGTGACCGGATAGGTCAATCGGAACACCATGACCACCGAAGTCCGCAGGGGCGAGGACCTGATCGGAGATTTCCAGGTTCGGCGCCAGGTGCTCGCGTACGCGGCCCAGCGAAACGGCCGGTTGCCAACGGCGGCCGCACCGGCACAGGCTTCTGATCCCGCTCGCCGTGAGTAAGATCCGGAAGTATGACGATGTCGTCGGCCGATATCCCCGCTGACTCCGCGTCGGACAGTGGTGGGTCCGGATCCGTCGCGACAGAGGAGATCGGGACAGCGATAGACGTGGTGGGACGGGCGTGGGCCGAGTTGCTCGGGGCCGCACCCAACGAGCCGGAGGAGGACTCCTTTTTCGCCGGTGGTGACCTCCCTCACGGCGGTACGACTGGTCGCGTCCATCCGCGACCTCAGCGGCGTGGCGCTGCCGTTTCGCGCTGTGTTCGGCAACTCCACCTACGGGGAGCTTGGCGACATCGTGGCGAAGATGCGGCGTGCCCGCCCCGACCAGAACCCCAGCAGATCCGACCGACGAGGACTCGGTCAGACAAGGAGTTCGTGTGTTGCGGGTAGCCCTGGTGAACATGCCGTTCGCCGCATGGAACCGACCATCATTCGCGCTCAGTCAACTCTCGGCTCTCATTCAACGCGACTTCCGGGACGAGGTCTCGGTCGACGTCCACTACCTGAACGTCGACTTCGCCGAATACCTCGGCGCTGCGACCTACGAGTCCATCTCGGAGCTTCTCGATCATCTGCACACCGGGGTGGGGGACTGGCTCTTCCGCGATCTCGCTTTTCCGGACGCCCCGGACAACACGGAGGAGTACTTCCGCCGTTTCTATCGGGGGGATCGGTGGGCGGAGTTCCGCAACCTCATCCTGGAGTGTCGCACCAGCCTTCCCGACGTCTGCGCCGACCTCATCACCAAGCACCGCCTCGACGAGGCCGACATCGTGGGATTCACCTCGATGTTCGCTCAGAACGGGCCGAGCATCGCGCTGGCGACGATGATCAAGCAGCGGAATCCGGGCGTCGTCACCATCATGGGAGGCGCGAACTGCGAGGCACCGATGGGCGGCGTTCTCGCCGCCCGAGTGCCGTCGCTCGACTACGTCTTCTCCGGTCCAGCGCTCGACACGTTCGCGACGTTCCTGAGGTACCGGATCGATTCCAGCCTGTCCGAGGTCGACTCCGTAAGGGGCATCCTGTCCCGGCGGAACTGCACGGACCCCAGATACCGGGACGCGATCGGCACCGGCCACGATATCGACGACTTCTTCCCACCCGACTACAGCGCGTTCCTGACGGCGCTGGCCGACCACCCCACCCTGGAGGCCACCAGCGCGGCCGAACCGACGCTGTTCTTCGAGACCTCCCGGGGCTGTTGGTGGGGGCAGCGTTCGCACTGTACGTTCTGCGGCCTCAACGGCCAGAGCATGAACTACCGCTCGATGGCGGCCCCGACCGCCCTGGAACAGTTCAACTGGCTCTTCACCTTCGCCCCCACCTGCGCGGCCTTCCACTGCACCGACAACGTCATGCCCCGGAACTACACCCGCGATGTGTTCCCGCACCTGACCCCGCCGCCGGGTGCGTACATCTACTACGAGGTGAAGCTGCCGCTCAGCCGCCAGGACATGGCGACGATGGCCAAGGCCGGTGTCACCACCGTCCAGCCGGGCATCGAGGCGCTGGCGACCTCCACGCTGAGGCTGATGGGCAAGGGCACCACCGTCTTCCAGAACCTGCAGTTCCTCAAGAACTGCCGCGAGTTCGGCATCGAGCCGGACTGGAACCTGCTCATCGGGTTCCCCGGCGAGCCGGAGTCGGTGTACGAGAAATACCGCGTCGACCTGCCGCTCCTCACGCATCTCTCGCCGCCGCACGGCGTCTATTTGGTGCGCTTCGACCGCTTCAGTCCGTACTTCAACCGCCGGCACGAATACGGACTCGACCTGCATCCGATGGACTACTACGGACTCACCTACCCCTTCGACGTCGATGATCTCGCCAGTCTCGCCTACTTCTTCGCCGATCACAGCATCGCGCCGTACCAGGTCGAGTCGGCGAAACACCACGGTGTGCTACGGGATCTCGTTGCGCGGTGGCGCGGTGCCTGGTCCGGGTCGACGGCGGGCCCGGCGCCGCGCGATCTGCGGCTCGTCGGCTCGGACGGCTGGCTGATCCACGACTCCCGGTCGGGTACCACGCACACCCACCGGGTCGACGACGCCACCGTGTGGCTCCTGCGCCGGCTGTCGTCGCCGACCCGGCCGGACCAACTCGCCGCGCAGTGGCCGGACGACCCTGCTGACCTCGACGTACGGCTGGCCTGGCTTCGCGACCACGGGATGATCTTCGTCGAGAACGATCGGATGCTCAGCCTCGTACTCGGAGCGCACGACGGCGGCGGCGACCAGCCGGGCGTCGAGGACGAGGAGACGACGGCCCAGGCGAGCCGAATCCGTTCGTTGCCGCTGCTGGTCAGTCCGCCGGTAGCGCGGACCTGACCGTACTCCTGGCGGCCACCGCGAGCTGCTCGGCCATCCCACGCAGACCGGGGCGGTTCGCGTGCAGCAGGGCGATGGTCAGGCCGCCGTATACGCGAATTTCTCGTCGGACAGCACCACCGCGGCGAGCGGCGCGTACCCGGAGGTCAGGCCCTTGCCGAGCAGGAGGATAGTCTGCGCCGAGGACGTGGCCGCCCTCGCCGACGATCGGCTCCACCACCACCGCGGCGACCCGCTCGGGCCCGTAGTCTTCGATGGTGCGCTCCAGGTCGCTGCGCGATCCGTCACCCATCGGCTCGAACGGGCCGGGCGCGTGGCGCACGTCCGGCAGCAGTGGCCGGCCTGCCGGTGGACGTAGGGCAGGCCGGTGAGCGCGCCGCCGGCGGCGCCGAGTCCGAGGAAGCCGCGCCACATGCCGAGCACCGCCGTCCGGTCCGGCTGGCCGGCCGCCCGGTGCAGGAGCCGGGACAGCAACACCGCGTCTCATTCGCCTGGGAGCCGTTGCTGCAGTATCGAACCTTGTTCAGGTGCCGCGGAAGGTGCGGGAGAAGGGCGTTGGCGGCCGTCACCGCGATCGCTGCCGGCCGCCCGTAGCCGATCAGAGTGGCGTACGGGAGCGCGTCGACCTGGCGCTTGATCGCTTCGGGGACGGCTGGGTGGTCGTAACCGAGGGTGACGTTCCACAGCCCGGACCGGGCGTCCAGGAACCACCGCCCGCCACTGTCGCGTATCCGAACGTCGCAGCCATCGGCCAGCATGACCGACGGGGACAGGGTCTTCCGGTACCGTTCATCGCCGGACTGTTCCACAACGGATAGTCCCCCGCATCGATCGCCGACTCAGCCCTTCTGCGCGACCAGTTCGTCAATCGCCTTGGCCAGTTCGACCGCGGTCGGGTTCTCGAAGATCAGCATGAGCGGCAGTTCGACCCCGAACTCCTCGCGCAGCTTGTAGATGGCCAGCGTGGCCGTCATCGAGTTGCCGCCGATGGCGAAGAAGTCTTCGTCGCCGTCGGTGCTGTCCCTCTTGAGGACGCCGGACCAGATACGCAGCACGATCTGCTCCGTACCGGCACCGGGGCCGGCGGTCGGTTCGGCGGTCATGATTGTCCTCCTGCGGCATTGTTGACATGGGTTGGTGTCTCCGGGCTCGCCAGGACGGTGTCCAGGAGCGCCCGGTAGTTCTCGGCGAACGCCGCGACCGTGGTCGCGTCGTACAGGTCGGTGCTGAACTCGACGGTGCCGTCGACCCGGTCGTCGCCGCGCACGATCGTGACATCGATATCGAACTTGGCTGTTCCGTTCTGGACCTCAACGGTCTCGGCCTCGATGCCCGGCAGGTCGAGCCCGCGCCCGCGGTCGTCACGCACCGAGAAAATTACCTGAAACAGCGGGGAATGACCCGGCCCGCGAGTCGGGTTGAGGTCCTCCACCACGGCCTCGAAGGGCACGTCCTGATGGGCGAAGGCGGCGAGCGTGACCTCCCGAACCCGGCGCAGCACGGCGGCGAACGCCGGGTCACCGCTCAGGTCGACCCGCAGCACCACGGTGTTGGCGAAGAATCCGATGAGCGGGTCGGCCTCCGGGCGCCGACGCCCGGACACCGGCGTCCCGATCGCCAGGTCGCTCGCCCCGCTTGCCGCAGCGAGCACGGTGAACAGCACGGTGGCCAGCACCATGAACTCGGTGACCCGCTGCTGCCGGGCGAACTCGGCGAGCCGGGTCGCCCCGGCCGCGGGCAGCACCGGGAAACACAGCCGGTCACCATGGCCGGACAGGCGACGGGGCCGTGACCGGTCGGGCGGCAGTGTCACCAGCGGGACCCCGGCCAACTGCCGGCGCCAGTAGGCCAGGTCGGATGGGCGGGTGGCGGGGACGATGTCACGGGCCTGGGCCGGCAGCGGCGGCAGCGGCCGGCCGAGGTAACCGGCGCGCAACTCGTCCCACAGCACGCCGACCGACCAGCCGTCGAACGCCGCGTGGTGCACGGTCAGCGCCAGCAGATGCTCACGGGGCGCGACGCGGACCAGACGCACCCGGATCAGCGGCCCGGTCGCGAGCGGGATCGGCTCGGCCGCGTCCGAGGCGGCCGCCTTCTCGGCGACCCGGCGGGCCTCGGCGAGCGGCCGGTCCGACGCGTCGTCGAGGACCGGCGCGACGCACTCCGGCTCGCGGACCCGCTGGACCGGCCCGTGCTCGTCGTCCAGGACGAAGGCCGAGCGCAGCACCTCGTGCCGCGTGACCGTCCGGGTCACCGCGGCGCGGAGTGCCTCGACATCGAGTTCGCCGGTCAGACGGACGACCAGTGGCACGTTGTAGGCGGGCACACCGGGCCGTAACTGGTCTAGGAACCACAGCGCGCGCTGGCCGGGCGTCAGCGGCGCCGGGCGGCCGTCGGGGGCACGTGCCACCGCGGGCCCGGCCGGGGCCGAGTCGGTGTGCCGCCGGTCGAGTTCGGCCGCGAGTTCGGCCACGGTCGGATGCCGGAACACCGTGATCAGCGGCAGCTCCACTCCGAACAACTTGCCGACCAGGGCGGCCATCCGTGTCGCCAGCAGCGAGTTGCCGCCGAGGGCGAAGAAGTCGTCGAGGGCACCCACCCGCCCGCAGCCGAGGACCCGCGACCACACCTCGGCCACGCGGATCTCGGCCCCGGTGCGCGGCGGCAGGTGTTCTGCCGCCCGGTCGACGTCCTGCCCGCGGCGGCGCAGCGCCTCGCGGTCCACCTTGCCGCTGGCCGTCAGCGGCAGCGCGTCGGTGCGGACCCAGGCGGTCGGCACCATGAAGGACGGCAGCCGTTCCCGCAGGTGGGCAGCCAGCACCGCCGGCTCCTCGGTCGTCACCACGTGCGCGACAAGCTCGGTCGTGATCCCGCCGCCACGGGGAAGGACGAAGGAGTCGTGCACGGCCGGATGCCGGTTCAGCTCGGCCACGATCTCGCCCGGCTCGATCCGGAATCCGCGCATCTTGAGCTGGTCGTCGACCCGGCCGAGGAACTCCAGCACGCCATCCGTGGTCCACCGGACGAGGTCGCCGGTCCGGTAGAGCCGCGTGCCGGGCGCACCGAACGGATCCGCGACGAAACGTTCGGCCGTCCGGCCCGGCTGCCCATGGTAGCCGCGCGCCAGGCCGGCGCCTCCGATGTACAGCTCACCGGCGATGCCGGCCGGCACGTGCCGCAGCCGCCCGTCCAACACGTGGACGCGGGTGCCACCGATCGGCCGTCCGATCGGTATCGAGGTCGCGTCGGTGGTGGCGGCCACCGGGTGGATGGTGGCGAACGTCGTGGTCTCGGTCGGGCCGTACCCGTTGACGATGAGCATGTGCGGATGCGCGGCCGCGAGCCGTCGGATGTGTGGGGCGGACAACGCCTCACCGCCGGTGATCAGCAGCCGCAGTGGAGCCAGAGCGGCCGGGACGGTGTCGACGACGAGGTTGGTGAGCGCCGCGGTGAGCCACAGCACGCTCACCGCCTCGCGGCGCAGCAGCTCGCCCAGCCCTTTCGGGTCGACCGCGCCGGGCGGGTGGACCACCAGTCGGCCGCCAAGGCTGAGCGGCGCCCAAACCTCCAGTGTGGACGCGTCGAACGCCACCGGCGCGAGCATCAGGAACGTGTCCTCGGCGCCGACCCGTAGCCGGTCCAGACCGCGCACCAGCCGGGTCACCGCGCGGTGCGGCACCGCCACGCCCTTGGGCCGGCCGGTGGAGCCGGAGGTGTACATCAGGTAGGCGAGGTCATCCGGGTCGGGCCGGACCGGTGGAGCGTCCGGGAGGAGGCCTGGCTCCTCCGGGGGCGGCTCGTCGAGCAGGATCTGGGGCGTCCCGTCGGGCAGCGTGCCGGCCAGTGACCGCTCCGTGACCACCACCGCCGCGCCGCTGTCGGTCAGCATGAATCCGACCCGGGCCGGCGGGTAGGTCGGCTCGATCGGCACGTAGGCGGCGCCCGACTTCAGGACGGCCAGCAGCGTGACGACCAGGTCCGCGCCCCGGTCCAGGAAGACACCGACCCGGCAGCCCGGGCCGGCCCCGTCCCGGTGCAGCCGGTGGGCCAGCCGGTTCGCCGCGGCGTCGAGTTCGCCGTAGGTCAGCGTGCACCCTGCGTCCACCACGGCGACGGCGTCCGGTCGGGCCGCGGCGTGCGCCGCGACCAGCACGTCCACCGTCGGCGCGGCGACATCTCCGGGACCGCTACCGGCGACGAGCAGCTCGTCGCGCTCGGCGGCGGAGAGCAGATCGAGCCGGGAGATCCGCTGGTCCGGCCGGGCCAGCCCGTCGGCCAGCAGCGTGCGGTAGTGCCCGGCCACCCGGGCTGCGGTCGACCGGTCGAACAGGGCGGTCCGGTAGACGAGGCTGCCGGTGAGTCGGCCGTCGACGCCCTCCTGGACCACCAGGGACAGGTCGAACTGGCTGGCCGGGGCGGCGACCGGTACCCCTCGGGTGCGCAGGCCGGTCAGCCGCAGGCGGGCGCCCGGCTCCTCATAGCTCTGGAAGGTGACCTGGAAGAGCGGGTTGCGGCCCAGGTCGCGCGCCGGTTCGAGGTGCTCCACCAGCCGCTCGAACGGAAGCTCCTGGTGCGCGAACGCCGACAGCGTGGTGTCCTTGACCGCGTCGAGCAGGTTGCGGAATGTGGGGTCGGCCGTGCAGTCCTGGCGCAGCACCACCATGTTCGCGACGAACCCGACGGTCCGGTCGAGTTCCGGACGGGTGCGGTTGGCGACCGGCGTGCCGATGACCACGTCGCCGGTACGCGAGTATCGGGCGAGCAACGCCACGAATCCGGTGAGCAGCGTGACGAACAGCGTGGTGCCCGCCTCGCGGCTGATCGCCCGGGCCCGCTCGGTCACCTCCGCCGCCACCTCGAAGCGCACGGTGTCGCCGCCGTGGCATGGAACCGTCGGCCGGGGACGGTCCAGCGGCAGCTCGATGGTGGGCGGGAGGCCGGCGAGTCGTTCGCGCCAGTAGGCCAGCTGGTCGTCCAGCGCGCCGCTGGCCAGCCGTTCCCGTTCCCACCAGGCGAAGTCGGCGTACCGCGCGTCCGGCGCCGGGAGGGCCGCGTCGGCCGCCGGGTATTCGTGGCTGAGCTCCTCGAAGAGCACCTCGGTCGACCGGGCGTCCGAGGCCAGGTGGTGGGCCACCAGGCAGAGCACGTGCTCGTGGGCGCCGAGCCGGATCAGGGTGACCCGCATCAGCCGCCCGGCGCCCAGGTCGAACGGCCGGGACCACAGCTCGCGCAGCACCTCCGGCAGCCGGTCGACGTCGGCCAGCTCGACCTGCTCCCAGTCCAACGAGCCGGCGGGATCCAACCGCAGCGAGGGGATCCCGTCCTGGACGGTGATCCGCGTGCGCAGCATCTCGTGCCGGCGGACCAGCGACTCGCCCGCCCGCCGCAGCGCCCGCGGGTCGAGTGGCCCGAGCAGGAGGTGGGCCTCCAGCACGTGGAAGGCCGCCGGGTCGGCGCCGAGCCGGTCGAGGAACCAGAGGCCGCGCTGCCCGGCCGACAGCGGCACCTCGGCCCCGTCCGGGGCCCGGACCAGACGGCTGGTGTCCGCACCCGCGCCGACCAGCGTGGACAACGTCGCCGGTGTCGGATCGCGCAGGAACCGTAGGACAGGCACATCGACCCCGAGCTCCTGGCGTACGCGATTCAGCAGGCGGATGACCTGCAGGCTTGTACCGCCGGCGGCGAAGAAGTTGGCGGTTTCGGCCGGCTCCGGCAGCGGCTGTCGCAGGCACTCCTCGAACAACCGTAGGACGATGGCGGCGATGCCGTGGGCCGGCTCGGCCGTCGACGGCGCGGCGGCCGGCGCGGGGAAGGCCGACGCCAGCGCAGTCCGGTCGATCTTCCCGTTGGCGTTGACCGGGATCGCGGCGACCTGGACGAGCCGGCCCGGCACCATGTAGCCGGGCAGGCGCTCGCCGAGGTGGCGGCGCAGCGCGGCCGGGTCCAGCGGTCGGTCGGCCACCAGGTAGGCGGAGAGCCGTTCGTCGGCGAGGTCGGCCACGGCCCGGCGGACGCCCGGGTGCGCAGCCAGCGCGGCCTCGATCTCGCCCAGCTCGACCCGCTGGCCGTGCACCTTGGCCTGGCGGTCGCGGCGGCCCACGAAGATCAACTCGCCGGCCCCGTCCTGGCGGACCAGGTCGCCGGTGCGGTAGAGCCGGACGCCGGGCGGCCCGAACGGGTCGGCGACGAACGCCGCCGCGGTCGCGGCCGGATCGCCCAGGTATCCGCGGGCCAGTCCGGCACCGCCCAGATAGAGTTCGCCGATCGCGCCTAGCGGCACCGGCCGTAACCGGCTGTCGAGTACGTGGGCCCGGTGCTGGTCGACGGGCCGGCCGATCGGCGGCGCGGACCGCAGCTCGGCGGGACAGTCGTGGTAGATGACGCCGATGGTCGCCTCGGTCGGTCCGTACCCGTTGACGACCCGCCGCCGCGGGGTCCGCCAGCGGGCTACCAGCGACGCCGGGAACGCCTCACCGCCCACCGAGGCGATGCGCAGATCCGGGAAGCGGTCGGCATCCATCGACTCCATCAGGGCCGGTGGCAACTCGGCCACGGTGATCCGGTCGCGTTCGAGCGCACGCGACAACTCCTCGAGGGAGAGCCGCTGCGCATCGCCGACCGGCCAGACCGAGGCGCCGGTGAGCAGCGCGGTGAACACCTCCTGCACCCACACGTCGAAGCCGGGGGAGGCGTACTGCAGGATGCGGTCCGCCGGCGTCAGGGCGAAGAGCCGGGCCATCGCCCGCACGAAGTTGACGACTGGGGCGTGGGGCACAATCACGCCCTTGGGCGTACCGGTGCTGCCGGAGGTGTGGATGACGTAGGCCGCGTTGCCCGCGTAGACCGGCCCGGCCGGTCGGGCGTCGGCGGCGGCGGCGATCGGCCCCGCCTCGGTGTCGAGGTCGACCACCGGCCGGCCGGCCAGGTGCGCGGCCAGCCGGCCGTCGGTGATGGTGGTCTTCACAGTGGCCCGGTCGAGCAGCGCCGAGACCCGGGCGGGCGGAGTGTCCGGGTCGAGTGGGACCCAGGCCGCGCCGGCGTAGAGCACGCCGAGGCAGGCGATCACCCAGCGGGGGTCGCCACGGCTGATCAGTACGCCGATCCGGTCCTCGGGGCCGGCCGCGACCGTGGCGCGCAGGTGCTGACCCAGCCGGCGGGCCTCGGTGGCCAGCCGGGCGTAGCTGAGCGGGCCGACGGCCGGGCGGTCGGGGTGGCGGGCGGCGGTCGCCTCGAACAGGTCCACCAGCGTGACCCCGTCGGGCGGCTGCGTGGCACCGGTCCACGGCGGCACCTCGCTCGGCCCGGGCAGTGGCACCTCGAAAACCGGGGTGTCGGGCGGTTGATCGAGGGTGCGGGCGCAGTGGCGTAAAAACCGGGCGACGGTGTCGTGGTCGTGCCGGTCAGATTCGAACTCGGCGGTCAGCCGGCCGGCGGCCGGGAGCGCCTCGATGACCAGGCCGTCGACGATCCCGTCGTCGAGCAGGTCGCCGGGCGTCCGCAGCCGCACGGTCACCGGCCGGGGGGCCGCATCGAGTGCCGGGGGCACGTGGGTCAGCCGGGCGGCGATCGTGGCCAGTGTGTCGCCCCGCTCGATCGTCACGTCCAGCGCGCCGCGCAGGGCGCGGCCGCCGGTGCGGCGGATCAGCCCGATCGCGACTCGCGGCCACCCGGTGTACCGGCCCAGCGTGGAGACCACCGCCGCCAGCAGCGGACCGGGATCGGTGTCGGCGGGAACCACCGTCACGCAGCGCACCCGGCGCGGTGGCGGCGCGGGGCCGGTCGCGGTCGCCTCGGGAAAGCGGGTGGGTTGCTCTGCCGTCGTGGCCGCGCCGGTGTGGCCGGGCGCCGACGGCGCGGCGATGGCGTGGATCCGGCGGAGGAACGCATCGCGCCTGGTCGCCAGCGAGTCGCGCGCAGGTGACGCCGCCCGCTCGATGACGCGAGACATCCCGCCCGGTCTCCTCCCCGCGGAAGACAACGCGTGGAGTCTAGCCCGCCGCTCCGGCCACCATCTACCCCCGCAAATATTTGCATTATTGCTATACTCCGCAGGCGACGTCGACGGGGAACAGGCGGTGGCGCAATGGATTTCGGCCCCACGGCCTCGGACGTGGAGTTCCGCGACCGAGTCCGCGCCGTCCTCGCAGCGCCGGAGGCGATCGAGCTTCTCGCCGGTTTCGCCCATGCCGAGCCCGGTGAGCGCGACGAGCGGCCGCTCTATCGGTTCCTTGGCGCGGCGGGCCTGCTAGCCCCGCACTGGCCCCGACGCTACGGCGGCGGTGGTGGCGACGCGCGGTGCGGCGCCATCGCCGTCGAGGAGCTGGTGCGGGCCGGCGTCCCGGACACCCTGCTGGTCAACAGCATCTTGACGGTGGGGCAGTTGATCCTGTCATGCGGCCGCGACGACCAGCGCGACGACCTGCTGCCGCGGCTCGCGCGCGGTGAGATCTTCGCCAGCGTCCTCTACACCGAGCCCGGGGCCGGCTCCGACCTCGGCGCCCTGACCACGGCCGCCGAGCCAGTGTCCGACGGATTCCGCATCACCGGCAGCAAGGCGTTCAACCTGAGTGAACGCTGCGACGTCGGGCTGTGCGCGGTCCGCACCTCGCCCGCCTCGACGCGGTACGGCGGTCTCAGCCTCTTCCTGGTCGACCTCCGCGCGCCGGGCGTCCGGATCGAACGGATGCCGAGCCTGCCCGACGAGCAGTTCACCCTCGTCCACCTCGACGGTGTCGCGGTCGGCCGGGCTGCCCTGATCGGCGAACTCGACGACGGGTTCGCCCTGCTGACCCGCGCGCTCGCCTTCGAGCGCACCGGCTTCGACTTCGCGCTGCGCGCCGCCCGCTGGTTCGACCTGGCCGGTAGGGCCACCCCCGACGATCCCGACGAACTGGAGCGGACCGGACGCTACGGCGCCAGGGTGGCCGCCGCCCGGCTACTGGCCTGGCAGGCCTCGCTGGCCGCAGCGGGCGGCGACGCCGACCCGACGCGGGCTCCGGTCGCCAAGTGGTACGGCAGCGAACTCGCCGCCACGGTGGCGAGGTGGGCGCTGTCGCGGCACGGCCTCGACGACGACGGACGGCTTCCGGCCGACGTCGACCGGGCCTACCGGGAGGCGCCGGGCCTGACGCTGGCCGGCGGCACCTCCGAGATGATGCTGCGCACGTTGGCCGAGCAGTTGACCGATGCCGTGGCAGCGGAAGGCTGACATGGACCTCGAACTCGACGCGGATCAGCTGGCCCTCGGCCGGGCGGTGGGCGGGGAACTGGATCGGTGCGGCGATGCCGCGCACCCGGGCCCGGTCCACAATTGCCTGACCGGCCTCCAGGTGTACGCGCTGGAGGCCCCGGCCGCAGCCGGCGGCCTGGAGCTGGGGCTGGGGTACGCCGTCGTGGTCTGCGACGAGCTGGGCCGCCGGGCCGCGCCGGACGGGTACCGCGCCGCCGCGCTCCTCGTCGACCTACTCGGCGCCGACGACGCGGCGCCCACCGGGGACCGGTGCGCGGAGGTCGCCGCCGGCACGGTGCGGGTGACGCTGTCGGGCGGCGCCGACGACGCCGACGTGATGGTGGCGGTGGACGGCGCGGGCAGGTTGCGGGCGGTGCACCGGCGATCGGGCTCCCTCTGGGCCGAGGTCGCCGGCACCGGCCCGGCCGGCCCGCCGACCCGCCCGCTGCACCGGGCCCGGGTGCGACAGGCCGCCTACCTGTGCGGGTTGGCGGCCCGGGCGCATCGGCTGGCGGTCGAGCGGGCGGCCGAGCGCCACCAGTTCGGGCAGGCCCTGCTGAGCCACCAGGCGATCGCCTTCCCGCTGGCCCGGCAGCTCGCGCACCTGAGAGCCGCGCGGTTGCTGGTGCACGAGGCGGCCTGGCGAGCCGACACCGGGGCACCGGCCGCGCTGGCCACCACCCGCGCGCTGGCCTACGCGAGTGAGCTGGCCCTCGAGATCACGGCCGCAGCGGTGCACGTGCACGGCGCGTTCGGCCTGACCGGATCGGCGCCGGTCCACCGGTACTACCGGGCGGCGGCCGTGGAAGCGCTGCGGTTCGGTCGGCCGGCCGAGCTGTGGCGTGCCGCCGGCCGGTGGGAGCGGTCGGCAGAGGAGACGGCATGAGCACAGCAGCGAGGATCGCGGTGGTGACCGGTGGTGGGCGCGGCATCGGTGCCGCGACCGCGGTCCGGCTGGCCGAGGACGGACACACGGTGGCCGTCGTGGACCGCGACGCCGAGGCGTGCGCGGATGTCGCGGCGCGGATCGCCGCAGCCGGTGGGCGGGCACTCGGGATCGCCGCCGACGTCAGCGATCACGGGGACGTCACGGCCGCGGTCGCCCGGATAGCGGACGAACTCGGCCCGCCGGTCATCCTGGTCAACAACGCGGGCCTGACCCGGGACGCGCCGATCGAAGAGTTGACCGAGGACGACTGGGACCAGGTGATGGCGACCAACCTGCGCAGCGCCTTTCTCGTCACCCGCGAGGTCCGCCCGCACCTCGACCGGTGGGGCCGGATCGTCAACATCTCCAGCATGGCCGCGCTTGGCACCCGCAACCAGGCGAACTACTGCGCGGCCAAGGCCGGCATCCAGGGCCTGACCAAGGCGCTGGCCCTGGAACTCGGCCCCGAGGGCATCACGGTCAACGCGGTGGCTCCCGGGTACATCGCGACGGAGCTGACCGCGACGAACGCGGCCAACCTCGGGGTCAGCATCGACAAACTGCAACGCGTGGTGGCCGCGCAGACGCCGCTGCGCCGGGTCGGCCAGCCCGAGGACATCGCCTGCACCGTCGCGTTCCTGGTCAGTGAGGGGGCGGGCTTCATCACCGGGCAGGTGATCGCGGTCTCCGGCGGCCTGATGCCGGGCTGAGCAGCCGAAGCGGGAGTGGTGGAGCGGATGAATGGGGTCCTCAGCGGACAGACGGCGCTGATCACGGGCGGCTCACGGGGCATCGGGCGAGCCGTCGTGCGACGGCTGGCCCGGGACGGCGCCGCGGTTGCCTTCAGCTACCGCACCCGTGAGCATCTGGCCGACCAGCTCGTCGCCGAACTCACCGAGGCGGGCGCCTGGGCCTGCGCGATCCGCGTCGATCTGGCCGACCCGGCCGCTGTCCGTGGCCTGTTCGCCGCGGCAGAGGAGCGCCTGGGCGGCCTGGACGTGCTGGTCAACAACGCGGGGGAAACGCTGGTCGCGAGCATCACCGACAGCACCGAGGAGGATTTCGACCGTCTGATGGCGGTGAACGTCAAGGCGGCGTTCTTTCTGATCCAGGAGGCGGCCCGTCGGATGCGCCGGGGCGGCCGCATCGTGAACATTTCCTCGACCAACACCGTGCTCCACGCGCCCGGCATCGCCCTCTACGCGGCGAGCAAGGCGGCCCTCGAGCAGTTCACCCTGGTCGCCGCGCGGGAGCTGTCGTTGCGGAGGATTACCGTCAACACGGTCTCGCCGGGCCCGGTGGACACCGACATGCTGCGCGCCTCGCAGCCGGTGGAGGCGCTGGACATGGCCGCCGCGATGACGCCGCTACGCCGGCTGGGTCAACCGGCCGACGTGGCCGATGTGGTCGCGTTCCTGGTCGGGCCGGACGCCCGCTGGCTGACCGGGCAGAACCTGCGAGCCGCCGGTGGCCTGGCCTGACGCCGGCCCGCAGCGGGTCGCGATCGTCACCGGCGCGGCCCGGGGAATCGGCGCCGCGACCGCCGCGCGGCTGGCGGCCGACGGCCTCGCGGTGGCGGTCCTCGACCTCGACGCGGCCGGATGCGCCCACGTCGTCGCCGACATCACGGCGCGCGGTGGCCGGGCGCTGCCGGCGCCGGCCGACGTGACGGACCCGGTCCAGGTGCGCGCCGTCGTCGCTGCCGTCGCCGAGCGGCTCGGGCCACCCACCGTCGTGGTCAACAACGCCGGAGTGATCCGGGACGGCCCGCTGGCCGAGATGACCGACGGCGACTGGGACGTCGTCCACGCGGTCAACCTGCGCGCGGCGTACCTGATGTGTCGGGAGGTCCGTCCCTACCTGGTGGCCGGTACGGGCGGCCGGATCGTCGCCCTGTCCAGCGTGGCCGCCGTCCTGGGCAACCGCGACCAGGCGAACTACGCGGCAGCGAAGGCCGGCGTGCTGGGGCTGGTGCGCGGGCTCGCCCAGGAGCTCGGGCCGTTCGGGGTGACCGTGAACGCGGTCGGTCCGGGCTACATCGCGACCGAGATGACGCGGGCGACCGCCGGCCGGCTCGGCGTCGACTTCGCGGAGCTGCAACGGATGGTCGCGGCGCAGACGCCCGTCCGCCGCGTGGGCCGGCCGGAGGACGTTGCGCACGCCGTCGCGTTCCTGGTGAGCCCGGACGCCGGCTACATCACCGGCGAGGTGCTGCACGTCAACGGCGGAGTGTTTCGCTGAGCGTCGCGGCCAGCGTCCACTCCGGCAGCATTTCCCGCAGGTGCAGCGTCATGCCCTGGCAGTAGGAGATGTTGTCGTCGAGCGTGCGGTGCCGCAGGTAGGGCAGCTTGTGGCGGACAGGGTGGCGCAGCAGCAGCGGCCCGTCGACGGTCCGGCCGCCCATGTCGAGCTCGCTGAGCAGGCTGCCGACCAGCTCCGGCGCGCTGACCTCGAACCCGTCGTCGCGGGGACGCACGTCCAGCTCGGTGAACGGGTAGTCGGGCATGGCCGGCGTTTCCCGGTAGATGTACGGGCGGGCCAGGAGGTCCAGCTCGAACATGGCGCGAGCGTCGGGGTCGGCCCAGAACGGCTGCGTGCGTACGAAGTCGGTCAGCAGCCGGGTGAAGTGGTCGCGTTCCGCGTGCAGCGTCATGTGCGCCAGCCGACCGCCGTTGAGCAGGTAGTAGTTGCCCAGCCCGTGCACCGACTCGTCGATGAAGCGGCAGATCGGCGAGTCCGCCACCCGCCCGGCGAAGTACCGGGCAGCCTCGGCGTAGAGGTCTCCAAAGCTGATCCGGCCGCTGCGGTCCAGGTGATTGGCCAAGTAGTAGAGGCCGCGGAGGCTGTACAGCGCGTGGACCGCATAGTAGAGGGCGGATCCCTCGTGGTAGTCGTCCTCGGTGACCCACCTGGTCCCGACCACGATGTCCGCCTCGGCCACGACGTCGTCCACCCGGCGCAGCCTGATCCCGTAGCGCTCCCGGTTCTCGTATATCGGGGTGTTGTGCAGCAGCATCTGCGGATACACCAGAATGGTGTCGGCCCGGGCACGGGCGAGCGCGGTGATGCCCTCGCGGAACGACGCAACGGTCTCGCCGGGCAGCGGCCAGATCATCTCGATGTACGAGCTGATGTTCTGCTCGCGCAGCGTGCGTTGCAGGGCGGTGTAGGTCTCGGCGCGGATGTTGCTGCGGTCGATGAGCTTCAGCACGCCGGAGTCCATCGTCTGCAGCGAGATCGGCTGGCTGGTCAGCATGCCGCCCTGGACCAGCAGCTTGGTGATCTCGGCAACCCGGTCGGGCTTGTTCTTGGCCGCGTTCATCGAGATCACCATCGGGAACCCGGTGCGCTCGCGGCACGCGAGCATGTGCCGGGTGAACTCGACGTCGCGCGGGGCCATGCCCCAGTTGGCGTCGGCGAGGAAGATCGTCACGCAGCCGGTCTCGCTCATCCACGTGATGTCGTCCAGCACCCGCTCGGTCTCGAACCGATTGACCTTCGCGTTGGTGGCCGCGCCCCAGAAACAGAACCCGCAGTTGTACGGGCAGCCGCGGTTGGTCTCCAGGATCGCGAACGTGTACTTTCCCGGCTCGTAGATCCCGCTGGTGTACGGCGACGGGATCTCGGTGAGGTCCTTGATGCGCTCGGGCCGTTCGGTGGTGACCAGCTCGTCGTCACGCCAGAAGCTGATTCCCGGTACCGCGGACAGGTCCGGCTCGTCGTTCAGCAGCTCCCGCAGGTAACGCTGGAACGTCTTCTCGCCCTCGCCGTTGCAGACGACCACGTTGGGCAGCCGATCGGGCGCGTACTCGTGGGCGTGGCTCATCACCTGTGGGCCGCCCAGGATGCACCGGGCGTCCGGCCGGCGCGCGAGCAACTCGGCGAGCAGCCAGCGGACCAGGCCCATGTTCCATACGTAGCAGCTGAAGCCGTAGACGTCGCTGTCCTGGGCGACGAGATCGGCGAGCACCGCGTCCCTGTCGAGGGTCACCGGACCGTCGTAGATCCGGAACTCGTAGCCCGCGTCGACCTGGGCATCGAGCCGGGCGTAGCCGCACAGGTAGCCAGAGGCCAAGGGAACGATCTTCTCGAACGCCGTCAGCTCGACCAGCGTGACCGTCTTCATCGCCTGTTCTCCCGCCCCCGTCGGCCGGTCTCCGAAGCCCTTACGTTAGCGGGCGTCGATGAGAGAGTCCATTGGCGAACGCCGCTGTACGATCGGAGATCACCGCGACTCGTGCAGGCGATGGGGGAGGTCGTGACAGTACAGATCACACCGGCGACGGTGCTTCGCCGCATGGTGGAGATCTACTCTCCGACCGGTGCCGAGGACGAGTTGGCCGACTACGTCGTGCGGGTGGCCCGACACCTGGGCCTGGCGGCGCACCGCGACGACGCGGGCAACGCGGTGGCGGTCGCGGGCGACGCCGGACCGACCGTGATGATGCTCGGCCACCTGGACACCGTGCCCGGCCGGCTGCCCGTGTGCGAGCGCGACGGCGTGCTGTACGGCCGGGGCGCGGTCGACGCGAAGGGCGCGCTGGCCGCCATGCTCTGGGCGGCGGCCGGGTCGGCACGCGCCGGCACCCACCGGGTCGCCGTGGTCGGCGCGGTAGGCGAGGAGGGCGACTCACCTGGTGCCCGGCACCTGCTGACCGGTCCGCGCCCGGACGCGGTGATCGTGGGCGAACCGAGCGGATACGACACGGTCGTGGTTGGCTACAAGGGAATCCTGCGGCTGCGGCTGGACGTGACGCGTCCCCCCGTGCACAGCAGCCGCCCGGACGCCAAGGCGGTCGAGGTCGCGGCCGACTTCTGGCAGGACGCGCGGGCCTGGCTGGTCGCCCGGCATCCGACCGGCAGTGCGTTCCACCGGGCCATCCCGACCCTGGTCGCGCTGCACGGCGACGCGAGGCGCGCGACCCTGCGCCTGTCCTGCCGCACGCCGCCCGGCTTCGACGTCGAGGCGGCCCTCGGTTGGCTGCATGAGCGGGCCGGCGGCGACCGGCTCACCGTGGTCGAGCGGATGCCGGCGGTCCGGTCCTCCCGGGCCGACCCGGTGGCGTCGGCGCTGGCCGGCGCGATCCGGGACCGGGTCCGTCCACCGGCGACCAAGCTGAAGCTCGGCACCTGCGACATGAATGTGGTCGCCCCGGCCTGGTCGGTGCCGATCGCGGCGTACGGCCCGGGTGACGCGAGACTTGACCACACCGAGGAGGAGCGCATCGACCTGGCCGAGTTCACCGCGTCGATCGGGGTGCTGGCAGACGCGGCGGGCCGAATCGCCCGCGCGGTGGCCCGCGACCGGGCGGACGGGCCGTGGTGACGCCGGCGCTGGCCCTGCTGGCGTCGCGGATCCGGGCCGAGGAGAAGTGGCTCATGGCCGCGCTCGACCAGCGTGGGGTCGCGTTCGATTCGCTCGATCCCCGGCGGCTGACGTTCCGTCACGAGACCACTGGGCCGGCCGACCGTCCGCCCTACCGGATCGCGTTCCTTCGAGAGATCTCCCACCACCGCGCGCTCTACGCCGCCCGTCTGCTCGAGCACGCCGGTGTGCCGGTGGTCAACCCGGCCCAGGCGGTGGCGGTCTGCGGCGACAAGGTGCAGACGACGCTCGCCCTGCGCGCCGCCGGCGTACCGACGCCGCGCGGCATGGTTGCGCTCACCACCGAGGCGGCGCTGGCCGCGCTCGACGAATTCGGCTACCCGTGCGTGGTGAAGCCGCTGATCGGCTCCTGGGGGCGGCTGGTCGCCCGGCTGGACGGCCCGGAGGCGGCCCGAGGCGTGCTGGAGCACCGCGCCGCACTGCCAAACCCCCAGCACGCCATCACCTACGTTCAGGAGTACGTGGACAAGCCGGGCCGCGACATCCGGGGCCTGGTCGCCGGCGACGAGGTGATCGGCGCGGTGTACCGGGTGGCCGCCGACTGGCGTACCAACACCGCCGGCTCGGCCAGGACCCGTCCGTGCCCGGTCGACGGCGATCTCGACCGCCTGCTGCGGGCCGCGGCCGCGGCGATCGGGCCGGGGTTCTACGGCATCGACGTGATGGAGGACCGGGACGGCCGCCGCTACGTCAACGAGATCAACCACACGCCTGAGTTCCGCGGCGCGGCCGAGGTCCTGGGCACCAACGTGGCCGCCCGCTACGTCGACTACGTGACGAGCCTGCTGCCACCGGACTGAGTCCGATCCGGCAAACGCGACGGGGGGTGTGTGATGGACCAGCTGGCGATGTTCGGTGGGACCCGGACGGTCGTGCTGGACGACGCCGATCGGGACCGGCTCGCCTGGCCGATCGTGACTGACGCCGAGCGCGATGCGGTCGGCCGCGTGCTGGACAGCGGTGGCTTCACGAGCGTCGGCCGTGGCGCGGCCGAGGTGGAGAGCCTGGAACGGGAGTGGGCGGAGTTCACCGGGGCCGGATACTGCGCGGCGGTCTCCTCCGGTACCGCCGCCCTGGAACTCGCCTTGGCCGCAGCGGACCTGACGCCCGGCGCCGAGGTGGTGGTCCCCGCGCTGTCATTCGTCGCCACCGCGTCTGCGCCGGCTCAGCGGCTGCTGGTGCCGGTGTTCGCCGACATCGATCCGGTGACCTACACGCTCGACCCGGCCGCGGTGGCGGCCGCGATCACCCCGCGGACGGCCGCGATCGTCGCAGTCCACCTGCACGGGCTGCCCTGCGACATGGCCGCGCTGCGTGCGCTGGCCGACCGGCACGGACTCTTTCTGCTGGAGGACGCCGCGCAGGCGCACGGCGCGACGTGGGCCGGCCGGAACGTCGGCACGCTCGGCGACGCCGCCGCGTTCAGCCTCAACGCCAGCAAGAACCTGCCGACCTGCGGCGAAGGTGGCCTGGTCACCACGGACGACCCCGTGCTGAACGAGCGGCTCGGACGGCTGCGCCAGTTCGGCGAGCGGCCGGCCGGCGGCGGGCCCCGGCGGTACACCTCCGAGGAGATCGCCGGCAACGCGAAGCTGGCGGCCGTGCAGGCCGCGTTCGTCCGGTGCCAACTCGCCCGGTTCGCCGAGCGGCGGGCCGCGCGAGCGGCACAGGTAGCGGCGCTGCTGGACCGGCTGGCTGCGCTTCCTGGGCTGGTGGTTCCGGAGTGCCCACCGGACCGGACCCACGCGTGGCACATGCTGCGGCTCCGGATCGACCCGGCGGCGGCCGGCCACGCAGGGCTGGATGCCGGCGCGCTGCGGGCGATCCTGCAGCGAGCGTTGCGGGCCGAGGGCGTGCCGGTCCAGCCCTACCAGTCGGTGCCGCTGCCCGGCCAGCCCGCACTGCGGGACCACGCCGGGCCGGGCGGCTACCCGTGGCGACTGCCCGGGGTGTCGCCGCGACCGTACCGCGCCGAGGACTACCCGGCGACCGTCGCGGTCATCGACCAGTCGGTCACGCTGCAGCGCTGGCACCTCAACCCGGCGGCAGGGCCGGTGCTGCGACGCTGCGCGGACGCGTTCGAGAAGGTGTGGCACCACCTCGACCGGCTGGCCACGGTTGCCGCGTCGCGGCGCGCGGTCGAGGGAGCCCGGTGACCGCGGCGCCCGACCCGCTGCCGGCGGTGGCCGCGCGGGTCCGCCGGACCGTGCTGGACATCGCCGCCACCGAGCACGGCACGCACGTCGGTGGCAGTCTGTCCGCCGTGGACCTGCTCGTCCTCCTGTACGCCGAGGTGCTGCGGGTGCGGCCGGAGGAGCCGGACTGGCCGGACCGGGACTGGTTTGTTCTGAGCAAGGGGCACGCCAGCGCCGCGCTGTACGCGGTGCTGGCCGAGCGCGGGTACTTCCCACCGGAGGAGTGCCTGACCTACGGGCGGCCGGGCAGCCGGCTGGCCGGGCATCCGCTGGCCAAGGTGCCGGGTGTGGACTTCCCGACCGGTTCGCTCGGACACGGGCTGTCACTGGCCACCGGCGTGGCGCTCGCCGCCAAGCGGACCAATCGGCCGGCCCGGGCGTTCGTCCTGCTCGGCGACGGCGAGCTGCAGGAGGGTTCGAACTGGGAGGCGATCATGTCCGCGCCCGCGTTCGGCCTGGACAACCTGGTGGCGATCGTGGACCGCAATCACTGGCAGATCACCGGCCGCACCGAGGACCGCATCCCGCTGGAGCCGCTGGCCGAGCGCTGGCGCAGCTTCGGCTGGACCTGCGAGGAGGTCGACGGCCACGACTTCGGTGCGCTGCGGGAGGCCATTGCCGGCGTTCCCCGAATGACGGCACGACCGACCGTGCTCATCGCCCGGACCGTCAAGGGCCGTGGCGTACCGATCTTCGAGGACCGGGGGAGAAGCCACTACGTCCGGCTGACCCCAGCGTTGTACCAGCGGGCCCTGGCCGGGCTGCGGTCCCGGGAGCGGGAAACCTCGTGACCACGACGGCACCAGCCACCCGGGACGTGTACCGTCGGACGCTGCTTGACCTGGCCCGCCGCGATCCGCGGATCTTCTGCGTGGACTCCGACATGGGCGGGCTCGAGGACACGTTCGGCGCCGAGTTGCCCGGGCAATATGTCAATGTCGGCATCGCCGAGGCCAATCTGATGGGCGTCTGCGCCGGTTTGGCCGCAGCCGGGCTCATTCCGTTCGCCAACACGATGAGCGGATTCGCCCTGTGGCGCGCTGGTGAGCAGTTGCGTAGCGACATCGCGGCCAACAATCTGCCGGTGCGGGTGGTGGTCACCCACGCCGGGCTGTCGGCCGGCCACTACGGCCCGTCGCACCACGCGCTGGACGACCTCGCGGTCGCCCGCACGCTGCCGAACCTCACGCTGGTGGCGCCGGCCGACGCGGTGGAGACGGAGCACGCCGTCCGGGCCGCGGTCGACCATCCCGGGCCGGTGTTCATCCGGCTCGGCCGGGTCGCCACCCCCGCCGTCCACTCCCGACCGTACCGGTTCGAGCTGGGTGTGGCGGTCGAACTCGCCACCGGCGACGACGTCGCGATCATCGCGGCGGCCCCACGGCCGGTCGGTGTCGCGCTCGCCGCCCGCGACGAACTCGCGCGGGCGGGCGTCGCCGCACGGGTGCTGAACATGCACACCGTCAAGCCCGTCGACCGCGCGGCGGTCGTGCGCGCCGCCCGACAGACCGCCGGCATCGTCACCGTCGAGGATCACCTGACGACCGGCGGGCTCGGCGGCGCGGTGTGTGAGGTCGTCTGCGCCGAACAGCCCTGTCGGGTGACCCGGATCGGCGCGGCGGAATCCTATCTGGACGCGGTCGCCGACGAGGAAACGCTGCTGGCCGTGGCCGGCATCACCGTCGAGCGGGTCACCGAGGCGGCCCGCGAGCTGCTCGGGCACCGGGCCCGATCGGTCGCCCTGCGATGAGGACCACCGGAATCAGGAGCCCCCACGGGTGGAAGGAGCAACGATCATGGCGCGTACCACGTGCCCGACCTGCGAGAGCGACATCGTGCTGCAGGATTCGGTGGTGCCCAACGAGATAGTCGAGTGCGCGGAGTGCCGGTCGGAGCTGGAGGTGCTGAGCGTGGCGCCGCTGGTGCTCGCGCAGGCCCCGGAGATCGAGGAGGACTGGGGAGAGTGACGGGCGGTGACCTGCGGATCGGGATCGTCGGCGCATCCGGCTATCTGGGGGGCGAGCTCCTGCGGCTGCTGCTCGACCATCCCCGGGTGGCCGTGACTGGCGCGGTGTCCCGGCGCCTGACCGGGCGACGGGTCGACGGCCCGCACCCCAACCTGCGGGGGCTGACCGACCTCACCTTCGTCGATTCGGCTCGACTGCCGGCCTGCGACGTGGTGTTCCTGGCCACGCCGCACCGGGAGACGATGAAGCTGCTGCCCGAGTTCGTCGACCGGGCTCCCATCCTGATCGACCTCAGCGGCGACTTCCGGCTGGCCGACCCGGCCCGGTACGAGCACTACTACGGCGTCCCGCACACGTCGCCGGAGCTGCTCGGCGCGTTCGTGCCCGGATACCCGGAACGGTGCCGCGACGAACTGGGCGGCGCGGACCGGATCAGCGTGCCCGGCTGCATGGCCAACGCGGCCGTGCTGGCGTTACTGCCGCTGGTCGACGCCGGGCTGGTGGCCGGCCCCGTCACGGTCGACGGCCGGGTGGGCTCCAGCGGTGCCGGCGCGGCCGCGGGGGCCGTCAACACGCACGCCGAGCGGAGCGGCGCGATGCGGGTCTTCGCACCCGTGTCGCACCGGCACGAGACGGAGATCGCACAGGCCACCGGCCTGTCGGTGGCGATGAGCGCGTCCGGCATGCCAACCGTGCGCGGCGTGCAGGTGGTGTGCCGCGTCGGGTTGACCGTCCCGGTGCGCGAGGTCGACGTGCGGCGGCTGTACCGCAGCCGCTACCGGGACGAGCCGTTCGTGCGGGTGGTCGCCGAACGACGGGGGCCGCACCGGCTGCCCGAGCCGAAGATCCTGCTGGGCTCCAACTTCTGCGATGTCGGCTTCGCACTCGGCGTCGACGGCCGTGACCTGGTCGCGGTGGCCGCCCTGGACAACCTCATGAAGGGTGGCGCCGGCAACGCCGTGCAGTGCCTCAACATCCGGATGGGCTGGCCGGAGCGGCTCGGCCTGGCCTTCGCCGGCCTGCACCCGGTTTGAGCGGCCCCGCGATGGACGTGACCGTGGTGAAGATCGGCGGAGAGGTGCCGGCCGGCCCGTTGGGCGTCGACGTGGCAGCGCTCACCGCGACCGGTGCGCGGGTGGTGGTCGTGCACGGCGGCGCCGCGGCAATGGCCCGGCTGGCCGGGCGGCTCGGCGTCACCCTGCGCGAGATCGTGTCGCCCGACGGCGTGGTCACCCGGCGGACCGACGCGGCGACGCTGGAGGTGCTGACCCTGGCCCTGGCCGGCGGCGTCAAGCCGGCCCTGGTGGTCGAGCTGGTCCGGCACGGCGTGCGGGCGGTCGGGCTCACCGGGCTGGACGCCGGTCTGGTCCGGGCGCGTCGCCGCAGCGCGGTCCGAGCCACCGTGGACGGCAGGACCGTCCTGCTGCGCGGCGACCACAGCGGGCGGATCACCGGCGTCGACGGCGTTGTGCTGCGTACCCTGCTTGGCGCCGGCCTCGTTCCGGTGGTCTCGCCGCCGGTCCTGGCCGACGACGACACCCCGGTCAACGCCAACGCCGACCGGGTCGCCGCAGCGATCGCGATCGCGCTCGGCGCCCGCCGGCTCGTTTTCCTCACCGCGTCCGGCGGCGTACGGGCCGACCCGGACGACCCGGACAGCGTCCTCGCCCGGTACCGGCTGCCGGCGTCGGGGGACCGACCCGGCGCCGGCATCGGTGGCGGGATGCGGATCAAGTTGGTCGCGGCGGCAGAGGCCCTGGCCGGCGGCGTCGCGTCGGTGTCGGTCGGCGAGCGCCTGCTGCCGACGGTGCGCGGCGCCGGAACCGTGGTACGACCGGCCTTGCCCCCCGGCCCGAACGGGTTCTAAGTCCGGCAGATGTATACCCGGGTCTATGTCGAGACGTTCGAGGAGTGCGCCGACGTTCGCCTGCTCGCCGAGCTGGCGGCCGAGGCCGAGGCGGCCGGCTGGGGCGGGTGCTTCATCTGGTGACCAGCTGATCTGGCCCTGGGCCGACGACATCGTCGACACCGCGATCGCGCTCACCGCGATCGCGCTGCGGACCGCGCGCATCCGCTTCGGTCCGCTGGTCGTGCCGCTGTCCCGGCGTCGCCCGGCGAAGGCGGCCCGGTAGTACGCGACCCTCGACCGGCTCAGCGGCGGCCGCCTCGTCTTCGGGGCCGGTTCCGGTGGGTTGGCCCGCACCAGCGGGTGCGCGTGCAGCGCGGCCTCGGTCTCGCCCGGCTCGCTCGGATGCCGCGGATCTTCAGCTGGTCGTCGGGCCGATGTCCTGGAGGTTCTCCTCGGCGAACACGCGCTGCTGGGAGAACGACGGAGTCGCGTACGACCAGCCGGGCGTCTCGTTCACGGCACACCGACCGGCAGACCCAGCCGGTGGCACACGATCCGGCTCAGCTCCGGCCCCTGGCTGGCGAGATAGAAGTGGTTTCCCGGCAGGCGGTAGAGCGCGTGGTCGGTCCGCGAGACGCCGGCCCAGCCCGCGAGGTCGACGACCACCGGATCGTCGGTGCCGGCCAGCGCCGTTACCGGTGCGTCCACCGTGACTCCGGCCAGCGAGATGCCGTGCAGCAGCCGCAGGTCCGCCCGGAGGATCGGCAGGATCATGGCGGCCAGTTCGGCGTGGCCGTACCGGGGCGCGGCCGCCGGGTCGAGCACCGCGAGTGACCCGAGCAGCTCCTCGTCGGTCGCGGTCGGCGACACGCTCAGTCGGGCGTCGGCCGGCCACGGCCCGGTGCCGAAGTGACCGGAGACGAACAGGTGGCGGACGGGGCGGCCGGACTGCTCCAGCGCGGTGCACAGGCGGGTCGCGAGGACCGCCCCCATGCTGTGGCCGAACAGCGCGAGGTCGGTCAGCTCGGCCCGTGCGATCACCGCGGTGAGGTCCGCGATCAGCGCGTCGAGGCTCTCCGCGAACGGCACGCTCATCCGGTTCTCCCGGCCGGGCAACTGGATCGGCAGCACGTCCACGTGCGGGGTCAGGTCGCATAGCCAGGCGCGGTAGCTGGATGCCGCTCCGCCGGCATGGGGCAGGCAGAGTAGCGAAATCCGGTCGGGCCGGGTCTGCGGCCCACCGAGGAACCAGCGGAGCATGTCGCCCCCGTCCTGCGCCGACATCGCCCTCCCCGCCCGGTTGATCGTCTTCGGTGAATCTATGCCGCGGCCGGATTCGCTGGCAACGATCGGCTGACAGACATTGACGAACTCTTTCCAGCGCGCCGGAGTTGTAGCTGCTGGATCCATGGTGGGCACCGAGTGGGTCAACGAGGAGAGTACGACGAGGCGACGCCCTGTACTACGCGATGCAGAGCCTGTACAGCCTGCGCGGCCTGCATTCTTGGCCAACCATCTGGACCGTACCGGTCAGCTCTGCCCGCTGCGCTGGTCACCTGTCGGCGTCGGCCCCTCCGGTTACGGCGGGCTCCCCGGTCCGGCGGGCGTCCGCGGCCTCCGCCGGGTCCTGCCCGGGCGCGACCGTCGTGTCCGCCGCCTGCGTCCCGGCCACGGCCGGTGCGTCCGCCTCGGCCGTCTCCGGATCCGGCGGGGTCGGCCGGACGAGCAGCGACAGCGCGGCGCCGAGGGCGGCGGCACAGCCGGCCACCACGAACGCGACGGTCGTCTCGCCGCCGGCCCGCTGCACGAACTGCCCGGTCGTGGCGGTGCCGGCGCCGTAGCCGACCCACATGAACGTGCCGAGCCAGGCGAACGCCTCGGCCCGGTACCGCTTCGGCGCCGCCTCGCCCAGGACCACCTGGTGCAGCGTGTCCCGCGGGCCGCCAACCAGCCCGACGCACAGGATGATGAGCGCGAACAGCGCGATCAGGCTGACCTGGCCGGCGAACGCCAGGAGGATCGCGCCGGCCAGGTGGAACACGGCCAGCTGGCGGCCCGGTGCGCCGGCCCGTGGCCGGGCGCCGTAGATCACGCCGCTGATGACCGCGCCCAGGGAGCCGAGGCTGAGCAGCGCCCCGCCCAGCGTCTTCGTGCTGAGGTCGGCCGCTGCGGCCGGCACGCTGACCACCATGGACCCGAACGCGAACGTGTCGCACACGACGATGCCGAGGAGGATGAGCACCTGCGGCTGGGCGAGCGGGCCGAGGTAGTTGCGTGGCTCGGACTGGTCCGGCGGGCGGCGGTCCCGCAGGCTGGGCACATTGACCAGGAGCAGGACACCGCACAGGAGGGACAGGCCGACGATCGCGACGATGACGGTGGGGGAAGCGATCAGCAACAGCCCGGAGACGAGGAGCGGGCCGCCGACAAAGAGTGATTCGTTGAGCACCGCGTCCATGGCGTAGGCGGTCTGCAGCCGCTCGGCCGGGACCAGCGACGGCCACAGGCCCCGGGTGACCGGCCCTGCGGGCGGCGTGGTCGCACCGAGCAGGACGGCAAACGCGATCAACACGCCGACCGGCGCCTTCGCCTGCAACGAGACGATCATCGCGGCGTACCCCACGACGTTGCCGGCGAGCCAGATGAGCAGCACCCGCCGGGCGGCGGGGAGGCGGTCGACCAGGCGGGCGGCGATCGGTACGAAGATCGCCAGGGCGCCGGCGTAGCCGGTGAGAACGAGGCCGCCGGAGGCGTACGAGCCGGTCGCGGCGACCACGGCAAGCAGGAGGCTGAGGGCCAGCATGGGTGCGGCCAACCTGGTCAACAGCAGAATGAGCGCCATCGAGCGGACCTCGCGGATGGCGAATAGTTCCCGGTAGGCGCGCATCTATGCTCCAATGGTGGCCGGAACGGCCGTCCACTCCGCCAGGATCGACCGAATCCGGGTGGTCATGCCGTCGCAGTAGGCGATGTTGTCCTGCAACGGCTGGCCGGCATGGAACGGCATCTTGCGCCGGTACGGGTGGCGCAGCAGTGGCCCGTTCCCGGACAGTGGAACGCTGTCCATATCGGCGAGGGCCGCCACGGCCGCCGGCGGAGCCGTGAACCGTCCGGCCGTGGCTCGACCCGCAGCTCGGTGAACGCATGGTCGGCCCGCTCGCCGTGCAGCAGCATGTTCAGGTAGGTGCCGCCGCTGTTGAGCAGATAGTAGTTGCCCAGGTCGCGGACCGAGTCGGCGAAGAACCGGCTGATCGGCGAGCCCTCCTGGTGACGGGCGAGGTACCGTGCGACCGCGGCGGAACAACCCGTCGAAACTCATCGCTTCGGTGCGGTCGAGGTAATTGGCCAGGTCGTCGAAGCCACGCAGACTTGTAGGCCGTGGACCGCGTAGTAGAAGGCCACGCCCTCTGCGGTACTGCTCCTCGGTCACCCACTTGGTGGCGACCACCACGTCCGCCTCGGCGGCCGGGTTGGGCACCCGGCGGACCGTGATGCCGAACCGCTCCCGGTTCTCGTGCGCGACGAGGTCGGCCAGGATCTGCTGGCGATCGGCGATCACCGGCCCGTCGTAGAGCCGCAACTCGACATTGTCCACGATCTCCGGAACCTCGCGAGCGTAGGCCCAGAGGCATCCGGGGGCCAGGGTAACGATGTTCGCGAACGTCGCCAGCTCGACCAACGCAACAGTCTTCACTGTTCTCGAACTCCCCCGTCGAACACGAATTGTCGATCGTCGCTACCGCCGACCCGTTAGCATGCCCGAGTTCCGTCGAGATGGAAAGGGGCGAGACTGTTGACACTGGGTCTGATGAGGTCATATCGTTCGGACTCGCTGGTACTCGCTCGGGCCGGCGTGGACGCCGTGACCAATCCGTTCGATGACGACGACGCTGAGTTCACAGTCCTGGTCAACGACGAGGGCCAGCACTCGCTGTGGCCCGTCTTCGCCGACATGCCGGCCGGCTGGCACGTCGTGCACGGTCCCGTGACGCCAGGTAGGCCAGTCGAAACAGCACGAGGCGGTATCATCGCAGTCGCCGACAATGATGGACACGGGCTACTGCCTCGAACAGGCCAAGATCTGTCGGCTGATCCGAAAGCTCCCCTGACCAGCGCGGATGGATTGATCGGCAAGCACAGCCCTGCTTCAGCTCGCCGGGCGGCTCGGGTTCCGTTGCGAGGAAGGGCGCATCTCTGTGGACCAGTGGCGCAGGCAGTGCGACACGGGTCTGATCACCGAGGTGTTCGCGTGCGGCACCGCGGCGTCATCGCGCCGGTCGGACACGTGCGCGGCGTCGCCGGCGGATGGACGATCGACGGCGGTCAGCCCGGCCCGGACACCATGCGGCTCCGCGACGAGCTGCTCGGCATCCAGTACGGCCGCGTCCCCGACGATCTGCGGTGGATGCACCACGTGTACTGACGACTGGATGCCGGCGGATAGCACCGCCAAGGAGAGGAAGCCCGCCATGTCCGACGGACGACGCTGGTTCAAGCGGTTCCGGCGTCCGGCGCCAGGCGCCACGATACTGCTCTGCCTGCACCACGCCGGTGGCAACGCGGCCACGTTCCGCCAGTGGCCACAGCTGCTGCCGCCGTCAATCGATCCGGTCGCCGTGCAACTGCCCGGTCGCGCCGACCGCTTCGCCGAGCCGCGCTACCACGAGATGGACAAGCTGGTGGACGACCTCGTCGCGGCGGTCGAGCCACTGCTGGACCAGCAGCCGGTCGCGTTCTTCGGCGCCAGCATGGGCGCACGGGTCGGCTGGTCGCTCGCGCACGCCCTCCGCGAGCGCGCGATGCCGATGCCGCGGGCGCTGTACGTCTCCGCGAGCGTGGCGCCGAGCCTGGACCGCCAGATCCGCGGCTGGAACGGCCCGGACGAGGGTCTGGTGCGGTACATGCGGGAGATGGGCGGCACTCCGTCCCAACTCTTCGAGGACCAGGGGCTGCTGGGCGAGATGGTCGCGACGCTGCGGGCCGATCTGACCGTGCTCAGCACCCACACTTATCAGCCGGGTGTGCTCCTCGACATCCCGATCACCGCCTTCGCCGGAGCGGCCGACGAGGAATCGCCGGCGCGCCGGATGGAGCCGTGGGGCGCGGAGACGACCGGGCCGTTCGTCCTGAACGTCCTCGACGGCGGACATTTCTTCGGCTCGGACGCGGTGCGGCAGATGATCGAAATGATCGTGGCAGGCATGCGGAGAGCCGGCGGGGACTGACGCCGGGCGTCAGCCTGGGACGGCGCCCGCCGGGCTCTTGACGAGCTCGCGGATCCCGGCGTCCAGTGGCACCGTGGCCTGCCAGCCCAGCTTGGTTCGGGCGGCCGACACGTCCAGGCACACCCGCCCCACCTCGCCGCTGATCGCCGCGACGTGCACGGGCTTGGCCGGGGCGTTCAGCGCCTCGCACACGGCCTGCAGGGCGGCCAGCACGCTCGTCTCCCGCCCCGAGCCGATGTTGAGCACGACCGGCGCAGCCGTCGTCACCGTCAGCCGGAAGGCCTCCGCGACGTCGTGGACGTGGACGAAATCGCGCGTCTGCCGGCCGTCGCCTATCACCTGCTGCGCCTCGCCCGCGGCCACGGCCCGGGCGAACACGGTGAGCACACCGGGCCCTGGGCTGCCGTCGAGGTGGCGGCCGTACACGTTGCCCAGTCGGAGGATGGAGACCGGCAGCCCGGTCAACGCGCCGTACACGCCGGCGTACGACTCGGTGGTCGCCTTGCTGAGCCCGTACGGGCTGATCGGCCGGGGCCGCACCCGCTCGCTGGTCGGCGCGGCGGCCCCGGCCTGCTCGCCGTACACGGCGCCCCCGCTCGAGGCCAGGACCACGCGGCACTGCCCGGAACGGGCTGCCGCGTCCAGCATGGTGACCGTGCCGAGCACGTTGGCCCGCGCGTCCCGCACTGGGTCCTGCACCGACGCGATCACGCGCGGCTGGGCCGCGAGGTGGATGAGGACGTCAGGCGACCAGCGCCGCACCGCGCGGGCGGCCTCGTCGGTGGCGGCGTCGGTCACGAAGACGTTCTCCTCGCGCAGGCCCAGGCGGGCCAGCTCGGTGAGCGTGACCAGCCGGCCGCTCGACAGGTCGTCGAGCACCGCGACCTCGAAGCCCTCGCCGAGCAGCACCCGCGCGACATGGCCGCCGATGAACCCCGTGGCGCCGGTGACCAGGACCCTCATCGACGGGTCCCGGTGAGGCCGGCCGGCTCCGTCGGCACGGGCGCGCCCATGTGCGGCAGGCGGACCAGTTCCTCCGCCCCCGACAGCAGGTGGCGGGCGACGTCCTTGCCCATGCGCACCGCGTGGTCCATGTTGCCGTGCTCGTACATCCACACGCCGAACCGGCCGCGCGAGTAGATTTGGTGGCTCTCCAGGTATCCCAGGATCGTCGCGACGGCCTCGGTGCGGTCCAGGGTGGGTATCGGATAGGCCAGCGGCACCCGGCGAACGAACGTGGATACCACGCTGTTCCCGTCGGGCAGCAGCCCGGAGCGGACGAGCCCGCGAATCGTGTCCCGGGTGGCGTCGCCGGCGTCCGGCCACGGGGCGCCAGCCGGCTGTGCGATCTCGGCCATGAACGAGACGTGACCGTCGTGCGGCTCGGGCAGGTTCCGTGCCGAGCACAACCCGATGTTGGTGATCCGGTAGAACGGGTACACCTGCTCGGGGAAGTACAGCCAGTGCCAGTTGGTCTGCACGGTGCCCGTGGCGCCCACGCCGACCACGAGAACCTGGTTGTGCCGCAGCGCCCGGGCCGCGTCCCGCACCTCGGCCGGGCAGTCGGTCAGCGCGGCGACCAGAGCAGTCAGCGGGATCGTGGAGATCAGCTGGTGGAAGCCGAGGCGGTCACCGTTGCCGAGGGTCAGCGTGTGCGCGTGCGGATTCACCTGGGTCACCGTGCGCCCGTACCGGACGTCGGGCAGTTGATCGGCCAGCCGGCGGAACGGCTCGCCGATGCCGCCGCTGCCCGGATAGCTGAACGTGCTGTTGGGCCCCCAGCCGGGCACCACCCTTCCGTGCACCAGGTTGGCGAGCGCGGTGCGCCAGTTTACGGTGGCCACGCGCTCGGCGATCCAGTCCGCGGACATCTCGGTGCAGGGAACCGTCCACACCTTGGCGTTGTAGGGACGCATGAACCGGTCGGCGATCCCGGGCCCGAAGTTCGTCATGATCCAGTCGTCGAACGTCCGGACCGCCTGCCGGG
The DNA here is from genome assembly GCF_040120695.1 of Plantactinospora sp. B6F1. Taxonomy (NCBI): domain Bacteria; kingdom Bacillati; phylum Actinomycetota; class Actinomycetes; order Micromonosporales; family Micromonosporaceae; genus Plantactinospora; species Plantactinospora sp. B6F1. Next base: position 45,482 of record NZ_JBEEAC010000021.1, on the reverse strand, counting down.
GCCGCTCGATGAGGTCCACCATGCACTCCACGGCCTCGTCCGTCGGCAGCATCGCGAGATTGTGTTGGAACGGATAGGGCACCCAGCGGTCCCCGTACACGACGTAGGAAGAGCGCTCGTGCCGCAGCACGTCGTCGCCCATCATGTCGTCGAGCAGATCGTCGAAGTCGCCGAACGGACTGAAGGCCACGTGCGCGCCCAGATCCCAGATGAAGCCGCGATCGTCCGCGAACGACGAGGCGAGCCCGCCGGCCGACTCTTCGCGCTCCACGACGATCGGCGTACCGCCGCCGCGGCACAGCTCGCGTGCGGCCGCCAGGCCGCAGGGGCCGGCACCGAGGATTACGTGTTCGCCTGCCATGGGGTTGGTGGATGCCATCGCCTTCCTCCGTTGAGGCAGTGGACCGAGCCGTCTACATCGGACAAAGGGCCACGTCGACCGATCACCAGAGCACCACGACGCGGGACGGCGCACAACAGTTGAGCGCGGAGTGCACCGGTGGCCCGGGTGCGGAGCTTGTCGCGCCGTGACCGTGGCTGGAATCGTCGCGGCCATGCCCGTCATCGTCGTTCGTGACCTGGTCAAGCGGTACCACCGGAGCAAGCGGATCACCGGGCGCTGGGGCGCCCTGCGCACTCTGCTCACTCGCCAGCACGAGGTGGTGTGCGCCGTCGACGGCATCGGCTTCGACATCGAACCCGGCGAGATGGTGGCCTACCTGGGCCCCAACGGCGCCGGGAAGTCGACGACGGTGAAGCTGCTCTGTGGGATCCTGACGCCGACCTCCGGCACCGTCGTGGTGGCCGGCGCCCGCCCGTGGTTCGACCGGGTGCGCAACGCCCGGCAGATCGGCGTGGTCTTCGGCCAGCGCTCGCAGCTGTGGTGGGACCTGCCGTTGCGCGATTCGCTGGAGCTGGTGGGCCGTCTCTACGAAGTGCACCCGGCCCGGTACCGGGAGAACCTGCGCCGGTTCACCGAGCTGCTGCAGATGTCCGCCTTCCTGGACACGCCCGTGCGCCAGCTGTCCCTCGGCCAGCGGATGCGCGGCGAGCTCGCCGCCGCGATGATGCACGAGCCGCGCATCCTGTACCTGGACGAGCCGACCATCGGGCTCGACGTGCTGGCGCGCGACCGGATCCGGACGTTCATCCGCGAGCTGAACCGCGACCGCGGCGTGACGGTCATCCTCACCACGCACGACCTCACGGACGTAGAGCGCCTGTGCCACCGGCTCCTGCTGATCGACAACGGCCGCCTGCTGCACGACGGTGATCTCGCCTCGCTGAAGGCGGCCTTCCCCGCCTACCGACAGCTGGTGGTGCGGATGCCCGAGTGCGCCCGGGCCCCGGACCTGGCGGGCGTCGAGGTCTCGCCGCGCGGTGACGGCAACTGGGTCCTGCGGTTCGATCCGGCCGCGGTGAACGTGGCCGAGCTCGTCGGCACGGTGCTCAGCCGGTATCCGGTCACGGACCTGTCGATCCTTGAGCCCAGCCTGGAGGACGTCGTGCACCGGCTGTACGGGTCGGCAAGCCCGGACGTGCGTCCCGCCGGCGAGACGCAACCCGCGTGACAGGTGTTCCGTGCGGTTCCGGCCCCACGCGACAATGGTGACGCCTCTCGGCCATTTCGCCACCGCCCAGTCCCCACCGACCAGCTCAGTTGGGAGTGCTGTGCTTGGTGTCCGCATGCCGAGCGCCGTGCGCCGGTACCGATGCATGATGGCGATTCAGGCCCGCACCTCGCTGGTGTATCGCGCCAACTACCTGATGAACGTGGTCGCGGTGATTTTTCAGGTGTACCTGTTGCGGATCCTCTGGACCGCCGTCTATCAGGGCCGTCCCGAGGTCGCCGGGGTCAGCCTCGGCATGATGATCACGTACGCCACCTTCGCCAACGTGCAGACCTGGGTCACCTCTCCCTGGGAGTTCTCGCTGATACCGCCGCGCGTGCGGGAGGGTCAGATCGCCGGGGACCTCACCCGGCCGATGAGCTTCACCACGCAGATCCATGCGCGCCAGGTCGGCCGGGCGCTCGCCACCGCCCCGTTCGTGGTCGCGACGCTGCCGCTGGCCGTGCTGGTCGGCGGAGGACGGGCGCCGGCGAGCCTCGCGGCGGCGCTCGGCTACGTGCTGAGCATGGTGCTGGCCTATCTCGTCAGCGCCATGCTCTCCGTGCTGGTCGGCATGATCGCGTTCTGGACGATGGAGACGACCGGCATCTTCGTCATCTACCGCGTCGTCTTCATGTTCTTCTCCGGTGCGATCGTTCCGCTGTGGTTCATGCCGGACGGGCTGCGCCTGGTCGCCGAGGCGCTGCCGTTCCAGGCGGTGACGTACGTTCCGCTGGCCATCTACCTCGGCCACGCCGCCACCGCCGACGTGCCGCGCCTCCTCGCCCTGCAGGCGCTCTGGGTCGTCCTGCTGTGGCTCGGCGGGCGGCTGCTCTGGTCGCGGGCGATGCACCGGGTCGTCATTCAGGGTGGTTGATCCCCAGGAGGTGCCGATGTCTCCGGTACGCGCGTGGTGGTTGCTGACGCGAGCCGCGGTCCGGGCGCAGGCACAGTACCGGGTCAACGTCGTCGTCACCGTCCTGGCCGGCGCCGTCTACCAGGGCGTCGGGCTCGCGTCCATCGCGGTGGTGCTCCACCAGTTCGGTGACCTGGGCACGTGGAGCGTCGCCGAGGTGACGTTCCTGTACGCGCTCCGGCTCACCGCGCACGGCGTGTGGGTGGCGCCGTTCAACCAGCTGCTCTCGATCGACGAGATCGTGCGTGAGGGGCACTTCGACCGCTTCCTGGTACGGCCGGGCAACCCGTTGCTGTACTTCCTGACCTACCGGGTGTCGCTGATGCCGACCGGCGACCTGCTCGGCGGCCTGGTGCTGCTGGCCGTCGCGTCGGCGGTCGCGCCGATCGACTGGTCGGTGGCCGCCGTCGCGTATGTCGTGCTCGCCGTGCTCGGCGGCGCCTGCCTGGAGCTCGGCATCCAGCTCGGGCTGGCCGCGCTGACCTTCCGCACACTCTCGACGCAGGCGCTGCGGTCGACCATCGACACCGTCTTCAACACCTTCGGCGGGTACCCGATGCACATCTTCTCGGGCACGGCGCAGTTCGTGTCGACTTTCGTGCTGCCGCTCGCGTTCGTGGCCTATCTGCCGGGCACGGTGCTGATGAACCGAACCGGCGAACTGCGCGTGCCCGGATGGCTCGCGGCCGGCTCGCCGGTGGTCGGCTGTCTGCTGCTCGTGGGCGCGTACGCGATCTGGGTCCGGGAGCTTCGGCGGTACCAGAGCAGCGGACACTGAGGGATCAGCCGCGGCCGCCGCGCAGCGGCCGCAGCAGGTCGGACATCCGGGTGGTGGCTTCCAGGTTCTCCGCGCTCTCCAGTGGGATCCGGAATACCCGGCGGTTCAGCGTGAGCGCGACCTGGACGCCGATGAGCGCGGGGAACGCCCCGATTGTCCTCGCCAGCAGCCGGAACGGCAGCGGGCCGGGCAGCTCGGGCCGGATGTCCCGGGCCAGAGCGAGATACGTGCGCGCCTTGCCGTAGCGGTGCTCCGCGATGCACACCCGGGCGGCGATCCAGACCAGGAAGTTGACCGCGAACTCCTCGATGGCCCCGTCCATCCGGTCGTGGGTGCGGGCGACCTCGAGCATCTTCAGCACCGAGATGAAGTACTGCTCGTTGTCGAATCGCATCTGCTGGGTGGCCCGCTCGCCCGGGTGGTTGCGGTAGATTACCCCGATCATCTCGAGTGGTGCGGCCTTCGCGCCGGCCAGCGCGTGCCGGGCGGACAGCTCGATGTCCTCCATGCAGCGTAGGTTCTCGTCCCAGGTGCCGAACCGGTCCAGCGTCGACCGGCGGTACAGCGGCTGGGACGTCTCCAGGGACGGCACACCGGTGCCGGGCAGGACCAGTGAGTAGACCCAGTCGTTCATGCCCTCGACGCTGCGTTTCAGCTCGTCCTCGGGAAACTCCGGCTCGTGGGTGAACTCGTACTCATCGGGGTAGTGCAGGGCGGTGAAGACGAGGTCGAGGCCGGGCTCGGCGCGAAACTTCTCCAGCGACCGCTCGATCTTCGTCGGCATGAGGACGTTGTCGGCGTCCAGGAACTGGATGAACTCGCCATGTGCCCGGCCCAGTGCCACGTTGCGGGCGTGACAGGCTCCGCCGTTGGGAATGGTCGTGACGTCGATCCGGTCGCCGAATTCCGCCAGTACGGCCAGGCTGTCGTCGGTCGAGCCGTCGTCGACCACGATCACTTCGATGTTCGGGTGGGTCTGGTGCAGCGCGCTGTTCACGGCGTGGCGCACCCACCTGCCGGCGTTGTAGCAGGGCACGATGACGCTCACCAACGGAGTGTCGACGGACATGCTCGCCTCCATGCGCGGGGAGATTCCTGATCGTGGGAATGTGCGGGCCGCCCCGGGATGGCCGGGGCGGCCTGGTGCTTCGGCCGGCTCAGCGATGCGGCGCGAACGCTGCGATGCCGTTCGGGGTGCCGAGGCCGGTCGGCCCGTCCCACCCGCGAACCGCCGTGCAGAGCCGGGTCTCGGCGCAGCTGCCGGTGCTACCCCTCACCACGTCGAAGAGGCCGGCCCGCGCCTGGTACGGGTAGCTGTTGGCGGTTCCGGCGTGGCCGGCCGCCCCGGCAAGTGCGTAGACGCCCGCGATGAAGGGCGCGCCGGCACTCGTGCCGCCGTCGGTACCCCAGCCGGTGTCGCCGTATGTCTGATAGACCGCCACGCCCGCGTCCGGGTCGCCGATCGCCGCCACGTCGGCGGTGGCCCGGCTTGCGCACGGTGTGCGTCCATGCTGGAACGACGGACGGGCCAGGTACGCCGAGCAGCCGCTGCCACTGCCCGGCCAGGCGATCTCCGTCCAGCCGCGCGGCGTGGGCGAGCGTGCCAGGGTGGTGCCACCGACGGCGGTGACCCAGGGCGAGGATGCCGGGTAGACGGGGCCGGCGGCGTAGCCGCTGTCGCCGCTGGCCGCGGTGAACACGACCCCGGGATGGTCGAACACCGGCCCGTCGATCACCGCCTCGAGCGGTTCCTCGGCGGTGCCCCAGCTCATCGACACGTAACGCGCGCCCAGCCCGACTGCGGTACCGACCGCCGTGAGCAGGTTCATCGACGCGTCGTCGGCCTCGACGAGCAGAATGCGGCAGGTGGCGCACGCGGCGGAGACCATGGCGAGGTCGAGCGAGATCTCGCCGGCCCAGCCCGCGTCGGCGGCCGGGAGCGGAGCCGGCATGCCCTGCTGGTTGACCTTGCGGAAGCAGCCGTTCGCCGAGGTGCAGGGCGGCAGGCCGAAGGTCGCGCGGTAGACCGCGAGGTCGGACTCGGCGTTCGGGTTGTCGTAGGCGGCGACGATTGCGACCGTCGCGTGGGTCGGCGAGCGCGGCAGCCGGTATGCCCAGCGCAGGTCGGCCGGGCCGAAGCCGGCCGGCTTGCCGCCGGAACTCGGCGTTGCCGACGCGGTGCGCCGGTGGCCGAAGCAGCGGAAATCGGTGGGGTCGGCGGGTGTCGCGCAGCCCAGCCGGCCGTCGCTCGTTGCGGCGCCGGTGGGAACCGCGACGGCTGCGGCCTCCGCGGCCGCCGGCATCACGGCGGCCGTGGCCGCCAGCATCGCGGTCACCGAGCCGAGCACCACCGCGCTCCGCAGAGATCTGTGCACGTGGTCTCCTTCGTCGGGCGATGCGATCCAGTGCATCGATTGAGTGTGTCGGCGCGTTTCGGGCAGGCGCAACAGCCGGCAGAACGGCCGTGCCGGCGCCTGTCTCGCCGGCGAGACACCGGTGCTCCGGCCGCGTTCATCGCCCTTGTCGCCCCGCTCAGGCGGTCGGTAGAAAGGCAGCATCCCCCCGAATCCGCCATCAGAGGAGAGCCTGATGAGCACGACGCTGGACGTGGTTTGCCCAGGGTGCGATGGCAAGGTCTCGGTTCGGTCGACGGTCATGGTCACCGAGATCGTCGAGTGTGGAGAGTGTCGCGGCGAGCTGGAGGTGGTGGCCACCGCGCCGGTGGTGCTCGCCCTGGCGCCGGAGGTGGAGGAGGACTGGGGCGAGTAGCGGCGGCTGGTCGGAGAGTGGATGTCGTGTCCAGACTTGCCATGCTCGGCGGTGAGCCGGCGGTGCCGGCCGGCACGCCGGCGCCCGAGTGGCCGGTGGTGACCAATGCCGAGCGCGCGGCGGTGGCCGAGGTGCTGCGCTCCGGCCGGTTCACCGGCGTCGCCGCCGGGGAACAGGAGATACCGGCTTTGGAACGGGAGTGGGCCGGCCGGGTCGGCACAGCGCACTGCCTCGCCGTGGCCAACGGCACCGTGGCGCTGTCCCTCGCGCTCTGCGCGGCCGGTGTGGCGGCGGGCGACGAGGTCATCGTCCCGGCCCTCAGCTTCGTCGGCAGCGCTCTCGCGGTGGCGCACCTAGGCGCCGTGCCGGTCTTCGCCGACATCGACCCGGTCACCTTCAACCTCGCACCGCACGCGCTGGCGGCGGCGCGGTCGGCGAGAACCGCCGCCGTGCTGCCCGTGCACCTGCACGGCCTGCCCGCCGAGATGGACGAGATCTGTGCGTTCGCCCGGCGGCACGGCCTGGCCGTGGTGGAGGATGCCGCACAGTCGCACGGCGTCGCCTACCGCGGCCGGGTGACCGGCTCAATCGGCACGCTGGGAGCGTTCAGCCTCAACGCCTCCAAGAACCTGCCGACGTGTGGCGAGGGCGGCCTCGTCACCACCGACGACGACGAGCTGGCGGCGCAGGTCGGCCGGATGCGGCAGTTCGGCGAGGACATCCCGGCCCGCGGCGAGCGGCCCTACCTCTCCCGGAGCATCGGATGGAACGCCAAGCTCGGCGCGATCCAGGCCGCGTTCACCCGCCGTCAGCTCGCCCGGCTCGACGAGGCGAGCCGGGCGCGCGACCGCGCCGTCCGGCCGTTCCTGGACCGGGTGGCGGCGCTGCCGGGCTTCACCGTGCCGGTATGCCCCGAGGATCGTGAGCACGGATGGCACATCCTGCGGTTCCGGGTGCGTGCCGAGGCGTTCGGCCTTCCCGGCGAGTACGCGCCGGCGTTGCGGCCCGCGGCGACCCGGGTGTTGCGCGGCGAAGGCGTGCCGGTCTCGCGGTACCAGTCCGTGCCGCTGCCCGAGCAGCCGGTCTTCCGCGACGGCGGGGTCGCGCATCGGGCCACGGACGTGAGCGTGTGCCGGGCGGTCGTGGACGACTCGTTCGTCATCCAGCGCGCCCAGCTCAATCCCGGCACGGGCGCGCTGCTGCGGCGGTTCGCCGACGCGTTCGAGAAGCTGTGGGCCAACCGCGACGTGCTTGTGGCGATGGCCCGCTCGTCGCGGACGGACGCGCCGGTCCCGTCGCTCGCGCACACCGACCCGCTCGGGCACTGAGACCAACGAGGAGAGGGAGCCGGAATGATCGCGGCCGCCGGGAAAATACTGCTGCTGTGGAGCGTGCCGCGGGCTCGCTCGACGGCCTTCTTCAGGATGATGATCCAGCGTGGTGACGTCGTCGCGGTCCACGAGCCGTTCTCCACCCTCGCCGAGCACGGCGCCGCGGAGGTCGCCGGGCGCAGGGTTTGCACCGAGCAAGCGGTGATCGACGCCCTGACCGCGCTGCCGCCGCATCGGCGGGTGTTCGTCAAGGACACCACCGACGAGGAGTACCCGGTGGTGCTGGCCGATCCGGAATTCCTCCGGTCGCGGGCGCACAGCGCGTTTCTCGTCCGGGACCCGGCCGAGACCATTCCGTCGTACTACGCGGTGAATCCGCGGGTGCGCCGCGACCAGATCGGCTTCGATCACCTGGAGCGGCTCTTCCTGCGGGTGCGGGAGCTGACCGGCCGTACGCCGCTGGTGATCGACGCCGCCGACCTGGTGGCCGACCCAAGCGGCACGGCCGCACGCTATTGTGCGGACGCCGGCATCGCGTTCGTACCCGCGGCGATGTCCTGGGCCGCGGGCGACCGGCCGGAATGGCGCGCCACCGGGCGGTGGCACCTCGACGTCGCGCGCACCACCGGGTTCGAGAACCGGTCGCCGCGCCACGGGGTAGCGCTGGATGACGTCCCCCACCTACGGGCTTACCTCGACCACCACACACCGGTCTACCGGCGGCTGCGCCGGCACTGCCCGACCGGGCCGATCGCGACGGCGGGCCGGCCGTGACCGGTGACGACGTCGCCGGCGGACCCCGCGTCGGCCTGCTCGCGGCCCGGATCCGGGCCGAGGAGCGGGACATCCTGACCGCGCTGCGCCGTCGCGGTATCGAGGCCGCGCCCGTCGATGCCGCCGCGCTCTACTTCCCGATCGACGGCGTACCCGCCCCGTGGTCGCTCGTGCTGAACCGGGAGATCAGCCTGACCCGGGCGGTGTACGCGGCCCGCTGCCTCGAGGCCTGGGGAATCCTCGTGGTGAACACTGCGGCCACCGCCGCGACCTGCGGCGACAAGTGGCTCACCTCGCTCGCCCTGGACGAGCGGAGCCTGCCCACGGCCCGCACGGCGCTCGCCCTCACGCCGGCGGCCGCGCTGGCGGCCCTGGACGAGATCGGCTACCCGGCGGTGATCAAGCCGCTGGTCGGGTCCTGGGGCCGGCTGGTCAGCCTGCTGCCGGACCGCGCTACCGCTGTCACGGTGCTGGACTACGTGGCCGCCCTGCCAGCGCCGCTGGCCCGGCTGGTCTACGTGCAGCAGTTCATCGCCGACGCGAAACGGGACCTGCGTGTGGTCGTGGTCGGCGACCAGGCGCTCGGGGTGACCTGGCGGCAGGCGCAGGGCTGGCGGGCCAACGTGGCGACCGGCGCCACGAGCGTGCGCTGCGCCCTCACCAGCGACGTGGCCGAGCTCTCCGTCGCGGCTGCGGAGGCGGTCGGCGCCGAGATCGCCGGCGTCGACCTGATCGAGGACGCCGCCGGCGAGCTGCGAATCATCGAGGTGAACCACCGCGTGGAGTTCGCCGGCTTCCAGGCCGCGCACGCCGACCGGGTGAACGTAGCCGAGTGCATCGCCGACCACCTGATGCGGCAGGTCGGGGCGTGATCCGGGCCACGGTCGTCGGTGCGGCCGGCTACATCGGCGGCGAGCTGCTGCGGCTGCTGCTCGGGCACCCGGACGTCGACGTCACCGCAGCCGTGTCGGCCGGCTCGGCCGGCCGGCGGGTGGACGGAGTGCACCCCAACCTGCGCGGCGTGACCGACCTGATCTTCGCCGGTGCGGCCGACCCGGACCGCTGCGAGGTTCTGTTCGGCGCGTGGGGTCATCGCCGTGCCATGCGGGAGCTGCCGGCCCTGCTCCGCGCGGGCACCACGGCGATCGACCTGTCCGGGGACTTCCGCCTCGCCGATCCGCTGCAGTACGCCCACTACTACGGGGAGCCGCAGCTGCGTCCGGACCTGCTCGCCGAATTCGTCACCGGGCTGCCCGAGACGCACCGCAAGCAGCTGGTCGACGCCGCCCGAATCAGCGTGCCGGGATGCATGGCGACCGCCGGGATCCTCGCGCTCCATCCGGTGCTGCGGGCCGGCCTGGTCGCCGGTGAGGTCTGGGTCGACGCCCGCACCGGATCGAGCGGCTCGGGCCGGCTGCCGAGCGAGGCCAATGTGCACGCCGAGCGTTCCGGGGCGATCCGGGTCGTCGCGCCGTTCGGGCACCGGCACGAGGCGGAGATCGAGCAGGCGATCGGCTGCCCGGTGCGGATGACGGTGACCGGGGTCGAGGCGGTGCGCGGGGTTCAGGTGGTGTGCCGGGCCGCGCTGGTCGACGGCGTCGACCTGCAAGCCGTGCGAGCCGCGTACCGCACCCGTTACGCCGACGAGCCGTTCGTCCGGGTGGTGGCCGAGCGGCGGGGGCTGTACCGGCTCCCGGAGCCGAAGCTGCTGACCGGTTCCAACTTCTGCGACGTCGGCTTCGCCGTCGACGAGCCGCGGCGTACCGGAATGTTCGTCGCGGCCCTGGACAACCTGGTCAAGGGCGGCGCCGGCAACGCGGTGCAGTGCATGAACATCCGCTTCGGGCTGCCGGAGATGCGTGGGCTGGAGTTCACCGGTCTGCATCCGAACTGAGGGAGGGCCATGCCGGACATCGTGGTGGTCAAGTGCGCCGGTAACGGCACGGCGGACGTGGCCGCGATCTGTGCCGACGTCGGCGCCCTGACCGGGGCCGGCCGGCGGGTGGTGCTCGTGCACGGCGGATCCGTCGACATCGCCGGGCTGGCGGGCCGGCTCGGGGTGCCGCAGCGGCAACTGCTGGCGCCGGACGGGTCGGTCGGCCGGTACACGGACGCGGCCACCCTGGAAGTGACCGTGCTCGCCCTGGCCGGGGCGGCGAAGCCACGCCTGCTGGTGGGCCTCCTGCGCGCGGGTGTGCCGGCGGTGGGCCTGACCGGCCTCGACGCGGGCCTGCTGCGGGCCCGGCGGGTGGCGGCGCATCGGGCAATCCTGGACGGACGGAGAGTCGTGGTGCGCGACGACCACGCCGGCCGGCTGGTCGGTGCCCGGCCCGAGTTGCTCACGCATCTGGTGCACGCCGGTTATGTGCCGGTGGTGTCGCCGCCGGCCCTGGGCGAGGACGGCCAGCCGCTGAACGTCAACGCCGACCGGGCCGCCGCGGCCATCGCGGTGGCCTTGCGGGCCAGTGCCCTGGTGCTGCTCACCGGCGCGCCCGGGGTGCTCGCCGACGCGGCCGACGAGAGCACGCTGCGCCGCGTCGTACCGGTCGGCGCGGGCCCGCCGCCGCCGGGCGCCACCGACGGGATGGCGGTGAAGCTGCTGGCCGCCCGCTCGGCGGTCGAGGCGGGGATCCCGTCGGTGCAGATAGCCGACGCCCGCGTCCCGGCGCCGGTCACCGCAGCCCTCGCCGGCGCCGGCAGCCGGATCGTGCCGGTGCTGTTCGCGGCGGCGCGGTGAGCGCCATGGATCCCGTCGGGCTGCTGCGCCGGATGGTGGAGACGCCCTCGCCCTCGGGCGGCGAGCGCGGCCTCGCCCGGCTCCTGGTCGCTGAGATGACCGCGCGTCGCTACCAGGCGCGGGTGGACGCGGCCGGCAACGCGGTCGGCGAGATCGGGCCGCCAGGCGGCCCGACGGTGATGCTCGTCGGCCACCTCGACACCGAGGGCGCCACCCTTCCGGTGGCGGTGCGCGACGGCCGGCTGTACGGGCGCGGCTCGGTCGACGCCAAGGGTGCGCTCGCCGCCATGGTCTGCGCGGCCGCGGCGAGCCGGTTTCCGGGCCGCCTGGTGGTGGCCGGCGCCGTCGAGGAGGAGGTGCCCAGCTCCCGTGGGGCACACCATCTCGGGCGGACCTACCCGGCGCCGGACGCGCTGTTGATCGGCGAGCCCAGCGGCTGGTCCTCGGTGGTGCTCGGCTACAAGGGGCGGACGGACTTCCACTACCGGGTGCGGTGCGCGCCCGGCCATTCCACCCGGCCCACCCCGCGGGCGGCCGAGCTCACCGCGGCGGCGTGGCGGACCTTCCAGGACGCGGTTGGCCCCCGGCTCAGCCACGCCGCCTTCGACCTGCCGGGCACCAGGCTGCACGATATCCGCGGCGATCTCGACGTCGCCGAGGCGGTGTTCAGCGTGCGCAGCCCGCTCGGCTTCGACCCGGACGACCTGCTCGCCGTGCTCCGCGACCGGCTGCCCGAGGGAGAGATCACGCTGGTGAGTTCGGTGCCGGCGTGCCGGGTCGGCCGCCGCGACCCGGTGGTACGCGCCCTGAGCGGCGCCATCGGCGGGCAGGGCACACGGCCGACGCTGAAGGTCAAGACGGCCACCTCTGACATGAACACGCTCGCCGGCTACTGGTCGGTGCCGATGGCCTGCTACGGGCCGGGCGACAGCCGGCTGGATCACAGTGGCGACGAGCATCTACCGCTGGACGACTATCTGCGTGCCATCGCGGTGCTCATCAATGCGCTCGACCGGCTCGGCGAGCGGCTGGCCGCGGGACACCGGCCGTGACCGCCGCGACGGACTTCGCCGCCGCCGCCCTGCGGGTGCGGCGGCGAATCGTGGCGATGTGCGCGTCGCCGTCCGGCGGCCATCTGGGCGGCTCGATGTCGCTCGTCGAGATCCTGCTCGTCCTGTACCGCGAAGTCATGCTGGTCGACCCGGCGCGGCCCGGCGGACCGGACCGGGACGTGTTGCTGCTCAGCAAGGGCCACGGGGCGATCGGACTGTACGCGGTGCTCGCCGAGTGCGGGTTCCTGCCCGAGGCGCTGGTGGATTCGTACGGGCTGCCCGGAAGCCGGCTGATGGCGCATCCGCCCCCCGGCGTGCCCGGCATCGAGGCGCCCACCGGTGCGCTCGGCCACGGCCTGCCGCTGGGCGTGGGCGTCGCGCTCGGCCTGCGGCTGACCGGCTCGGCCCGCCGCTGCTTCGTGATCCTGGGCGACGGGGAGCTGCAGGAGGGCTCGGTGTGGGAGGCGGCCATGGCCGCCGGCGGCTACGGCCTGGACCGGCTGACCGCCGTGGTCGACCGCAACGGCCTGCAAATCACCGGAGCTACCGAGTCGGTGGTGGGTCTGGAACCGCTGGCCGGCAAGTGGGAGAGCTTCGGCTGGCGGGTGGTCACGGCGGACGGGCACGATCCGGCGAGCCTGCGCGCGGTGCTGGGCTCCACCACGCCGGGTCGGCCCACCGTGGTGCTTGCCGCCACGATCAAGGGAAAGGGCCTGCCCTACGTGGAGAACAAGGTGCACAGCCACTTCGCGCGGCTGGGTGGGGCGCAGCTGCGACGCGCCATGTCCACGCTCGACCTGGCGGAACCGCGGGATCCGTCGTGACCGCCGCTGCCGGCGGCCGGACGGCCCGAGAGGCGTGCGCACACCAGCTGGCCGACCTGATGCGCGCCGACGACCGGGTGGTCTGTCTCGACAGTGACACGGGGGCCTTCGCCCGGGTGGACTTCGGCCCGGCCGCGGCGCGTTACCTCAACCTCGGCATAGCCGAGCAGAACATGATGGGGGTGGCCGCGGGGCTGGCCCGCACCGGGCTGATCCCGTTCGTGCACACCATGGCCACGTTCGCGGCGACCCGCGCCCTGGAGGCGGTGAAGGTGGACCTCGCGTACGCCGGCCTGCCGGTGCACATCGTGGCCTCCCACGCCGGCCTGTCCGCGGCGTCGCTGGGTCCCACTCACCACGCGCTGGAGGACGTGGCGATCATGCGCATGCTGCCGGGCATGCGTGTAGCGGTGCCGGCCGACACGGACGCCGCGCTCGCCCTGCTGCGCCGGGCGCCGGCCCTTGACGGCCCGAGCTATCTGCGGCTCGGGCGCGACGCCACCCCGCCACTGCCCGGCGGGAAGGGGCCGGTGCGCTGGGGGAGCTGCCGGGTGCTGCGCCCGCTCGGCGGCGAGGTGCTCATCGTCGCGTGCGGCCCGCGGCCGGTGTGTGCGGCCCTCGCGGCGGCCGACACGCTGGCGGCGGCCGGCGCCGGAGTGACCGTGCTCGACATGCACACGGTCAAGCCGCTGGACACCGCGACCCTGAGCCGGGCGGCGCGGGCGGCCAGGGTAGTGGTGACGGTCGAGGAGCATTGGATGAGCGGTGGTCTGGGCTCGGCGGTGGCCGAGTGGCTGAGCGCGACCGACCCGCGGCCGGTGCGCCGGATCGGCGCACCGGACCGGTTCTTCACCCTGATCGGCGACCACGCACACCTGCTGGAGCAGGCCGGCATCACGGCGGAGGCGGTGGTCGCCGCGGCCCGGTCCACCCTGGTGACGTCAGACCGGTAGCCGCGCTGCGGCCTGCGCACGCAGCGCGGCCGGGGTGCCGTAGCGGATCGTCTCCACGGCCGCCCGGCGGTAATACCGGGCCACCGGTGCGGCGAGCGTGTAGCCGTACGCGCCGTGCAGTTGAACCCCCTCCGCGGTCACGTCCCGGGCGAGCTCCGACACCAGGGCGAGGGCGGCCGCGCTCCCGGCGGCCCCGCCCGCGTCGTGCGTGACCGCCAGGGCGCGCACCAGACGGCCCGCAGCGTGCAGGCGGGTCGCCAGGGCCGCGAGCCGGAACGACACGTGCTGGAACGTCGCCACGGGACGACCGAACTGGCGGCGGCCCTTGGCGTACCGCAGGGTCAGCTCGAACGCGTGCCCCGCCAGGCCCAGCAGGTACCCGCTCTGCCGCAGGTACAGGCGGTCGAGCAGGCGCCAGTACGCCGGCGACCCGGCCGCACACACCACGTTCTGCTGGGGCACCGCCGCGTCGGCGAAGCCGACTTCGGCAATCCGGAGTTCCCCGCGCGAGACGATCTTTACGCCGTCCGCGTCCCGGTCGACCACCACCAGCGCCGGCCCGGCCGGCGCCGAGGCGAGCACCAGCAGCCGGTCGGCCTGCTCAGCGCCGACGACGGGCCCGGCGTCACCCGTCAGCCGGCCGTCGGCCAGCGCCGGCCGGTGGTGGCCGACGGCCGGCGGCGCGACCGCCACCGTCCGGGTCAGGTCGCCCGCCGCCGGCCCGTCCTGCTCCGCGACGGCGAGCGTGGGCGCCAGCGGTCCGGCGATCAGCAGCCGGCCCAGCTCGTGCATCAGCACCACGGAGTCGGCCAGTCCCGCGGCGGAGCCACCGGCGGCCCGGGGCAGGGTCAGGCCCGCCGTGCCACTGTCGACCAGTGCCCGCCAGACCTCGTCCGGTCCGGGGCTGCCGTCCACCGGCTCGGTACGGATGGGATCGTCACCGGCGGCCAGCAGGGGGCCGGGGAAGGTGGCCTCCACGAAGCGCCGCAGCCTCCGGCGCAGCCGGGCGTCAGGGTCGTCGAGCGGTTCGGCGGCCGCATCGGGAATCTGTACCCGCAGGTGGCCGCCCGCGATCGCGTACAGCATGATCTCGGAGGTGCCCGCGGAGAGGGTGAGGCCGGGCGCCTCGCCCAGCAACGAACCGGCGTCCGGCAGGCCCACGTCGAGGGCGAGCCGAGCCAACGGCCGGCCGACCTCGGTGTTGTACCACTTGGACATGGCCGCGCCTACGCCGTCGAGGCGCCCCTGCGCCTGCTTGCCGATCATCTCCCAGGCCAGCTCCCCGCCGGCCGAGACCTCGCTCTCGAGCGCGGCGAGCGCCTGCGCCACGGCCGGGTCGGAGCCCGCGCCGCCGGTCCGGGCATGCGCAGCGATGTCGTCGAGCCAGCGGCGCACCTTGAGGTGAGCCTCCAGGCCGGTGCGCTCCATCGACAGTGCCTCGTTGAGCAACGGCCAGCCCTCGCCGACCGTGCCGATCACGTTGTCGGCGGACACCTCGACGCCGTCCAGCGTCACCCGGCTGAACGGGTTCGCCGAGAGGCACGGCGTGGTGCGCACGGTCACGCCGGACGCGTCCAGCGGCATCCAGAACAGCGTGATCCCGTCGTGCGGCGCGTCCGCAGGGCCCGCGGTGCGCGCCGCGACCACGCCGTACCCGGCGTGCTCGGTCGCCTGGCTGTACACCTTGGTTCCGGAGAGCCGGAAGCCGCCCGGTACCTCCTCGGCCCGGCAGCTCAGCGACGCGAGGTCGGACCCGGTCGACGGCTCGCTGTACAGCGTGCACGAGGTGAGCTCGCCGCGAGCCAGGCGCGGTAGGAACGCCTCGCGCACGACCTCGCCGGCGGCCGCCAGCAGCAGGTTGCCCACATAGCAGATGGACACCACGAACAGCAGGTCGGGCACGCCGTGGCGGACCAGCTCGCGGTGCACCAGCGCCGCCTCGACGGGGCCCCGGCCGGCGCCGCCGTACCGCACCGGCCAACCCGCGGCGAGCCAGCCCCGCCGGCCCAGCAGCCGGTGCACAAGATGCAGCGGCTCCCCTGCGCCCGGGCCGGCGACCGCGGCCGCCGCGACCGCCGCAGCCATCTCCGAAGTGGCGAAGAACTCGCGCAGCTCGTGCTCGAAGACCCGCTGCTCGTCGCGCAGAGCGATCACAGCGCCTCCTCGGACACCAGACGCTCCACCTCGTCGTCGTCCAGCGCCGCCAGCCTTTCGAGGAGCAGGTTTTCGATGTGGTCGCCGATCCGTGCGACGGTGCGCAGCTCGAAGAGCTGCTCGATGGTCAGCGGAACGTCGAAGGTCTCCCGGATCCGCGTGGTGAGCTGCGTCGCGAGCAACGAGTGGCCGCCCAGCGTGAGGAACTCGTCGTGCAGCCCGATCGGCTGCTCGCCGAGCATCTCGGTCCAGAGGCCGAGCAGCACCCGTTCCACGTCGGTGGCGGCGGGATCGCCGTCCGGGCCGGCGGGCGCCTGTGCCGGCGCCCGGGTGGGCGCCTCGCTGCCGGCGGCGCGGTAGCCGCCGAGGCCGGGGCCCCCGTCGATCCACAGCCGGCGGCGCTGGAACGGATAGCCGGGCAGCGGCACCCGCCGGCGCCCGGGGCCGTCGTGGTATGCGGACCAGTCGATGTCGACACCGGCGGCCCAGAGTCCGCCGGCCGCGTCGGGCACGGCCGCACCGGCGAGCCCGCCGGGACCGGTGGCCGGCAGGGTGCTGATCAGCACCGGCCGGTCCGTCCCGCCCGACACGACCGCCGGGCCGGCCAGCCCGGATCCGGGCCCCACCTCCAGCAGCACCCGCGGACCGCCGGCCAGCAGATTCCGTACGCCGTCGGCGAAGCGCACCGTGCCGCGCAGGTGGGCGGCCCAGTACTGAGGGCTGGTCGCCTCGTCGGCCGTGATCCAGCGGCCGGTCACGTTGGACAGGTAGGGGATCCGCGGCGCGTTCCGCCGCACGCCCGCCACCACCGCCTCGAACTCGGCCAGCACCGGATCGAGCAGCCAGGAGTGGAACGCGTGCGAGACGAACAGGCGCCGGGCCGGGACACCCCGGGCGGCCGCCTGCCCTTCGACGGCCGTGATCGCTTCGCTCGTTCCGGAAAGCACGGTGAGGCGGGGTCCGTTGATCGCCGCCACCGAAACCTCGGCGGCGACGCCGGGCCGGCCGATGCCGTCGATCAGCTCGGCCAGCTCGTCCTCGGAGCAGCCGGTGCTCAGCATCGCGGCGGCCGGCACGCCGCTCACCAGCCGGCCGCGAGCGGTGACCACCGCCAGGGCGTCCTCCAGCGAGAAGACGCCGGCCACGCAGGCGGCGACGTATTCACCGACGCTGTGGCCGATCATCGCCGCCGGCCGTACGCCCCAGGCCGCCCAGAGCTCGGTCAGCGCGAACTCGACGACGAAGAGCGCGGGCTGGGCGAGCGCGGTGTCGCGCAGGTCCGGCGCGCCCGGGTCGTCCAGCAGCGCCATGCGCAGGCCGGTGCCGAGCGCGGCCGGGACGAATCGCAGGCAGCGATCGACCGCGGCCCGGAAGACCGGCTCCTCGCGGTACAGCACTGCGGCCATGCCCCGGCGCTGGGAACCCTGGCCGGGGAAGAGGAAAGCCACCTCCTGACCGCCAGCGGTGCCGTCGCCCGCAGACGGCCGGGCCTTGAGCGCGGCGCACAGCTCGGCCGCGTCCGCACCGCTCACCGCCCGCCGGTAGCGGTGCACCCGGCGGCCCACCTGGGTGGTGTAGGCGACGTCGGCAAGCGGCGCCCCCGGCTCCTCGCTCAGGTGGTGGGCGAGCACGGCGCTCAGCTCGGTCAGGGCCGCCGGGCTAGTCGCCGACAGGGTCAGCACGTGCCGGGTGCGGCCGGGGACGTGTGGCGGCGGCGCGGGCGGCTCCTGCAGGATCACGTGGGCGTTCGTGCCGCCCATGCCGAACGAGCTGACCCCGGCCCGGCGCGGGCCGTCGCCGGCCGGCCAGTCGCGAACGGCGGAGTTCACCACGAAGCCGGCCTCGCTCAGCCGGCTGCGTGGGTTCGGCGCCCGGAAGTGCAGCGTCGGCGGCAGCACGCCGTGCCGCAGCGCCAGGGCCGTCTTGATGACGCCGACGACACCGGCCGCCACGTCCAGGTGGCCGACGTTCGACTTCACCGAGCCGACGATGCAGCTCGCGGACGTCTCGTCCCGGCCGAGGGCCTCGGCCAGGGCCGCCACCTCGATCGGGTCGCCGAGCCCGGTGCCCGTGCCGTGCGCCTCGACGTACCCGATGCTGTGCGGGCTGACGCCGGCCGCGTCCACGGCTTCGGCGACCACCTCGGCCTGGCCCTGTGCGCTCGGCGCCGTGTACCCGGCCTTCCGGCCGCCGTCGTTGTTCACCGCCGAGCCGAGGATCAGCGCGTGCACGGTGTCCCCGTCGGCGAGCGCGTCGGCCAGGCGCCTGAGAACCACGATTCCGGCGCCGTTGCCGGGCACGGTGCCGGCGGCCGCGGCGTCCAGCGGCCGGCAGTGCCCGTCCGGCGACATGATGCCCTGCTCCTCGAACCGGTATCCGGCCACCTGCGGCAGGCTGAGCGTGACCCCGCCGGCGAGGGCCAGGTCGCACTGACGGGAGAGCAGCGAGTCCACGGCGAGGTGCACGGCGACCAGCGAGGTGGAGCAGGCGGTCTGCACGGTCACGGCCGGACCGCGCAGGTTGAGCTTGTGCGCCACCCGGGTGGTCAGATGGTCCTTGTCGTTGGCGAGCAGCAGGCGGTACCCGCCGACGGTGCGCACCAGCTCCGGGTGCGCCAGCAGGCCCAGCAGGTACATGCTGATCGCCGAGCCGCCGAACACGCCGATGTGGCCGTCGTACCGCTCGGGGTCGTACCCGGCGTCCTCGAGCGCGTGCCAGGCACATTCCAGGAACAGCCGTTGCTGCGGGTCGAGGATCTCCGCGTCCCGCACGCTGTACCCGAAGAACTCCGCGTCGAACAGCTCGACATCCTCGACGACGGCGCGGGCGGGCACGTACGCCGGGTCGGCGTACTCCTGCTCGGGCACTCCCGCCGCGGCGAGCTGCTCGGGAGTGAAGAAGGTGACGCTCTCGACGCCGTCGCACAGGTTGCGCCAGAGCTGCGCGACCGAGGAGGCGCCCGGGAACCGACCGGCCATGCCCACTATCGCGACGGCGGTCTCCGGTACCGGTATGTCGTCGGCGCCGGGAAATGGTGTCATGGTTCGCGCCCTTCGCTCATCGTGCCGCCGGTCGGCAGCCCGGCGACCGCGCGCCCCGCCCGGGCGGCCCGGCGCTCGGCTCCCCGGTCGCGGGCCCGGCCCAGCGCGGCCGCTCCCGCCGGTTCACGATCGAGCAGGCCGGCCAGGGTGCGCACAGTCGGGTGTTGGAAGATGCTGATGACCTCGACGGGCAGCGCCTCCGCCCGCATCCGCTGGTGCAGGTGCAGCGCGAGCACCGAGTGGCCGCCCAGATCGAAGAAGTTGTCGTCGATGCCGATTCGGGAGGCGCCGAGCAGCTCCGCGAAGATCGCCGCGAGGACGCGCTCGGCCGGCGTGCGCGGGGCGACGTACGGCTCGGTCCGCACCGTCTCCGCGCCGGGCGGCGGCGGCAAAGCCCGGCGGTCCGTCTTGCCACTGGTGGTCAGCGGAACGGCGGGGATCGCCACGAACGCCGACGGCACCATGTAGGCGGGAAGACGCCGGCGCAGGAAGTCGCGCAGTTCGCCGGCCGGGGGTGCGGCGACGCCGGCGGCCACCACGTATCCGATGAGCCTCTCGCCGCCGGCCGGGTCGGGCCCGGCGACGACGACCGCCTCGGCGACCTGGGAGTGTTCGCGCATCGCCGACTCCACCTCGCCGGGTTCCACCCGGTGCCCGCGGATCTTCACCTGGAAGTCGGTCCGGCCGAGGTATTCCAGGTCCCCGTCGGCCAGCCGGCGCACCACGTCCCCCGTGCGGTAGCCGCGGCGGTCGCCACCGAGCGGGTCGACGACGAACCGCTCGGCGGTCAGCTCCGGCCGGTTCAGGTAGCCCCGGGTCAGCGAGGGTCCGCCGATCACGAGTTCCCCCGGCACGCCGGGTGGCACCGGCCGCAGCCGGTGGTCGACCACGAGGACTCCCGCCCCGGGCAGGGGCCTGCCGATGCGGCTGCGGGCGATGCCCGTGTCGGCCGCGGTGAGGTCGCGCCAGGTCGTCCACACGGTGGCCTCCGTCGGGCCGTACGCGTTGACGACCCGCGGCACTTCGTCGCCGTACCGGGAGAACCAGCCGGCCAACCGCCCGAACTCCAGCCGTTCCCCGCCGAGGACGACCATGCGGAGGGCGTCCAGTGCGGCGCCGTCCGCGCGGGCGTCGGCGTCGGCGTCGGCGAGACCGTAGAACGCGGTCGGTGTCTGGCAGAGGACGGTCACCCGCTGCTCGGCCAGGAGCCGGCGCAACTCCTCGGGGGAGCGGCTCACCTCCCGCGGCACGATCACCAGCGTGCCGCCGTGCAGCAGCGCGCCGAACAGCTCCCAGACGGACACGTCGAAGGTGTAGGAGTGGAACATCGTCCATACGTCACCGGGGCCGAACCGGACCCGTTCGCGGACGGCGCGAAACAGCCCGATCACGTTGCGATGCTCGATCGGCACGCCCTTGGGCCGGCCCGTCGAACCCGAGGTGTAGATGACGTAGGCCAGGTCCCCGGGTTCGGCCGGCTCGGTGGCGTCACCGTCGACGGCCGGCTCGGTGGTGTCGCCGTCGACGGCCAGGATCACGGTGCCGTCGTGGTGCGGCGCCGCGTCCGGCACCCGCCGGACGAGCAGGACCACGGGGCTCGTCTCCGCCAGGATGTAGTGCAGCCGCTCCGGCGGTTCGCCGGGATCGACCGGAACGTAGGCGCCGCCGGCGTTCAGCACGCCGAGAATGCCGGTCACCAGCTCCAGGCCGCGCTCGAGTTGCAGGGCGACCAGCGTGCCGCGGCGCACGCCGTGCCGCCGCAACCGGGCTGCCAGGGCGTCCACCCGCGACTTGAGCTCACCGTAGGTGACCCGGCGTGCGCCGTCGACGACCGCCGGCGCCCCGGGTGTGCGTGTGGCCTGGGCGGCGAAGGCATCGTGCAGGCAGGCGACCGGCCCCGGGGCGGCCGTAGGCTGGTACCAGTCCGCCTCGATCGCCGCCCGTTGCCCGGGATCGAGCAGGTTGAGGTCCCATATCGTACGGTCGGGGTCCGCCACGGCGCCGGCCAGCAGCGACCGGTAGTGGCCGGCCAGCCGGGCGGCGGTCGCCGGGTCGAAGACGTCCGCGTTGAACTCGAGCTGGCACTCCAGCGCGTCGCCCGCCTCGACGACGCCGAGCGTCAGGTCGAACTTGGCGGTGCCGGTCAACCCGGACAGGGCGGTAACCGTGACGCCCGGCAGGTCCGGGCTGGCGAACGGGGTGTTGTGCAGCACGAACATCGCTTGGAACAGGGGATTGCGCAGGACCTCGCGGTCGGTGCCGACTGCCTCGACCACCTTCTCGAACGGCACGTCGCCATGCTGCAGCCCGGCGGCCACCACCTCGCGCACCCGCCTTAGCAGCTGCCGGAACGTGGGCTCGCCGGCCAGCGACGTGCGGAGCGCGATCGTGTTCATGAGCAGGCCGACGAGGCGCTCGGTGGCCGCGGACTCCCGGTTGGCCACCGGCGTGCCGACGACGACGTCCTCCTGGCCGCCGAGGCGGGACAACAGCGTGGCGTAGGCACCGAGCAGCACCGTGAAGAGGGTGGCCCGTTCCCGGCGGGCCAGCTGCCGCAGGGCTGCTGCCAGCGGAGGCGGCACGGTGAACACATGCTCACCGCCGGCGTACGTCGGCA
Source organism: Plantactinospora sp. B6F1 (assembly GCF_040120695.1). Taxonomy (NCBI): domain Bacteria; kingdom Bacillati; phylum Actinomycetota; class Actinomycetes; order Micromonosporales; family Micromonosporaceae; genus Plantactinospora; species Plantactinospora sp. B6F1. Next base: position 23,926 of record NZ_JBEEAC010000021.1, on the reverse strand, counting down.
CGGCCGGATGGTCACGATCGGTCGGCAGTTGCAGCGCGCCGGGTGCGCCGCGCAGGTGCTCGGCCCAGTACCGGAGCCCTTCGGCGAACCGTTCCTCCGGCGGCCGGGCTCGCTGCTCGTGCGCGTAGTCGCTGTACCGCAACGGCAGCGCCGGCAGCGCCGGAGCCACACCGGTGGCCTCGGCGACGTAGTGCGCGAGCATCTCGTCCAGCAGGATCCGCAGCGACCAGCCGTCGGTGACGATGTGGTGCATCACCAGCGCCAGGATGTGCCGCTCGGCGTCCAGACGGGCCAGGTATGCGCGCATCAGCGGTGCGACCGTGAGGTCGAAGGGGCGCTCGGCGCGGGTCCGCACCGCGGTGAGCGCGGCCTCCTCCCGGGCGGACGCGCCGGGCTGCGGGAACGACTGGGTCTCCAGCGGCACGGTGACGTCGTCCGTCACCACCTGCACCGGCCGCCCGTCGCGGCAGCGGATCGCGGTCCGCAGCGCCTCGTGCCGGCGAACCACCGCAGCGAGTGCGCGCTCGAGCCGGCCGGCGTCCAGTGGCCCGTCCAACCGTACGGCGAACACCTCGTAGTACGCGCCGCGCCCCGGATACATCTGCTCCAGCAGCCAGAGCCGCTCCTGGGGGTACGTGAGCGGCGCCGGGTCCCGGTGCCGGACCGGGGCAGCCGCCCGATCCGCGCCGGGCCGCAGCCGGGCTCGCAGCAGCTCCTCGGCGAGCGCGCGCCGGGACGTAACCTCCGGCGCCGGGTCGGCCGGCATCAGGCGAGTCCTGCGGCCCAGGCCGGGCTCTGCGCCCGGACGTGCGTCCGGGCCGCCTCGATGTCCAGCGACTGCTGCCGGTCGACGTCCAGGAACGGGACGACCGACCGGAACTCGTCGTAGACCCGCTGGGAGGCCGGACCCAGCCGCAGCTCCTTGTTGAGGTCCACGGCCTGCGCCGCGGTGATCAGCTCGATGCCGAGCACGTACTCGCAGTTGTCGAGGATCTGCATGAGCTTGTACGCGCTGGTGCCGCCCATGCTGACGTGGTCCTCCTGCAGCTGGCAGGTGGGAATGGTGTCGACGCTGGCCGGGGTGCACAGCACCTTGTTTTCGTTGACCAGGGCGGCCGAGGTGTACTGCGGGATCATCAGGCCCGAGTCCAGTCCCGGCACCGGAACCAGGTAGTCCGGCAGGTTGTGCTGACCGGACAGCAGCTGGTAGGTGCGCCGCTCGGAGATGTTGGCGAGCTCGCTCATCGCGATGGCGAGGAAGTCCAGCGCGAACGCCGTGGACTCGCCGTGCAGGTTGCCGCCGAGGATCACGCGGTCGTGCTCGGGGAAGAACAGCGGGTTGTCCGAGACGCTGTTGCATTCCCGCTCGACGATGGTGCGGGCGAAGCCGTACGTCTGCCGCACCGCGCCGTGCACCTGCGGCACGCAGCGGAACGAGTACGGGTCCTCCTTGGCGACGTTGCTGCCCGGCAGGGTGAAGTGGTTGCTGCCCTCGACCATGGTGCGCAGGTTCGCCGCCACCACGCCGCGCTCGGGGTGCCGCGAGGTCTCGTGCAGGATCCTTTCGTAGAACGTCTCGGCGCAGCTGAACGCCTGGAGGCTCAAGGCCGCCACGACGTCGGCGGTGCGGACGAGCCGGCCGGCGCGCACGACGCAGTCAGCGGCGATGGCGTTGATGTACTGCACGCCGTTGGTCAGCGCCAGTCCCTCCTTGGGGCGCAGAGTGATCGGCTTCCAGCCGAGCTCGGCGAGCACCGGCGCCGCGTCGACGAGCTCGCCGTCGCGGTACACCCGGCCCAGACCGATGACGGGCAGCGCCAGGTGGGCCAGGGGTGCAAGGTCGCCGCTGGCGCCGACCGAGCCCTTCTGCGGGATCGCGGGGATGACGCCGGCGTTCCAGAGGTCGAGCAGCCGCCCCACCACGTCAAGCGAGATGCCGCAGTAGCCGGCCCGGAAGGTCAGCAGCTTGACCAGCATGGCCAGGCGGGAGATCCGCTCGGGCACCACCTCGCCGATGCCGCAGGCGTGCGACACCAGGTGCTTGTGCTGCAACGCCGACATGGCCGACGGGTCGATGCGAGTCTCGCAGAGGGAGCCGAAGCCGGTGTTGACGCCGTAGATGTGCCGGTCCTGGAACTGGATCTTCTCGATGTACCGAGCGCCCTCGGCGATCTTCTCGGCCACGTCCGCGGCGAGCGCGAGCCGCGGCCGGGCCGTGGCGATCTCGTGCAGGTCCTCCAGGGTGTGGTCGGCGAACGTGATCTCAACTGTCTCGGTCGTCATGGCTCCCCTGGTTCTCGGTCGAGGGCTGGTGCTGACGAACGAGCGTGGAAAGCTCGTCGGCAGTCATACGGTCGAGCTCGCGCTCGATGGCGGCGAGTTGCTCGTCGTAGTCGATGTCGCCGGCGGCGGCCTGCACGGCGGCTGCGGCTCCCGCCACGGTGGGCGCGTCCAGCAGCGCCTGCAGCCCGAGGTCGAGGCCGAGCTCGTCGCGTACCCGGTTGACCAGGCGGGCCGCCTGCAGCGAGTTGCCGCCGATGTCGAAGAAGTCGTCGTGCGCGCCGACCTGCTCGACTTCGAGCACCTCGGCGACCAGCGCCGCCAGGGTTCGTTCCAGGAACGTGCGGGGGGCGACGTGGCCGGCCGGCGCCGGCCGGGTGGGCGGCGCCGGCAAGGCGCCCCGGTCGATCTTTCCGCTGACCGTACGGGGCAGCGCCGCCAGCACGATCACCTCGGCCGGCACGAGGTGTGCCGGGACGCTGTGCCGCAGGTGGTCGCGGAGGTCCGGCACTGGCGACCCGTCGACCGTCGTCACGTACGCGACGAGCCGCTGCCCGGCGCCGGCCGTACGCACCGCGGCGGCGCACTCGCGCACCTGCGGGTGGCCGACGGCCGAGGCCTCGACCTCCTCCAGCTCGAGGCGGATGCCGTTGATCTTGACCTGGTTGTCCAGCCGCCCGGCGAACTCCAGAAGTGGCGCGCCGCCGCGCAGGCGGCCCAGGTCGCCGGTCCGGTACATGACGCCCGGGCGATCCGGCAGCGGGCTCGGCACGAACCGGCGGGCGCTCTCTCGCGCGTCGCGATGGTAACCGTCGGCCAGGTACGGGCTGAAGATGCAGATCTCGCCGACCGTGCCCGGCCGGCAGGGCACGCCGGTCTCGTCGAGCAACACCAGGTGCCGCCCGGGGATCGGACGGCCGATCGGCACCACGGCATCCGGCGGTCCGGCCGCCGTCGCCGGCACCACGTGGAAGGTAGCGGCCACGACCTCGGTGGGTCCGTACACGTTGACCAGCCGGACGTCATCGCCGAGGCAGCCCCGTACCCGATCGACCCGCTCCGTGTGCAGCGCCTCGCCGACGAACATGACGGTGCGCAGCTCCGGCAGGCCGGCGGCGCCGGCCGCGGCGAGGATCTCGTCGAAGAGCCGCGGGATGACCTGGAGCAGCTGAACCCGGTCGTTGCTCAGCCAGGCGGACAGGAGCGCCGGGTCGGCGGTGGCGCCGGGCGGCCGCAGGCAGAGCGTGGCGCCGTGGCAGAGCGCCCCGAAGATCTCGCAGTAGGCGACGTCGAAGGTGAGCGAGGCGAGCTGACCCACCCGCAGTCCCGGTCCGATCTCGAACGCCTCGCTCTGCCAGGCCACGAACTGCGCCAGGTCCCGGTGGCGGTGCGGGATCCCCTTGGGACGCCCGGTGGAGCCCGAGGTGTACGCGACATAGGCCGGCGTCTCCGGGTCGATCGGTCGTTGCGCCGGGCGGTCCGCCCGGCCGGTACGGATCAGCTCATCGAGCACCAGGACCGGGACCGGGCCGGTGCGGCGCTCCGGGTCGTCGACGATCAGCAGGGCGGGCGCCAGGTCGGCCAGGATCTCGGCGTGCCGGGCCGGAGGCTGGCGCGGGTCCAGGCAGGCGAATGCCGCGCCGGCCTTGAGAATGCCGAGTAGCGCGGCGATGGCCGCCGGGTGGTTGTCCGCGATCAGGGCCACCGGCGCGCCGGCGGGCACGCCGTGGGCCACCAGGGCGTCGGCGATCCGGTCGCTCGACGTGTCCAGCTCGCCGTAGCTGACCCGCCGATCGTGGTGAACCAGGGCGTCCCGCTCGGGCTGCGCTGCGGCCCACCGGCGGAACCGTGCCACCAGGGTGGCATCGGGTCCCGGGCCGGCATGACCGGTCAGGCCGTCGAGGACCGCCGGCAGTGTGGGCCCGGCCGCCGAGGGTGCCCGGCGAAGCCACCGCGAGACCGGGGTGTCGGGCGACCGGCCGGCCCGCCGTAGCACGTCGAGCAGGTCGGCGGCGAACGCTTCGACGGTCTCCGGGCGGAACAGGTCGCGGTCGTAGACCAGCATCGCATCCATGCCGTCCGCCGTGGGCGTGAGGAACAGCGACAGGTCGTTCTGCGCGGTTTCCGGATCGAGGCGCACGGGCCGCTGCCGCAGGCCGGCGCCGAGGTCCAGCGCCGTGGCGGGCGTGTTCTGCAGGGCGAGTGCGACGCGGAACGGCGCCGCCGCCGGCCCGCGGCGGGCGCTGAGCCGCTCGGCGACGTACTGCAGCGGCGGGTCGGCGTGCGCGAACGCGTCGCCGGTAACGGCTCGGCCGCGCACCAGCAGCTGCCGGAACGTGGGGTCACCGGAGACGTCGCCGCGAAGCACGACCACATTGAGGAACGGACCGATCAACCGTTCGGCCGCGGCGTCCGGCCGTCCGGCGACGGGCGCGCCCACGACGACGTCGGTGCGGCCGGTGCGGTGGCTCAGCACCGCCTGCAGGGCGGCCAGGCAAGTCACGAACGCGGTGGTGGACTCCTGGTCGGCGACCGTGCGAAGCCGTGCGAGGTCGTCCGCGGCCACCCGGAAGCGGTGCGTTCCGCCGCGGAACCGGAGCCGGGCCGGCCGCGCCAGGTCCGGCGGCAGCGTAACCGGCTCGGTGTCGGCGAGCCCGACCAGCGCCCCACTCCAGTAGGCGAGGTCGCCGGCGAAGCCGTCCGACGCCAGCCGTTCGCGCTGCGCCGCGGCGTAGTCGCGGTACTGGCGATCGATCGGCGGCAGCTCGGGATCTGTGCCGGTGGCATGCGCCCGGTAAAGGGCGCCGAACTCGGCCAGGAACACGCCGAACGACCATCCGTCGAAGATCGCGTGATGCGTCACCAGCACCAGGCGATGCCGCGCCGGGGCATCCGGACCGGCGGCTTTCAACAGCGCGGTCCGCACCATCGGCCCGGCCTCGTAGCCGAACGGCGCGGTCGCCAGCGTCCGGGTGGCCGCATCGAGGTCGTCGGTCGGGCAGTCGGAGACGGCCAGTTCCGGGCCCGTCTGCTCGACCGCGCCGAGGCACAGCGTGCCGTCGCGCACCACGAAGCGGGTGCGAAGGATCTCGTGCCGCCGGGCGATGGTGTGCACGGCGTGCTCGACGGCCGCGACGTTTAGGTCGCCGTCGATGTCGGCGGCGAACGCGAGATTGTGGACGGCGGTGCCCGGCAGCAGCTGGTCGATGTACCAGAAGCGTTCTTGTGCCAATCCCGCAGGAATGATGCCGCGTGGCGCGGTGGAGGGTCGCACCGGAAAGTCACCTCCCGGTCGTTTGTCGGCGCTAGTCTAGCGATTCCCGGCGGGCCGGAAAGACATTGTCCGGCGGCACTCACGTGCCGTCCCGCCGGCGTTGTCCCGCCGGCGGGACAACGCCGGGTGCAGGACTCTCAAGTGCTCTTGACGGGTTCGCGGAACTTGCCGAGACTCGAATCACCGTCATTTCCACGACTCTCGAAGATGAATCGGGACATCCATGGAAAACGTCATTCAGGCAGCCGGTTTCTGTGCCGTTCCCATTGATTTGACGGCCTATTTCAACAATACCGGCGCCACCACCCAGGACCGTCTCGCCGACGGCCGGCTCAACGTCTGGAGAAACTCGTTCCCCGCCGAGGAGCTGCCCGACGGGACGGAGCTGTTCCGGCGTACTCAGGTGCCGTTCAGGTTTCCGCGCACCGGACCGGGCCGTCTCGACAACGTGGTCTGCGCCGGACAGCGCATCGACCTGCCGCCCGGCCGATGGGACTGGATCTACCTGCTCGCCTGTTCGGAACGGCGGGCTGAGGACGTCGTCCACCTGCACTACCGCGACGGCGTGGCGGACCAGGAGTGGCTGCGGGTGTCCGACTTCTGGCCCGCCTCGCCGCCGCACTTCGGCGAGATCGAGGCGATCACCTGCCGTCGGATCCACTTTCCCCGGCACGTGCAGGCGGGAGTCGGACCGCGCATCTGGCAACAGCGCCTGGCCGTCTCGCGCCAGCAGGAGCTGGCATACCTGCGTCTGCCACACAACATCGCGATCCACGTCTTCGCGATGACGCTCGCCGCCAACGGATGGAACTAGCCGATGAAGGTGCTGTTGAAGGACGTCCCGTTCTGGTTCCACGACCTCGGCAACTGCCTGCACGACTGCTTCGGCACGCTGCTGCTGCGCCAGGGCTTCGACCCGGTGGAGGCGCTCGGCGCGGGATGGGAGTTCCACCACGACCCGGCGCGGGTGAGTGGCGAGGAGTACTACCACCCGGCGCCCCGGCCGACCCTGGGGGAGAACCTCTTCCCGTTCCATCCGGTGCGGGCGCGGTGGCAGGAGCCGGCGGACGCGCAGGAGGCCTGGGCCGGCATCCGGGCGTCCATCCAGGACGGCCGTCCGGTGCTCGCCGCGGTGGACAACTTCTACATGCCCATCCGGCCGGCGTTCGGTGACGTGCACGCCGCGCATCTGGTCGTGGTGTGGGGCTTCGACGACGAGGCACGGGAGGTCTACCTGCTGGAGGCCACACCGCCGCTGTTCACCGGGCCCCTCGCGCTTGACGACTTCCTGCGCGCCCGGGGCTCGGCGAACGAGGCCCGGCCCAACACCAGGGACTACTTTTTCGCCGGCCACCGGATCCGGCACCGCTGGATCGACGTCGAGTTCACCGGAACGGCGCCGAAGGCCACCGCGGCCTGGGTGGGCGGGGTCGTGGCGCACAACGTCCGTGGCTGGCTGGAGCCCGGCGACCCGCGCCGCGGTGGGCTGGCGGGCCTGCGCCACTGGCTGGCCGACGTGGCTGGGCGGGACGACCGGGCCGGCGCACTGGCGGAGCTGTACGGCGTCGGCTGGGCGGCGCAGGGAGCGGCGGCACTGCACGCGGACTTCCTGCGGGTGACGGGGAACCGGTTGCGCTGCGATGCGTTGGTGCATGCCGGGCGACAGGTCGACCGGCTGGCCCACCAGTGGACCGGGCTGCGCATCTTCGGCGCGCACAGTTCCACCACCGGCGACAACTACGCCGCGGAGCTGAGCCGCCGGACCCGCCTGCTGCTCGCCGACCACGAGGACGTGCTGGACCGGCTCACCGCCGCAATCCGCCGGCTCGACGAGCCGCCGGGCGATCCGCGCCCGTTGACCGCCGCCGGCGCGCGGCCGCTGGGCGCGTCGTGACCGGCGACAGCCGCCCGCTGATCGACGCCCTGCTACGGCGTGCGGAGCGCGAGCCGGCGAGGGTGGGATACCGCGACCTCGACACCGCCACCGGGGCGCTGCGCGATCTCACCTATGCCGACGCGGCCACCCGCGTGGCGGAGGTCGCCGCGCGGCTGCGTGAGTCCTGGGCGCCCGGTCAACGGGTGGCGCTCGCCATCCCGGGCGGCCTCGACTACCTGGTGAATTTCCTCGGCATTCTGGCGGCGGGACTGGTGGCCGTGCCGCTGCCGCCCCGGGGCGGCCGGCCGCTGCAGACGGCCGAGCTGGCCGACCACCCGATCGTGCGCGACGCCGGCGCCGTGGCCGCGTTCGGGCCGGACGGCCTGGCCGGCCTGGCCCGGCCGACCGAAGCGGGCACCGAGCCCGCCGGGTCGGAACTCGCCGTGCTGCAGTACACCTCGGGCTCGACCGGGGTCCCCAAGGGCGTCATGGTGACCCACGCGAACCTTGCGCACAACACCGCCGCCATCACCGACGGAATGACGCTCACGCCGGCGGACCGGGCCCTGGTCTGGCTGCCGCCCTACCACGACATGGGTCTGGTCGGCGGCATGCTGTCGCCCCTGTGGTCGGGCATGTCGATGACCCTGATGCCGGCCGAGGCGTTCGTCCGTCGGCCACTGGCCTGGCTGCGGCTGGTCAGCGAGGGCCGGGTGACGGTGTCCGGCGGCCCGAACTTCGCGTTCGACCTGTGCGTCGAGCGCATCCCGGCCGACGAGCGGGCCGCCCTCGACCTCTCGGCGTGGGCTGTCGCGTTCACCGGTGCGGAACCGGTCCGGGCCGGTACGCTGCGCCGGTTCGCCGAGGCGTTCGCGGTCGCCGGCTTCCGGCCCGAGGCGTTCTACCCCTGCTACGGCATGGCCGAGGCGACCCTCATCGTCAGCGGCGGCGCGCGCCTCGGCGGCCTGCGTTTCCGGGCGGACGACGCGCCCGATGTGCCGGAGCGGGTGTCCAACGGCTCGGTGCTGGGCGGCCAGACGCTCACTGTGCTCGACCCGGAGACCGGCGTCCCGGCCGACCCCGGCGAGACCGGCGAGCTGGTCCTGCGGGGTCCGAGCGTGACCGCCGGCTATTGGCGGCGGCCCGCCGAGACCGCCGCCGTGTATCGGACGGACGGGCTGCGGACCGGCGACATCGGCCGGATCGTCAACGGCGAGGTGTTCATCACCGGCAGGCTCAAGGACATCGTCGTGGTGCGAGGCCGCAACATCCACGCGGAGGACGTCGAGGAGATCCTGCGCGGCGTCGATCCGGTGCTGTGCGGGTCCGCGGCCGCTGCGTTCGCGGTCGAGCCGGCCGACGGGTCGGCGGGGGAGCAGTTGGTCGCCGCGATAGAGGCTCCGGCCCGCGGTGTGGAGCTGCCGGCCGATTTCTTCTCGCGGGCGCGGGCCGCGATCCTCGCGGCCACCGAGGCGAGCCCGGCGGCGCTGCTGCTGGTTCGCCGGGGCGGTCTCCCGCGGACTACCAGCGGCAAGGTCCGCAGGTCCGTCGCCCGGGACCGGTACCGGCGCAAGGAGCTTCCGGTACTGCACGAGGACCGGCCCGCCGGCGGAACCTTCGAGGCATCCGCCGACGCGCCCGAGGGGCTCGCCGGGATCGTGGCCGACCTGTGTGCCCGGGTCGCGGCCGTGGGCGGGGTCGCGGAGCCGCGCGGCGACGTCTCCCTGCTCGAACTCGGCCTCGACTCGCTCGCGCTCCTGCAGCTTCAGGGCGACATCGCCACCCACTGGGGTGTCGAGGTGCTGGTGGCCGACCTCATGGCCGCGCCGTCGGTTATCGCACTGGCCACGCTGATCGCCGAAGGGCAGGGCGGGGCGGCCGCGACGGGCACCGCCAGCGGCGGCGCGATGGCCGAGGCCAACGGGGACGGCATCCGCTACCTCGAGCGGTACCACGCCGGCACCACGATGCACGTGCTCGGCCGCGCGTTCCGGCTCGGCGGCGACGTGGATCCGGACGCCTTGGAGCAGACGCTGCGCCTGCTGTTCGACCGGCATCCCGCCCTGCGCGCCACGACCGCCGGAGCGGCCGGCGAGCCGCCGCCGTCACCGGTGCTGAGACGTATCGACCTGCGCGGGCGCCGGGCCGAAGCGGTCGACGCGGCGGTCCACCAGGTCACCAACGCCCCCTTCGACCCGGCCGCCGCAGGGCTGTTGCGTGCCGCGCTCGTCGAGACCGACGCCGGCCGGATTCTCGCCGTCGCGGTGCACCACGCGGCGGTGGACCTCTGGTCGGCCGCGCTGCTGCTCGCCGAGTTCGCCGAGATCTACCGCGCGCTGCGCTCCGGTGCCGAGCCGGTGCTGCCCGAGCCGGGCCGGCTGCCCGGTCCGGGCGACGTCGAGGCGTGGGAGCGGCTGCGCGAATGGTGGGCCGCTGCCTTCCACGGCTACGAGGCCGGGCACGCCACCCTCCCGGCGGACTACCCGGCGAGCGGAATGTCGGCCGAGCACGTCGGCGTCGTCCGACGTACGGCCGGCGACCTGCCGGGCGACGCGCTCGCCGCCGCGGCCACGAGGCTGGGCACCACCGCGTACACCGTGCTGGTCGCCGCGCTGGCCGCGCAGCTGGCGCGCTATGCCGGCGGCGGTGACGTCGTGCTCGGCACGCCGGTCGCGGGCCGGGGGACACCGGCCCTGCGCGGCGTGGTCGGCTTCCTGGCGAACTCCGTGCCGTTGCGCCTCGACGGGGCGGCGGGCAGCCTCGCCGAGCTGGTGCGCCGTGCGCACCGGGCGGTGACCGCCGCCCTCGACCACCAGGCGCTGCCGTTCGCCGAGATCGTGGAGGCTGCGGGCGCCTCCCGCCGGGACGGGCGGAACCCGCTTTTCGACGTGCTGTTCGTCTACCACCGCCCGCCCGCCTTCGCCCCGGCGGGCACCGTGGGCCTCGCCCTCGGCCTGCCCGGCGTGCTGCTCGACCTGGGCGGTTTGCGGGCCGAGACGCTGCCGTTGCCGTCGACGGGCAGCGCGGTCGAACTCACAGTGGAGGTCGGGGAAACCGAGGCGGGCACCGTCGTGGCGCTGCGGTACGACGCCGACCGGTTCGACGAGGCGACGGCCGCGGCGATGCTCGACGAGTACGTCGCCACGCTCCGGAGCGCCTTGGCCGACCCGTCTGCGCCGGTGACCGTAGCGCGCGCCGGCACCGAGCCGCTGCCGGCCGCCGGGCCCTTCCGTGACGTGCTGGACCGCATCCGGGAGCACTCCCGATCGGACGCGGTCGCCGTGCGGCAGGGACCGTCGGCGCTCACCTACCGTGGGCTCTGGCGGCAGGCCACCGGTCTTGCCGCCCGCCTTGCCGCGCGCGGGGTGGGTCCCGAGGTCTGCGTCGGCGTGGCCGTGCCGCGCACGCCGCAGCTGCTCGTCGCGCTGCTCGGCATCCTGCGGGCCGGTGGCGCGTACTGCCCCGTCGACCTCACGCTGCCGCCCGCCCGGCTGGACGCGATCCGGCGTGACGCGCGCCTCGCACTCGCCCTCGCCACCCGGGCCACCGTGGGCCAGGTGCCGGCCGGCTGGCCCGTGCTGCTGCTCGACGACGGCGACGCCGCGGGCGGCGGGTCCCCGGCCGGGTCGGCCCCGCACCCCGAGCAACTGGCCCACGTGCTGTTCACCTCCGGGTCGACGGGCCGGCCAAAGAGCGTCGCGATGACCCGGCGCAACCTCGCCGCGTTCATCGGCTGGGGTGTGCGGGCATACCCGGCCGGCCAGCTCGCCGGCGTCCTGGCCGGCACCCCGCTCACGTTCGACCTCTCCGTATTCGAGCTCCTCGTTACGGTGGCGGCGGGCGGCACCGTGATCATCGCGGAGGATGCCCTGCAACTATCGCGCCTGCCCGAGCGGGAACACGTGACCCTGCTCAACACGGTGCCCTCCATCGCCGCCCAGCTGGTCGCCGACGGCCTGCCGGCGGGCGTCGGCGCGGTGAACCTGGCGGGCGAGCCGCTGCCCGCCGCCCTGGTCCGCGACCTGGCACACGCCGATGTCGGCCGGATCGTCAACCTGTACGGCCCGACCGAGGCCACCACCTACGCCACCGTCGCCGAACAGGACCCGGCCGATCGCCGGCTGGTCACCATCGGCACCGGTCTGCCCGCGGTCGGCGCCCGGGTGCGGGCGGCCGGCGGCCGGGCGGCCGGCACGGGCGAGCCCGGCGAGCTGTATCTCGGCGGCGCCCAGGTGGCTCGTGGCTACCTGGCCGACGCCGCTGCGACCGCCGACCGGTTCGGCCCCGACCCGGCCGGCGCGCCGGGCACCCGCGCCTATCGCACCGGCGACCTGGTCCGCCGGCGGCACGACGGTCACCTGATCTATCTCGGCCGCGGTGACCGGCAGGTCAAGGTGCGCGGGGTGCGGATCGAGCTCGACGAGATCGAGGCGGTTCTCGGCGCCCATCCCAGCGTGCGCGAGGCCGCCGTCGTCGTGCACCGGGCCGGCGAGCCGGATGCCGCGCTGGCCGCGTACGTCGTCGGCGACGCCGACGCCGCCGTACTGCGCGCCCACGTGGCCGCTGCGCTGCCGGCGGCCATGGTGCCGGTTCGGTGGCTGGCGCTGGACGCGCTGCCCCGCAACGCCCGCGGCAAGCTCGACCGGGAAGCGCTGGCCCGGGTTCCGGTGCCGGCGGAGCACGTTCCGGCGCGGCGGACCCCCCGCACGCCGACCGAGCGGACCGTCGCCGAGATCTGGGCCAACCTGCTCGGCGTCACCGACCCGGACCCGGACGCGGACTTCTTCATGACGGGTGGGCACTCCCTGCTCGCGATGCGGCTGCTGACCGCCGTCGAGGAACGGACGGCGGTGCGCCTTCCGCTGGGCCGGTTGCTGGACCAACCGACCATCGCCGGGCTGGCCGCGCGACTGGACGAGGCGGGCGCGTCGCCGGTCGCCCCCGCACCGGCCACGGACGACGCCTTCTACCCGCTGTCGCCGACCCAGGAGCGGCTGTGCCTGTTGCAGGCGCTGGCTCCCGACAGCCCGGCCTACCACATCGCCGGGCAGGTGCGCCTGCGCGGGCCGCTCGACCCCGGTCGGCTGGAGCGGGCGCTGCGGGCGGTCGTCGACCGGCACGACGGCCTGCGGGTGCGGTTGGAGACCCGGGAGGGGAACCTCAGGCAGCGGGTCGGTCCGGCGGCGCCGGTGCACCTTCCCGTCGAGGAGGCGAACGAGGCGGATATCCCCCGGCTGGCGGCGGAGGCGGCGACCGCCCCGTTCGACCTGACGGCCGCGTCGCCGTGGCGGGCACGGCTGCTGCGCGCGCCCACCGGCGACCACCACCTGATCTTCGTGGCGCACCATGCGATCTGCGACGGCTGGTCGCTCGATCTGCTCGCCCGCGACCTGGGCCGGGCGTACGCCACGGACCGTCCGCTGCCGCCGGCCGGCTCGAGCGTCGCCATCGCGGCGGGGCAGCACGCCGAATCGACCGCGCGCGGCAAAGCCGGGGCTGAGCTGGACTGGTGGCGGGACCGGCTGGCCGGTCTGCCCGAGCTTGCGCTGCCCACCGACCGCCCCCGGCCGGCGGTCGCGTCCCGTCGCGCCGCAACCGTGCGCCGTACCCTGGCGGGTGAAGCGCTCGCCGGGCTCGACGCATTGTGCACCGAGACCGGCGCGACCCGTTCCATGGCGGTGACCGTGCTGGTGAGCGCGGTGCTCGGCCGGCGCGCCGGCCAGCACCGTTTCGGCCTCGGCGTCGCCGTGGCCGGCCGCGGGGCGAGCGGCACCGCCGAGGTGTTCGGCGCCCTGGTGAACACCGTCGTCTTCCGGGCCGATCTGACCGGCATGCCGTCGCTGCGCGCCATGCTCACCCGCACCAGGGCCGAGCTGTTCGAGGCGATCGCGCACGATGACGTCCCGTTCGCCGAGGTCGTCCAGGCCACCGGGGCCGGTCACCCGGCCCTGGCCAACCCGCTGTTCCAGGTGATGCTCGGCGAGCAGCCGGCCACCGCCGAGTTCTGGCTGGACGGCGTGCGCGCCGAGGTCACGCCGATACCGACCGGTGTCGCGAAGTTCGATCTCAGCGTGCTGATCGGCGCTGCGGCCCGGCCCGGCCCGCTGGAGGTCGCCTTCGAATACGACGCGGACCTCTTCGATGCGTCCACCATGGACCGCCTCGCCGACCAGCTGCTCCGGCTCTGCGCCGCCGGGGTCGCCGCCCCGGACGTTCCGCTGGAGCGCCTCGACCTGATGGACGCGGCCGACCGCGCGCTGCTGGCCGGCTGGTGCGACGGCGGTGAGGTGCCCGATCTCGGCTCGCCCTGGCTGCACGGGGCGATTCTGACGGGGGCGTCCCGCTACCCCGATCGGATCGCGGTCGCGGCGCCCGAGGAATCGCTCAGCTACGGGGCGCTGGAGCGCCGGGTGCGCCGGTTGGCGGCCGGGCTGCGCAGCCTCGGGGTGGGCGTCGAGGACCGCGTGGCCATCTGCCACCGGCGCACCGTCGACCTGCCGGTCGCCATGCTCGGCGTTCTCGCCGCCGGGGCCGCCTACCTGCCGCTTCGCGACAGCGACCCGGCTGAACGCCGCGCCGAGATGCTCGCCGACGCCGGCGCCCGGCTGCTGCTCACCGACGCCGACACGGCGACCTGGCTCGACGCCTACGACGTGCCGGTGGTGACGATCGACGACGCGGTGGCCGCGGCGGGCCGCACCTGTCTGGCGCTCGACGATCCCGCCCTGCTCAGCGTCGACCAGCTGGCGTACGTGCTGTACACGTCGGGCTCCACCGGCCGGCCGAAGGGCGTCGGGGTGACCCACCGCGGGGCGCTCGCCAGGATCGCGTGGGGCCGGCAGGCGTTCGGCGCGGACGAGATGGCCGGCGTCCTCGGCGCAACCTCGCTCGTCTTCGACCTGTCGTTGTTCGAGCTGTTCGCCCCGCTGACGGCCGGTGGCACCGTGGTTCTGGCCGAGTCGGTGCTCGAGCTGCCCACGTTGCCGGACCGGGACAGGGTGACTCTGGTGACGACGGTGCCGTCCGCGATGGCCGCACTGCTCGACATCGACGGGTGGCCCGGCGGGGTACGCAGCGTGGCCCTCGGCGGCGAGCCGCTCTCCGCGCCGCTGGCCCGGCGCGTCTGGACCCGCGGGCCGGGACGGGTCATCAACCTGTACGGCACGACCGAGGACAGCTTCTGCTCGACCTGGACGGAGCTCGACCGCGAGGTGTCCGTGGTGACCGCCGGCTATCCGCTGCCCGGCTCACGCATCGTGGTGCTCGCCCGTGACCTCGTACCCGTGCCGCCGGACGTCGTCGGCGAGATCGTGTCCCCCGGCGTCGGAGTGTCCCGGGGATACCTGGGCCGGCCCGGCCTCACCGCCTCGGTCTTCGTCCCCGACCCGGCGGGCCGGCCGGGAGAACGCCAGTACCGCACCGGGGACCGGGGCCGGTGGACGCCGTACGGGCTGGACGTGCTGGGGCGGCTGGACCAGCAGGTCAAGATCCGTGGACATCGGGTGGAGCCGGGCGAGATCGAGTCCGCCCTGCTGGCCGTGCCCGGGATCGCCGAGGCGGTCGTCCATCTGACCGGGCACGGCGACGCACCCGACCGGCGGCTCGTGGCGTACCTGCGATGGCGGCCCGGGGAGGCCGACCCGGACACCGGCGCCCTCCGCGCGGCCCTGCGCCGCCGGCTGCCGGAATACATGGTGCCGGCCGCGTTCGTCACGCTGGATGCGTTCCCACGGACGGCGAGCGGCAAGGTGGACCGCGTCGGGCTCGCAGCGGTGCCGGTGCCCGAGGTGATCCCGGATGCCGGCGAGCCACCGCACGGTGCGACGGAGACAGCGGTGGCCCAGGTGTGGCAGGACCTGATCGGCGTGCATCCGATCGCCCGCCACGACCGGTTCTTCGAGCTCGGCGGCGACTCGCTGCTCGCGGCGAGAATGACCAGAAGGCTCAGCGAGCGGTACGGCGTCGACCTCTCGCTGCGCCTCATCTTCGACGACGACCGGCTGCTGTCGTTCGCGGCCGCGGTGCGTCGCGCCACTGCCGGTTCACCGTCCGCCTGACCGGCATGCACGAAGCGGCGCCCCGGCCGATGCGGCCGGGGCGCCGTCGCGCGTCGCGGATCAGGCAGCCTGCAGACTTCCCCGCCCGGCGAGCGTACCGACGTCGACCAGCGCCCGGCAGGTGGCCGCCCGGAAATCGAGCGTCAGCGTGCCGACGAGGGTGACGGTGCCGGTGCCGGCCGCGAAGTCCGCCGCGGACGCGTCGGTCTCCGGAGTGAGCCGCACGCCCAGCTCGGTGCCGCCGTTCGTGCCGGAGAACCGCAGGTGTACGTATCGGGCGTCGATCGCGTCGCGCAGGCGGGCCGGGTCGGCCCGCGGCCGGAGCACCACCTCCACCGGGTGCTCGCCCGCGGAGAGCCGGTCGAGCAGGTCCGGCCCGTCGTCGGCGGGCTCCCCGGCGGGCAGCGCCGGCGCCGCGGCCATGGCCCGGCGCAGGCTCAGCGGCCGCATGTCGGTCCAAACCTGCTCGATGTGGGCCAGGCAGGCGTCCTTGCCGCCGGCGAACCCGACCTGATGCCAGCCGTCCGGCAGCGGGCGCTGCTCGGGCCAGATCGAGTGCTGCTCCTCGTCGTTGCGCACGACCTGGTAGGACTCGTGCTCCACCTGCTCGTCCATCGCTTCCTCCTCGGATGCCGCTGTGCATACGCGCGGCGGACGGACCGGCAGCCGGTGACGATCAGTCGCGCACGCAGAACTCGTTGCCTTCCGGATCGGCCAGCAACGTCCAGACGTCGAACTCGCTGATCACCGACGCGCCAAGGCCGACCAGGCGGGCCACCTCGGCCGCCCGGTCGTCGGCCCGCAGGTCGACGTGAACCCGGTTCTTCGTGGTCTTCTTCTCCGGAACGAGCTGGAACCAGAAGCGCGGGCGCACTCCCGGGTCCGACTCCACCAGCACGCTCGGATCGTCCTCGGGGTCGTCGATGCCGTTCTCCCGCAGTCGCTTCAGCTCGGCCTCGTCGTACGGGGCCACCCGGTACCCGTTCAGGGCGGCGGCCCAGAAGCGGGCCTGCGCGGCAGGGTGTTCGCAGTCGACGACGACATCGTGCAGTTCTGCCATGCGGCGAGTCTTTCATGTGGACAGCTCCGGCACGACGGCTCGCGCGGCGCCGTGCAGCTCCGCGATACCGGTACGCGGATCGCGGGCGAGCGCGCTGAGCACCGTGCCGTACCGGTCGGCCAGCTCCACCGCGGTGGCGGCCGGGTAGGCGTCCGTCGCATGGCTCACCGTGCCGTGCAAACCGTCCGGCCGCCGCTCCATGGCGAGCGTTAGGTCGAAGTCCGCATACGCCGTGTCCAGCTCTACCGGTGTCAGGTCGATGCCGGGCGCGGGCCGCAACCGGGTCGCCTCGGTCAGCAGATCGAAGGTGATCCCGAACGGGAGGCGGGCGCCGTCCGGGTCGAGGGCAAGGCACAACGCCTCGGCCGGGACCTCCTGGTGGGCGTACGCCTCGACCACTCGCTCGCGTACCTGGTCGAGCACGTCGCGAAGGCTGACGAGCCCGGTCAGCCGGATCCGCAGCGGCATGGTGCTGACGAAGTTGCCGACGAGTCCCGCCGTGCCGGGCCGGACCCGGTTGGCGAGGGGCACGCCGACCACCACGTCCTGCTCACCGGTCATCGCCGAGAGGGTCACGACGAAGGCGGTGAACGTGAGCACGAACATCGACGCGCCGGTCTCGCGCTGCACGCCGTCCAGCGCGGCGGTCACCTTCTCGTCGACGGCGAACCGGTGTGTCGCGCCGGGCCGGGGGGCGGCGGCCGGCGTCGCGGTTTCGCGCCCGGGCAGCGCCAGGGGAGCGGGCGCACCGGCCAGAACGCCGGTCCAGTACGCCAGGGACTCGGCGTTCGCCGTCTCGTCCGCCTGCCCGTAAGCGCAATGCCGGTACTGGATCGGTAGCGCGGCAGGTGGCTCGTCCACCGCGACCGCGTCGGCGAAGGACAGCAGCTCGTGCGCGAGCACGGCACGGGACCAGCCGTCCCACAGCAGCGGGTGCACGGTGACCACGATCAGCTGGTCGTAGGGGGCCAGGCGGAGCAGCCGCAGCCGCACCAGTGGGCCGTGCCGCAGATCGAAGATGTGTGCGACCTCCGCCGCGAATGCCTCGGCGACGGCGCTCCAGCCGGCGTCCGACAGATCCACCTCGGCGACGTCGGGGGGAAGGTCGGCGTGCACCACGCCGACCGGCTCCGGTCCGTCGGTGTCGAACGTGGTGCGCAGCGTCTCGTGCCGGGCCACCACCTGGCGTACGGCCCCGGTCACCGCCTCGGGATCGACGAAGCCGCGCAGCCGGGCAGCCATCGGCTTGTTGTAGCGCCCCGCCGTGCGCCACCACCACCGCTGCTGTGCGGTGAGCGGAACCCGTTCGCCGTCGGCCAGGTCCCGCGCCGGCGCCGTAGGGTCCGCCGGCACCAGATCGGCGAGGTGGCCGGCGAGCGCGGCCACGGTCGGGGTCGCGAACAGCGTACGCAACGGGATCTCCACGCCGAGCGTCTCGACGATGCGCGACTGCAGGTGCGCGAGCTGCAGCGAGTTGCCGCCGAGCTGGAAGAAGCTCTCGTTCACGTCGATGTCCCGAGTGCCCAGGACGACCCCGAAGACTTGCTCCAGCAGGGTGCGTTCCAGGTCGGTGCGCGGCGGCGTGTGCGGCCGGTCGGCCGGTGCGGCCAGCTTGTCCGGGTCGGGCAGGGCCGCCCGGTCCACCTTGCCGCTGGGCATCAGCGGCAGCTCGTCGACCGGCACGATGAGCCTGGGTTCCATGTAGCTGGGCAGGCGCCGGCGTAGCCAGTCGCGCAGCTCGTCCGGCCCTGCCGGCTCGCCGGCTTCCGGCTGGGCGTACGCCACCAGGTGCTTGGACTCGGCCGGCGTCTCGCGGACCACGACCACGGCCCGGGACACCGCGGGGTGCTGCTCAAGCACGGCCTCGATCTCGCCGACCTCGATGCGCAGGCCGCGGATCTTCACCTGTCGGTCGGCCCGGCCGACGAACTCGAGGATCCCGTCCGCCCGGTGCCGCGCCAGGTCGCCGGTGCGATACAGGCGTGCGCCGGGCGTGCCGCCGTAACCGTCCGGGACGAAGCGGTCGGCGGTCAGGCCGGGCCGGTTCAGGTAACCGCGGGCCAGACCCGTTCCGCCGATGTACAGCTCGCCCGGCACGCCGACCGGCACCGGACGCAGCCCCTGGTCGAGCAGGTGAACCTGATGGTTCGGCATGGGACGACCGATCGGCGGCATCCGCTCGTACGGCTGGTCGAGCTCCATCAGCGTCATCATCACGGTCGCCTCGGTCGGCCCGTACCCGTTGATGAGCCGCCGTCCCGGTTGCTGCCATCGGGTGGCCAGCGGGCCGCCGAAGGCCTCGCAGCCGATGAACTGGATGCGTAGCGACGGCATCGCGGCCGGGTCGAGCATGTGCAGGACGGCCGGTGGAATGTCGGCGACGGTGACCTGCTCGCGCCGGGTCAGCCCGGTGAGCGCCGCCGGATCGAGCACCGTCTCGCCGTCTGGGACGACCAGCCGGGCGCCGGAACAGAGTGCGCCGAAGATCTCCAGCACGGACACGTCGAAGCACACCGTGGCGAACTGCAGCACGGCATCGCCGTCGACCGTGCCGATCTCGTCCAGCGTCGAACGGATCATGTTCGCCACCGCGCGATGCGAGATCATCACGCCCTTCGGGCGCCCGGTCGAGCCCGAGGTGTAGATGACGTAGGCGAGGTTGTCCAGCCCGGCCGGACCGCCGGCGGGCGCGACCGGCACGGCCGGCAGCGGCTGCTCGGGCACCTCGTCCAGCAGGATCGCCGGCGGGCCCGACCGGGGCAGGAGGCCGGCGTTCCCGGTGGTGCTCACCACCAGCGGCACGGCGGCGTCCCGCAGCATGTACTCGATGCGCTCGGCGGGATGGGCGGGATCCAGCGGCAGGTACGCCGCTCCGGCCTTGAGGATGCCGAGGATGCCGAGCGGCAGCAGCACCGACCGCTGCACGCAGAGCCCGATCAGCACGTCCGGGCCGGCACCGGCCCGGTGCAGCCGCGCGGCCAGCCGCTCCGCGCGCGCGTTCAGCTCCCGGTAGGTCAGCTGGCCGTCCGGGGCGGTCACCGCGATCGCGTCGGGCCGGGTGGCCGCCCATCGCTCGATGGTGCGGTGCAACGGCTCCAGGTCGTGGTCGGCGGCGGTGTCGTTCCACTGCCGGGTCAACAGGTCCAGCTGCGCCTCGTCCAACAGAGGCAGGTCGGCGATCGCCGTGTCCGGCGCCGCCGCGATACCGGCCAGGAGCGTGCCGAGGTGCGCGGACATCCGGTCGCAGGTCTGCGGGTCGAACAGGTCGGCGTCGAACTGGATGCGCCCGACCAGCTCGCCCTCGAATTCCCGCAGGTCGACCGTGATGTCGAACTTCGCCACGCCGTTGTCCAGCTCGATCGGGCTGAGCCGGAAGGAGCCGAACGTCAGGTCGGCCGGCGGGCTGTTCTGCAGCGCGACCATCACCTGGAACAGCGGGTTGCGGCTGCTGTCCCGGTCGGGCTGCAGCTCCTCCACGAGGCGCTCGAAGGGCAACTCCTGATGGTGGTACGCGCCCAGCGCCACCTGCCGGACCCGGCCCAGCAGCCGGCGGAACGTGGGGTTGCCGTCCAGGTCGCAGCGCAGCACCAGGGTATTGACGAAGCAGCCGATCAGGCGTTCGGTCTGAGACTGGGTGCGATTGGCCACCGGCGAGCCGACGACGATGTCGGTCTGCCCGCTGTAGCGGGCCAGCAACACGTCCACCGCGGCGAGCACGACCATGAACAGCGTCGCGTCCGCCTCGCGGGCGAGCGCCTTCAGCCGCCCGGTGACGCCGGCCGGCACCCGTACCGTCCGGGTGTCGGAGATCAGGCGCTGAACGGCCGGCCGGGGACGGTCGGTGGGCAGGTCCAGCGCGCGAGGCGCGTCCTCGAGCCGATCGCGCCAGTAGCCGAGCAGCCGGTCGAGGTGCTCACCCGTCAGCCGTTGCCGTTGCCACACCGCATAATCGGCGTACTGGATGGGCAACGCGGGAAGATCCGGACTCCGGCCGTCGGCCAGCGCCCGGTACACCGCGGCGATCTCCCGGATCAGGACGTCGTCCGACCAGCCGTCGGAGATGGTGTGGTGCATCAGGTGCAGCAGAATGTGCTCGTCGTCCGCCACCCGAAAGAGCCGGGTGCGAAACAGCGGGCCGGTGGCCAGGTCGAAGGACTCGCCGCGCTGGGCGCGGGCCAGCCGCAGCGCCTCGGCGGCCGGGTCGGGCACCGCGCGCAGGTCGACCGCGTCCACGACGATCGGCACGTTGGGCAGCACGACCTGCACCGGTTCGCCGTCGACCAGCTCGATCCGGCTGCGCATCACCTCGTGACGGGCGGCGACGGCGGCCAGGCTCCGCTCGAAGAGCGTCACGTCGAGCGGCCCGCGGAGCCGGGCGACCAGCGGGATCGTGTTGTACGCATGACCGGCGCCGAGCAACCGGTCCAGGATCCAGAGCCGCTCCTGAGAGAAGGACAGCGGGGCGGGCCCGGTGCCGCGGCGGCGGGGCACCACCACCTCCGTCGCGGAGCGGCCCTGCGTCCAGCGCCGAAGCAGCGCGGCTCGGGCCGGGCTCAAGCCGGCACGCATCTGCGGTACGCCGGCCGTGTCGTCGATCGTGTCGGGCAAAGCACACCTCCGGGCCTGATCTTTGGGCGGGCGCGCTCCTGTCTCGCTGGCGAGACATGGCTGGCGACACATGGATTGCCGTCGTGGCGCACCGGCCGCCCGGCGCCAAGTTCACGCGCTTGCGGGCTCCTCGCCGGCGTCGGAATCGTCGGCGGCGAGCGTCTGGGTGGCGGCCGTGTCCAGGGCGTCGAGGATCCACGCCTCGAATTCGATGCGGGACTGGTCGGCCGCTGCCCGCCAGCGCCGGAACCGCTCGCCCGGAACGTACAGTCGCGGCAGCACCGCGTTGCTCGGCGTCGACGGCAGCTCGCCGGCGCGGCTCACCCGGATCTGCCGGCGCAGCTGGTTGCGCGACCAGCCGTGCTCCTCCGCCTGGTCCAGCCACTGGTCCTGCTCGGGCTGGGGCAGCGAGGCCGCCTCCGCGTGGTGCTGGAAGCTGAGCGACGGACGCCTGCGCTCGATGCTGAACCGCCGGGCCACCCACGCGTAGTTCCGCAGCGTCTGGTAGTCGAGGTTGGCGAGCTGAATGACGTGCAGGTAGCGGTCGGCATACCGGTTCTTGCCGTAGACCAGCCAGTCGCCGAGGCACCACGCGGACGAGTCGACGATCCGGGACAGCTGCTGTCCGGCGGCTTTCCAGCCGTCAAATGTCGTGTCCGACGGAATCTCGAGGCCCACCCGAGTCACGAGTATCTGTCGCCGATGCAGCTGTGGAATGGCCTTTGCCTCGGGCGCGGTGTCGTCGGCTCTCATTCTGGCTGAGCCATTGAGGCGGGCTGCGTTTGTCAACTTCACGTTGGACACGGAGACCCCCGGTGATGACGTTGGTGTTTCTGCATTGGGGTTAATCGATCCCCTAGAGAGATCGACTTCACTCGAAGAATAGCAGCATCCAAACGGCGCGTCAACCGGCCGTATGCGGTCTGTGATAGCGCGCTCACATATCTGAGATTCGCCAATGAGTAAAGTTAATCGTTGCAGTCGCCGCGCCGCGCACGCGAGGACTCGACAGGCGCATGCCGGCGCGTCACCATGGAACTACGCAGGCCCGACCCGGTCGCTTTCCATAGTGGGGTCACCGACCGCGTGTGCCGTTATGAGGGATGCCGATCGCCGACCCGTGACAGAATTCGTTGTTTCAACCGGTGGAGTGGACGTGAAGAATGGCCGTAGTGCAGATTCCAGGCCCGCACCCCATGATGTTGCCGCGCCAGCAATGGTCGTTCCTGCGCCGTCCCCTGCGGTCTCTCGAACGGGCACACCGCGATTATGGCGACCTCGTGGCGCTGCCGCTCAACGGCCGCCGGGTGATCGCGGTGTTCGGCCCGGACGAGGTCGAGGCGGTCCACAGGGCCCTCGGCGGAGGGGTCGAGATTACCGGCGCCGCCGGCGTCGAAATGCAACCGCGCGACGACATCCAGGGCCGCGGGCCGCTCAACTCGACGGGGGAGGAGCATGCGCGGTACCGTCGCATCTGTCACCGCGCCCTCGGCCAGCACTCCCTTGCCTCCTATGTCACGATCGCGATCGACGAGACCCAGCGGCTGGTCGACACCTGGCGGCCCGGCACCCGGCTCGACCTGCTGCCGGAGATCACGGCGCTCACCCGCCGCATCTTCAAGACGTACATGTTCGGTGTGGACATCGCGGCCGCCGCACCGGAGGTCGACGCTGCGGTCGACACCTACATCGACGTCCTGGAGTCGACTCCCCAGCGCATCGCCACCACCTACCTGCCGTTTCCGGTGCCGGGGCTCGCGCGGCGTGCCGAGCTGCAGGCCGGCCGAGCGGCGATCGACGCCCGGATCACCGCGATCGCGACCGGCCGGGTCCAGCCGACTCGCTACTCGCTGGCTCAGGCGGTGCTGGCGGAGGTCGAGAATGCGGGCCTGTCCCCGGAGCCTGCGCTGGTCCGCGACTTCGTGCTGCAACTGCACTTCGCGGGCCTGACCTCGCTGGCGTCGGCGATGGTGTGGGCGCTGCTGCTGCTCTCGCTCAATCCCGGGCCGGCCCGCGAACTGGTCGACGAGCTAAACGCAACGCTCGACGGCCGGATACCTCGCCCCGAGGACGCCCGCCGCCTGCCGTACCTGGAGGCGGTGCTCAACGAGGCGATGCGGCTGTATCCGGCGGCGGCCTGGGAGTTCAAGGGGACCATCAGCCCGCTCGAGGTCGGTGGTCATCTACTGCCGGTCGGCGCGCCTCTGCTCCTGGTGCCCTGGGTGACGCAGCGCAGCGTCCGGTCGTTCGAGGACCCGCTCGAGTTCCGCCCGCGGCGCTTCCTCGGCGGGTCGGCCTACCGGCCCGGCGCCTTCCAGCCCTGGGGCACCGGCGAGCGGTCCTGCATCGGCAAGTCGCTGGCACGGCACGCGTTCCGGTCCGTGGTCGGCGGCATAGTCCAGCGCTTCCGGCTCGACCTCGTCGCCGGCCAGCGCATCGAGCCGAATCCCGGGCTGCTCGGCAACCGTCTGTTGCCGTCTCCTGGAGTCGAGGTCACGGTCGCCGTCCAAAACGGGGAAACCTGGCGCTCGGTCGCACCGACCTCGGGGTCGGTCGCTGCGAATGCTGCGGGGGCTCGTCGAGCCGATCGAGGGAAAGGGAGCTGATCGAGGCCGCCGGGTGGCTAGCGGGCCGGGTGGTCTCCTAGTACTCCAACGTCACTTGGCTTCGGCCATGGGCGTGGCGTGGGCATGAGGACGGCCACCGCGTTGATCATCGATGGTTTGTGAGGACAACCGAAGATCGTGCGGTGGCCGTGTGCCACAGCGTAG